>JBAYKT010000006.1:0-72815 GCA_041664445.1 Patescibacteria group bacterium | reverse complement strand
AATGCTTGCATCCAGCTCTTCTAGGGATGAGCATTCTTGATAAATAAAATTATATTTTTTAGATTTTTGAAGACTGTCCGCAATATTTTTACCAAATTGATAAATACCGCATTTCTTTTTTTTGTGCGATATAAATAATATATTATTCGATTCAAATTTTGACATAAGATAGTTCTTGTCTATTTTTGTTATCTCTGTATGGACTTTATTAATTTAGCGGGGATGCCGGCCACAATTGTGTTATCGTCTACGTTTTTAGTTACCAAGCTGCCAGCAGCAATAACGGCATTCTGACCGATAGTCACTCCTTTTAGAATTGTGGCGCCGGCACCTATCCAGGCGCCTCTTTTTATTACAATCGGCGCTTCGGTTATTGCCTTTTGTCGTTCTTTGTCTAATTTTTGATAATCATGACCGCGAGCAATAACCATCACTTTATGGCTGAAAAATACAAAATCTTCAATAGTAATTGAAGCGTCGGCATCGCCGGCGTTAAGTAGAACATCGGCTAGAAAAATATTGTTTCCGATACTTATATTTTTGGCGCCGTGAAAAACTTGAAAACCTTTATCAAATCGGACATTGCGCCCGACTTGGCCGATGCCAAAAATATATTTTAAGCGCAGATAATCAATACCTCTTGCGAGTTTAACAAAAAAGCGAAATATTGTTCTTAATATTGAATAAGTAATCGGATATTTTTTTAGATAATTAATAATTTTCAACATAGTTCTCATTTTCCCCCTCTGCTTATAATCGTTGCCACCGTTTTCATAATGATGGCCAGGTCTAGGAATAGCGAGCGGTTTTTAATATAGAATAAATCATTCTGTAATTTTTTAAGAGTATCCTCTTCGGTCGGCGAATGGTATTCGCCGGAAATTTGGTCCCAGCCGGAAAGCCCTGGCTTGACTATCAATCTAGTATTATAAAAAGAAATTTTTTGTTCTAAAGCTTGTGCCAGTTCCGGTCTTTCAGGTCGCGGGCCGATAAAACTCATTTCGCCTTTTAAAATATTTATCATTTGCGGAATTTCATCCAATCTAGTTTTGCGTAAGAAATTTCCGAAAGCGGTAATTCTTTTGTCGCCGTCAATCGTTAGCGCGCGATCATTGCCGGTTTCGCGCATGGTGCGGAATTTAATGATGGTAAATAATTTTCCTTGGCGGCCGAGACGCGGCTGGCGAAAGAAAATCGGTCCGCGACTCTCTAATTTAATAATCAGGGCAATTAACGGCCAGAAAATTAAAGAAATGATTAAAACGGTCAGCGCCCCGATAAAATCCATAATTCTTTTTAGAAGATTAAAATAGCCGCGCTGATTTTCTCGCAAGTTTTCCAAAAACCAATTGGCGCTAATCTCTTCCACTGGAATTTTACCGCTTAAGAGTTCGTAAAAATCTGGATAGCTGTAAACGCTTATTCGGTTTTGTAAAAGCTTAAGTAGAGAGTCAGTCGTCTTGGCGGAACCAAAATCATCGCAAACAACCACAATTTTTACTTTTTCGCCCTCTACTTGATTTTTTAATTTTTCCAGCTCGCTCTCGTCGGGAATGATTATTTCTAGTCTATAGCCGGCACCAGGATTTTTATTTAGTTCACTTTGCAGCGCGCGGCTTTTTTCATTATTACCCATAATTGCCAGACCCACTCCGGGGACGGCCCGCTGAATCGTTTGGTATAAGTAGCGCCAAATAAAAAAGAGTCCCAAGAAAAAAGCAATAAATAATGCTAAGTTAGTTCTCGGGGCGACGCTGGATGCGACATTTAAATAGAAATAAGTGATGGAAATTAAACTAGCGACTGCTGCGGCACTCATTATTGCTTTTAAAAAGCGGCGGCTTCGAGCTTTCAGATTAAGGTCATAAAGACCACTGATGTAAATGGCAATCAGCCAAAAAATAAAGACCAATAAAAATGGCCAAAGATGCTTTTGCAGCTGCTCGTTGAAGGCGGCCCGGGGATATCTGGACAGCAAGACTAGAGATAAAGCTAAAAATAGGGAAGCTAAATCGCCGCTGAGGAGAATTATTTTTTTAAAACCGCTGGTCATATAAGGCCAAT
Source organism: Patescibacteria group bacterium (assembly GCA_041664445.1). Classification (GTDB taxonomy): domain Bacteria; phylum Patescibacteriota; class Patescibacteriia; order Patescibacteriales; family UBA12465; genus UBA12465. Next base: position 70,751 of record JBAYKT010000006.1, on the reverse strand, counting down.
ATAACAGTTTCCGCTTGAAAAATCAATCGTTTTTATGTTATCTTTATAGAAATATGATATACTAATAGAGAAAGATAAATAATATGAAAAAAGAGCAAAAAATAGTCGAACTTTTAACGCGCGGAGTGGAAGAAGTGATTGATCTTAAGGATTTGACAGAAAAACTTAAAAGTGGCAATCCGCTGAGAATTAAGCTAGGGATTGACCCGACAAGCCCAAATATTCACTTGGGCCGCTCCATTCCACTTTTAAAATTACGTGATTTTCAAGAACTCGGCCATCAGATAGTGTTCATCATTGGCGATTTTACCGGAACAATTGGTGACACTTCAGATAAAAACAGCGAACGCCCAATGTTAGATGAATCAATTATTAAGGAAAATATTAAAAATTATATTGCCCAAGCCGGAAAGGTAATTGATGTTACTAAATGCGAGGTTCATTATAATAGTGAATGGTTGGCGAAGTTGGAATATAAAGAAGTTTGCCGCCAAGCTGATATTTTTTCAATTAATGAGTTTATTTCGCGCGATAATATCCGCCGCCGTTTGGATGCCGGTTCCCGTGTTTCTTTGCGCGAAGTGATGTATCCAATGATGCAGGGTTATGATTCCGTGATGATTAAGGCTGATGTGGAACTCGGAGGCACTGATCAGCGTTTTAATCTGCTTGCCGGTCGGGAGATGCAACGCGCTTATGGCCAGGTGCCGCAAAACATTATCACTAATCCGCTCATTGAGGGCTTAGATGGACGTAAGATGAGTTCTAGCTGGGGGAATACGGTTAACCTTTTTGATTCGCCCGCGGAAATGTTTGGCAAGCTTATGTCTCTGCAAGATGAATTTATTATCAAATATTTTACTTTGTTGACGAGAATTGACGAAATGGAAATCAAAAAATATGAGGAAGCGCTTAAAAAAGGCGCCAATCCGCGTGACTATAAAATTTTATTAGCCAAAGAGATTGTTCGATTTTATCATAGCGAGGCAGACGCCCAGGCTCAGGAGGAAAATTTTATTAAAGTTTTTTCTAAAAAAGAAATGCCTGATGAAATTATCGAGTTAAAACCGGCTTCTTATGATTTAGTGGCGGTTTTAATTGAATCTGGATTGGCTTCATCTAAATCTGAGGCTAAGCGCGTTATTGAACAAGGCGGTGTTAAAATTAATCAGGAAGTTGTTAAGGAATTAGATTTTAATATTCCCGCCGGCGCAATTTTACAGAAAGGAAAATTAAAATTTCTTAAAATAGTTTAAGTCTAAGCCAAACATTTATGGCAGAAAGTGACTCCAATTGGCCCCAGATTGGCAACGAACAGGCGATTGAATTTTTAAATCGCGCGGTTTCTGGCGGTCGGGTTGCTCAGACTTATGTTTTTATCGGTCCGGATGATTTAGGCAAATCAACCGTGGCTTTAGCTTTTGCTCATAATCTAATGAGTAAAGCACTTGGCTCTCAAGAAGGCTTTAACAGCGATCTTCATATTTTGAAGCCGGATGACGGTAAAAAATCAATTTCCATTGAACAGGTGCGCCAGTTTATTAAAGATTTAAGCCTAAGTCCTTTTCTTAATGCCTATAAGATAGGTATAATTAAGGAAGCTGATAGCTTAAGTTCGGAAGCTCAAAGTGCGATTTTAAAAACCTTGGAAGAACCTAAGGGCGAGACTGTTATCATTTTGCTTGCCAAGAGCGAGGAAAATTTATTACCGACGATTTTATCGCGTGGCCAAAAATTATATTTTAATCCGGTAAAAGCGGAAACAATTTATGATTATTTGCTAAACGAGCATCAGGCAAAGCGTTCGCTCGCTAAGGATTTAGCCAATTTGGCTCTGGGGCGTCCGCTTAAAGCCGCTAGATTTTTGGAAAATCCGGGGACCTATGCTGCTTATTTGGAGAAAGCGAGTTTATTTTTAAAATTGTTTAACACCGGCCTTAATGAACGTTTAAGCGTGCTGGATAAATTGTTTAGCGATAAATCTTACGGTGTGGCGGCCCTTGCTGGCGCGGAAGATGTTTTAACAATGATTGAAGGCTTATTACGCGATTTATTTTTACTCCATTTTAATCAACCAGAAAAAATTCAGCACTCGGCTCTAGCCGCCGAGCTCAAAGAGGCTTTGCAAGCGATTGATATTTTGGTAGCTTCTAAAAATAGTAATGATAATTTTTCCGCTTTTATTTTATTAAAATTCAAATTAACAGCGATGGCGCGGGAGTATCTACTGGCCAATGTTAATCCGCGCTTAGTTTTGGAACAATTAGTAATTAATTTATAAAAATATATGAAGCACAAAAAAGTTATTCTCGGCATCGCTCTAGTTTTATTGGGATTCTCTTTATCTGCTTGCTCAATTTCCACTAACTCCTCTAATAATAGCGCCACTCAGGATAGCAGCGTTTTCCTTTCAACCGATGGCGGTAGTACTTGGCGTACAGCCGCAGCCTTGGCTACTACTGGCCAGGCCCAAGATATAAAATCGTTGAATGTTAATACGATGACCATGGATCCGGCGGATAATTTAGCGGTTTATTTGGCAACTTATGAGCACGGCCTATATTATACTTATAACGTTCTTAATACCGGCTGGATTAAGGTTAAAAATCTACCGGAAGCGACAATTAATGACGTTAAAGTCGACCCGAAGAGTAAATGCGTTATCTATGCGGCAATTGCTAATCGCCTATATCGTTCCAGTGATTGTGCTCGTACTTGGGATCAGGTTTATTTTGATACCGATCCGGCCGTCAGCGTGAACGCGATTGTGGTTGATTTTTATAATACTAAAAATATTTATATCGGTACTTCTCGCGGCGAGATTATTAAAAGTATCGATAGTGGGGCTTCATGGCGAACAATTCGCCGTTTAGAGGAAGGTGTTTCTCGCTTGATTATTTCGCCTTTAGATAGTCGCTTAATATTTGTCGCCTCGGCTAAAAATAAAATTTATAGCTTCACCTCCAATAGTGCGACCAATGCTGCCGATTCCGGCAATATTGACCAGAATTTTATGGTAGTTAACTGGAACGACTTAAACACTGTTTTAAAAGATTATAATCTCGGTTCTTCATTTAAGGATTTTGTGGTTTGTGCGGCTGATGGTAAGATGTTTATCGCGACCAACCAAACGATTTTGCGTTCTCCGGACAATGGCATCACTTGGGAACAGATAAAGCTAATTCAGCCTGATAAAGCAGCAACGGTTAACGCCTTGGCGGTAAATCCGAAAAATTCGAATGAATTATATTATGTCACCAATACCACCTTCTTTAGTTCTTCAGATGGTGGCGTCACTTGGGCGACCAAGAAGTTGCCGACCACGCGCGCGGGCCGTAATTTATTAATTGATTTCAATAATCCTAAAAATATTTATCTAGGTACCATAAAATTAAAATAAAAAATATATGAATCAATATTTAGCAGACAAACAAGGAGATTTTTCTAACGCGATTGATTTTTTCAAAAAAGAAATTGCGACTCTTCGAACGGGCCGCGCCAATCCGGCAGTTTTAGACGGCATCCAGGTTGAAGCTTACGGGGTTATGAATCCGCTTAATACTGTTGCCAACATCGCTGTTTCTGACGCGCGCAATATTTTAATCGCCGCTTGGGATAAGGGGGTTTTGAAAAATATTGAAAAAGCGATTGTGGACGCTGGTTTAGGTTTGGGAGTTGTTAATGAGGGCGACAAAATTCGCTTAACTGTTCCGGCCTTAACCGAAGAGAATCGTAAAGATTTGGTCAAGAAACTTAATGAAAAAATGGAAAAAACCAGAATTATTTTGCGCCAAGTTCGCGAAGCAATCAAGAGCACGATTGAAAAAGTTTATGATGACAAAGAAATGAGCGAGGATGATAAATTTCGTTTCATTAAAGAATTGGACGAATTTTCGGCGCGTAAGAACGAGGAATTAAAGGATGTCCGTGACCGCAAGGAAAAGGACATCATGGAAATTTAAGAATTAACCAACACTACAAATGTTTTTAACAATTATTATATTTATTTTGGTTTTGTCAGTTTTAATTTTCGTGCATGAACTCGGTCATTTTATGACCGCTCGACGTTTGGGAGTTAGAGCTGATGAATTTGGTTTCGGGTTCCCGCCGCGGGCCATCGGTTTTTATAAGAACAAAAATGGTAAATGGCAGCGCGTGGTTGGAAGTAAGACTTATGAAAGTTTGGAACAAAGTACGGATACTAAAAAAATTCCGGCGCTTGGCTCCACAATTTATTCTCTTAATTGGTTGCCAATCGGCGGTTTCGTTAAAATTAAAGGTGAAAATGGAGACGGTGAAAATGACCCCGATAGCTTTGCTGCGAAAAAGATTTGGAAAAGGGTAATAATTTTAGCGGCCGGCGTGATTATGAATATTCTCCTGGCTTGGGTGATTTTTTCCATCGGTTATATGATGGGCTTGCCGCAAGCAACGGCTGAGTTGGGATCAAAAGCAATAATTTCCGAACAACGGGTAGCGGTAATTGATGTTTTGCCGGGCTCACCAGCGGAAAGTGCCGGGCTCAAGGCGGGCGATTTAATTTCTCGAATAAATGGGGAGGCGGTCGCTACTGAAATTGATGTTCAAAAAATTATTGGTACTCGCGGCGATCAAGAAACAGAAGTCATTGTCAGTAATAATGGCGAAGATAAGACGTTAAAGGTAACTCCGGCCGCCAATTTGAGCGGCGCTGAGGGCCGAGCGGCTATTGGTGTCAGTATTATGGCTGCTGGGACCGTTCGCTATCCATTTTTCAATGCTATTTGGGAGGGAGCCAAAACAACTATTTGGACGCTTAAAGAAATTTTTGTCGCCTTCGGTAATTTAATTGGCAGCTTATTCCATGGCCAATCGGTAGCGGCTGATTTTGCTGGGCCTGTTGGAATTGCTAATATTACCGGTCAAGCTGCGCGTTTAGGTATTATTTATTTATTACAATTAACCGCTTTATTATCACTTAATTTGGCCGTGATTAATATTTTACCTTTCCCGGCTTTAGACGGCGGTCGCATTTTCTTCTTGTTGATTGAGAGAATTAAGGGCAAGCCGGTTCGTCGGGACGTGGAGGCAATTATTCATAATATCGGCTTCATGTTGTTGATTGTTCTGATTATTTTTATCACCTACAAAGATATTGTTAAATTGTTCTAATAATTAACTTGTTAAATATATGAAAATCAAAATTAAAGCTACGCGCTTAGAAATGACTGACGCTATTAAGCAGTATATTGAAAACAAGATGGACGCGGTGGAAAAATATTTAGGCACCAAGGTGAAAGTCATTAATTGTGATTTTGAAGTTGCTAAGACGGTCGGCGGACAACATAAGGGCGACATTTTTCGCGCCGAGGTTAATTTAGAAGTGCCTAATGAAATTCTAAGGGTAGAGAAGACTGAAAGTGATTTGTATAAAGCAATTGATAAGGTTAAAGACCACTTAGAACTGATTATTAAAAAGTATAAAGAAAAGCTGATTGATAAGAAGCGGGGGAAATAGATTTTTTCTGAGGATTAGCTGTGGATAACTAGAATAATTTTACTATTAGTTAGCGATAAAAAAAGTCCGAAATTTAGTTTTCGGGCTTTTTTATTGGGGTTTTAGCTATTGTTGGCAAATACTATATATGGTATAATAACTTATATCCCGACCACAACATAAGCACCAGAATCGGGAAATTAATAAATTTTACTCTTATACAAGTATGCTTAAGAAGATTGTCTCGTATGGAGGCGAAACCCGGGAGTTATCTTTACCGGATTTAGAAAATAAATTGGTCGCCGCCGGCCAAAAATCAGGATTGGGCGCGGAAAAAATAAAAGCGGTCGCGGCTGAAGCTTGGCAAACTCTTTACGAAAACATGCCGGAGCGCGAAGTTGATAAAGCTTTGACGCAATCAGCGGCACAGCATATTAAAGATGACCCTAATTATGATAAGTTAGCCGCCGCCTTATTTTTAAAAGGTATTTATTGGGAAGTTTTGGGAGTTGACTCTAATGACGACAATTTTTCGGAAATTTATCGCTCCGGCTTAAAGAAAGAATTACGCGCCGGTATTGATAAGGGTTGGCTATCTTCAAAATTACAAAGATTTGATTTGGATAAATTGGTTGCACTTTTGGACTCGTCTCGCGATGAATTATTTACTTACGCCGGCATTGAAACGCTGTCGCGACGCTATATGATGCGCGATGAAAAACAAAAACTGACTGAGGTGCCGCAATATTTTTGGTTGCGGGTGGCGATGGGTTTGTCTTGGAATGAGGAGGAGCCGGATAAAGTGGCGGCGGATTTTTATGACCGCATGTCCAAGCTTTATTATATCTCCGGCGGTTCAACCAATGTTAATGCTGGCGCTCGTTCGCCACGCCTGAGCAATTGTTTTATCATGGAGATGGAAGATAACGTCGATCATATCGGCAAAACCGTTTCCGATGTTTTAAAATTATCCAAAGCGACGGGCGGTATCGGGCTGGCCGTCACCAAACTGCGCGCCAGTGGCTCGCCGATTTCTACCAACAATACTTTCTCTTCCGGCCCTGTTCCTTTCTTACATATTATTGATTCCGCTATCCGCGCAATTTCCCGCGCCGGTAAGAAAATGGGCGCCCTCTGTTTTTATATGGAGAATTGGCATTTCGATTTTCAGGAATATTTAGATTTAAAACAGAACGCCGGTGATGATTATCGTCGTACTCGGACCGCCAATACCGCCGTTTATTTGTCCGATGAATTTATGATGCGGGTTAAAAATGATGATTACTGGTATTTATTTGACCCGCAAGAAACTCCGGATTTGATTGATTTATATGGCGAAGATTTTAGTGTTCGTTATCAAAAATATTGTCATTTAGCCGAACAAGGCGAAATGCGCGTCTTTAAAAAAGTTAAGGCCTTGGATCAATTCCGCCAAATGATAGTTTCTCTGCAAGCCTCGGCTCATCCCTGGATAACCTTTAAAGACACAATTAACGTTCGCGCCTTAAACAATAATACCGGCACGATTTACGGCTCTAATTTATGCACGGAAATAACTTTGCCGACTAATAAGGATAATGTCGCTGTTTGTAATTTAGCGTCTATTAATTTAGTGCGTCACTTAAAAGAAGATAACGGGAAATTTAACATTGATTGGCAGGAATTGGAGAAAAGTGTGCGCTTAGCCGTTCGTCAATTAGATAATTTGGTTGATATTAATGAGCCGCCAATTATTGAAGCGCGTAATTTCGACAGTCATAATCGAGCAGTTGGTTTAGGCGTCATGGGGCTCGCGGATATGTTTGAAAAATTTGATATCGCTTATGACTCGGCCGAGGCTTATGAACTCAGTGATGCTGTTATGGAATTTATCAGTTATCAAGCAATTGATGCTAGCGCCGATTTAGCGCAAGAGCGCGGCGCTTATGATAATTTTTATGGCTCCCGCTGGTCTAAAGGTTTTGTGCCGCTAGATACGGTTAAGGTTTTAGAAAATGGGCGCGATATCGGCGAGAAATCTGAAATTAATGTCTCCTTTAGATTGGACTGGGATAAATTACGTCTCAAAGTTAAACAAGGAATGCGCAATTCAACTTTGATGGCGATTGCCCCGACAGCCAATATTGGACTCGTCGCTGGAACTTCCACCGGCATTGATCCGCGCTTCGCCCAAATTTTTAGCCGCAACACTCTTGGCGGCAAGCATTTGGAATTAAATGTTAATCTGGTTAATAAATTAAAAAAATTGGGACTTTGGGAAAAAGCGCGCGAAGATATTCTCGCTTCTTATGGAGATATCAGCGGCTTAGATTATATTCCGGAAAATATCAAACATATTTATAAAGATTCTTTTTCGGTGGACCCGCAAGCCTTTGTCGAAGTTGCTTCACGTGCTCAGAAATGGGTGGACCAGGCAATCAGTCGCAATATGTATTTAGCGACTAGAGAAATTGATGAAGTCATGAATGTTTACATTAAAGCTTGGGAGAAGGGCTTGAAGACCACTTATTATCTTCACATGAAACCGCGCCATAGCGCCGAGCAATCAACGATTGCCGTTAACAAATCAACGGCTATCGGTAAGACTGGGTTTGGAGCCGTTGCCAAGAAAGCTGGTTTTGGTGCCACAGTTGTGGCCACCAGTGCGGAATTAGAAACAGCAGCTGTCCCGGTGGAAGCTAAAGTTGAAGAACCGGTTCAGTTTAAAGCTTGCCCAACCGATCCTCAGGAGCGCGCCCAGTGTGATAGTTGTCAATAAATTAAATATAAAATTATATGATATTAGGAAAACCCTTAAATGAAGATATGAATCTGCGCCCCATAAAATATCAGTGGGCTTATGATTTATATAATCAAGCGGTCGCCAATACTTGGTTCCCGCACGAAATCGCGCTCGGAGAAGATTTGGATGATTGGCGCAAGATGGATGAGGATGAAAAACAGGCCGTTAGTTTTTTGATGAGCTTTTTCAATCCCGGCGAGCTGATTGTTAACCGCACGCTCGCGCTCGGCGTCTATCCTTATTTAAAAGCGCCGGAAGCTCATTTATATTTGGCGAAGCAAATGTGGGAGGAAGCTAACCATTGCGTAGCCTTTGAGTATGTTTTAGAAACTTTTCCGCTGGATAAAGAAAAGATTTTTGCTCAGCATTTAGAAATTCCTTCTATTAAAGCGAAAGAAGATTTTATCGCCCGATTTTTAAATCGGATGAGCGACACAACTTTGGATATTGAAAGCTTGGAGGGGAAGCGGGAATTTGTTCGTAATTTAGTAGCTTATAATATTGTGATGGAGGGCACTTGGTTCTATTCCGGCTTTATGGTTGCTTTAAGTTTTCGTCAGAAGCAAAAGCTTAAAAATTTTGGCTCCATGATTGACTGGGTGGTGCGCGATGAAAGTTTGCATTTGAAATTTGGCATTAATTTGATTTTAACAATCTTGGAAGAAAATCCGGAGATTGCGACTGCGGAATTTGCGGAAGAAATAAAAAATATTGTCATTGATGGCGTTAATTTGGAGACCGCCTATAACCGTGATTTATTTCCCCGGGGAATTTTAGGCATCAACGCCGACTATGTGAATCAGTATGTCGAGTATGTCGCCGATCGGCGCTTGGAAGAATTGGGCTTCGAACCGCACTTCAACACTGTTAATCCAGCCCAATGGATGGCTACGGAGACCGACACCTTGGAACTGGTTAACTTTTTTGAAGCCCAGAATACTAAGTATGAAGTAGATAACCGGGCGCATAAATAATTAGTAATAAAAACTAATATTTTTAGCACTTAAGAGCCGCCATAAGAAAGGCGGCTTTTATAATTTTTATACTTTTTTGTCAATATTTATTTTATTAAACATTCGTATTATACTGGAATTGAATAGAAAGCCGTTTTAGCGGCAATTTTTTGGTTATTAATAGAAAAATTATGAGTATTTTCAGTAAATTGTTCCCAGATGCGAACGAAAAGGTAATCGCTGGCCTAAAACCATTGGTAGATAAGGTTAATGGCCTGGAAGCGGAATATAAAAATTTAAGTCCAGAGGATTTAAAATCCAAGACGGCTGATTTTAAAGCGCGCCTAGAAAAAGGTGCGAGTTTAGACGATCTTTTGCCTGAAGCTTTTGCGGCGGTTCGGGAGGCTTCGGTTAGAATTTTGAGCCAAAGACATTATGATGTTCAGCTTATCGGTGGTATCGTGCTTCATCGCGGTCAAATTGCGGAAATGCGTACTGGTGAAGGAAAAACTTTAGTGGCTACCTTACCGTTATATTTAAATGCCCTTGAAGGTCAGGGGGTGCACTTAATTACGGTTAATGATTATTTGGCGCGGGTTGGCGCTGGCTGGATGGCCCCGGTTTATCATGCTTTAGGATTAACAACTAGCGTTATTGTTCATGATAATGCCTATCTTTACGATCCAGAATATATTGACGAGAGCCAGTTCGACGAAAGATTGCAGCATTTCCGTCGTGTACCGCGTCGTGATGCCTATTATTGCGACATCACTTATGGAACCAATAATGAATTTGGTTTTGATTATTTGCGCGATAACATGGTTTATACGCTTGCTCAAACTGTCCAAAGGCCGCTTCATTATGCCATTGTCGATGAAATCGATTCAATTTTAATCGACGAAGCCCGCACTCCTTTAATTATTTCCTCACCCGCGGAAGAATCTGGTGAAAAATATGCCCGCTTTGCGCAAATTGTGGAACGCCTGGAAGAAAATGATGATTATAATGTTGATGAAAAAATGAAAGCTGCCACTTTAACCGAAGGCGGTATCGCTAAAGTAGAAAAGATTTTAGGTTTGGGGAATATTTATGTTGAAGGCGGTGTTAAGGAAGTCCACCATTTGGAACAAGCGCTAAAAGCGCGCGTTCTGTTCAAGCGTGACAAAGACTATGTTGTTAAAGACGGCGAAATAATTATTGTTGATGAATTTACCGGACGCATGATGCCCGGTCGTCGCTATAGCGAAGGTTTGCATCAAGCGATTGAAGCTAAGGAAGGTGTTAAGGTTCAGAAAGAATCCCAGACTATGGCGACCATTACTTTCCAAAACCTATTTAGAATGTACCACAAGCTCTCGGGTATGACCGGAACTGCGGCGACAGAAGCGGAAGAATTCCATAAAATTTATAATTTAGAAACCATTGTTATTCCGACTAATCGTCCGAATGTCAGAAAAGATTTGAATGATTTAATTTATCGTACCGAAGAAGATAAGTTTAAAGCTGTCATTCGCGATGTTAAAGAACGAAGTGAGAAAGGTCAGCCGGTTTTAATTGGTACTATTTCTATTGAAAAAAATGAAGTTTTGACCGAGATGATGGAACGCGAAGGACTAAGACCGCAAATGTTAAACGCTAAAAACCACCAACGAGAAGCGGAAATTATTGCTCAAGCTGGGCGTCGCGGTTCAATTACTTTGGCAACTAATATGGCGGGTCGTGGCGTTGATATTATTTTAGGCGGTAATCCGCCAGAGAAAACCGAACAAGAAGCGGTCCAAGCCGCGGGAGGATTACATGTTATTGGTACCGAACGCCATGAATCGCGTCGCATTGATAATCAGTTAAGAGGACGCGCCGGACGCCAGGGCGACCCTGGTTCTTCTCAGTTTTATGTTTCTACCGACGATGATTTAATGCGTATTTTTGGCGGTGATCGGATGAAAAATTTAATGAAGACTTTGAATGTCCCGGCCGACATGCCCATTGAAAATAAGATGATTTCTAAATCTATTGAAAGCGCTCAGAAAAAAGTTGAAGGCAATAATTTTGATATTAGAAAACACTTAGTGGAATATGATGATGTTATTAACAAGCATCGAACCGCAATCTATCGCCGCCGCCGCGAGATTATTGATTTAAGCGAAGGAATTGTTAAGCCCGAAGAGGGCGCGCCTAAAACTTTGTCAGAGATAGTTATTCCAATGATTAAAGAAGAGCTTCGAAATGTTGTTGTTTTTCATACCGCCGCTGAACATGTCTCCGAGTGGAACATCAAAGAAATATCTGAAACCGTCAAAACAATCATGGCCGCTTCCGAGGAAGTTAAAGAAAAATTATTAGCCTTAGCTGCTCAAACTGGCCGCGCTGAAAATATTCGGGAAGAAATTATCGCCTATTTGGAAAAAGAAATTGATAGCCGTTATGTCTCCATGACTGAAAAGTTTACGGCCGCGGGAATTGATTTTAAGGAAATAGAAAAAGGAATTTTAATTAGAACGATTGATAATTTTTGGGTTGAACATTTAGAAACGGTTGACTATTTGCGCCGCGGCATTGGTTTGCGTGGTTATGGTCAACGCGACCCGCTCGTGGAATACAAAAAAGAAGCCTATTTAATGTATCAAGAGTTAAATGGCTTGATTAACCGCGATGTTGCTTATTCAATTTTCAAAGCTGGTGAAGCTTTTGCGGTGGCCGCCGAACGCGCCGTCGAGAATGAAGCTATAAAATTATTTGCCAATAAGCCAGCGGCCAAATTGGAATTTACTGGCGCTCAGAAAGAAATGCATAAACAGGCGGAAGCGCGCAATACGGCTGATTTGGTCCATGAAAAAACTAAAGATGAAAGCGGCGAGAAAGTCGGGCGCAATGATCCTTGCCCTTGTGGTAGTGGCAAGAAATATAAAAAGTGTCATGGGAAATAAAATTAAAGTTATATGAAATTTGAAGAAATTACTCATCGAGCAAAAGTAATCAGAGATAAATACGCCATTATCGAAAAAAAGGTGGCCGGAAAACCATGGGGCTCATTAGAACGAACCCAGGGATTAGTTGTTGACGTCGGTGATTTAATGCGATTAGTGATGGCAAAGAATAATCTTCGTAAAGCGGAAAACGTTGATGAGCAATTAAAGCATGAATTAGCGGATTGTCTTTGGTCAATAATTATAATTGCCGATGAATTGGGTATAGATTTGGAAAACGCATTCAATGAAACGATGTCAGAGATTGAAGTGAAGAAGCTGTAACCTATTATTTTTTAATATGCCAATTTTAAAAGAAAAACCAACTTTATTAGACATTCAGAAGTATGTAAAAGAAATTGAAACAGAGAGAGGTTTTACTGATGTTTCCATTATTCAGAACTGCCTCCTTTTGGGAGAAGAAGTTGGCGAGTTATTTAAAGCGGTTAGAAAAACTGAGAAAATGAAAACCGATTTGAATTCTAATTTTACCTCAGTAGAAGAAGAGTTGGCGGATATTATAATTTTTATTTCTTCAATTGCCAATCAGTATAATATTGATTTAGAAACGGCGTTTAGAAATAAAGAGGAAATTAATAAGAAGAGGGAGTGGAAATAGAAATAAATATTATGAAAAAATTAGTTACCACAAATATTGTCGCCGGGGTAGTTATCAAGCAAAATAATAAATATTTGTTGGTTCAAGAAAATCGCCCAGGCACAAAAGTTCATGAATTATGGAATTTCCCAGCCGGAAAAGTGGATGAAGGCGAAACAATAGAAGAGGCGGCTGTTCGCGAAGCAAAAGAAGAGTCTGGATATGAGGTTGAGTTAATTAAAAAACTTGATATTTTTCAAGCCCATTCCCAAACACCTCCGAAACATGTCTATGAAGCTCGAATAATTGGCGGAGAATTAGCTTGGCCGAAAGATGAAATTCTTAATGCCAGTTGGCTTACTTTAGAAGAAATTAAAAATATGAAAGACCGGTTGCGCAGTGAATATATAATGGAGGCAATAACTATGATGGAAAATAAATAACACTTAGATGAAAACGCTCAAGTTTAGGAAAAATCTAGCTGATGAAATACTAGCCGGCAGAAAGACGGCAACTTGGCGTTTATTTGACGATAAGGATTTGAGAATCGGAGATCGGGTTGAATTACTGATTTGGGAAACCAAGGAAAAATTTGCTGATGCCGAGATTATCGCCGTAAAAGAAAAAGAATTGCAAGATATTAAAGACGAAGATTTTATTGGCCATGAAAAGTTTGCGAGTCGCGAAGAAATGTTGGAAAATTATCAATCTTTTTATGGAGATAAGGTAAATTGGAATACGCTTGTCAAAATGTTAAATTTTAAAATTGTTTAAAATATATGAGTTCTGAAAAGATGCCAAATTTTTCCGCCAGTCCCGAGAAAAAGAAAGAACTCGGCGCCTTGCAATATATTAGCTTGCAGATGAAAGAGGCCATCTCCGAAGAGGATTATGAACAGGCAGCTTATTTGCGGGACGCGCAAGATAAGTTGGGCAAAAATAATCAACCGCTGGCTTATATCCGTGAAGAAGATATTTTAGGTGAAGAAAAGGAAAATAATGGGAAATCTGCATCCGAAGATGAAATCGACGATCCTAAGCTAAGGGCTTGGCAAGGAATCATGGCTAAACAAATGGCCGATATGTATATTGGCAAAGATATTGTTAAATCTTCTTCATTTTCCCATTATTTAGATAAGGATGATCAATATTTAGGAGGATTTGCCACTGAACTTTGGGAAGATGTTCGGCATTATAAAAATTTACAAGATTTGGGCGAAAGAACAGATTATTTATCCTCCCTTCACAATTTATACAGTGAAGCAAAAGAATTAAAAAATATTGCCAAATCAAAAATTGATAATATTTTTCAAACATATAATAAGCGCGAGCTGATTTCAAAAGTTAACGCCGAGAGCGCTCCTAGTCGTTTTCCTGGTCTACCAAAAACACAGGACGTATTACGGAAGAGAATGGAGGCCATGCCGGATTTTATCAGTAAGCCGCTCGCTTATTGGAATGGGATATATGATAATAGCAGCCAAATTGTTGGTGATTTAGAAATGGCGATTAAAGAGATGACTAAATAAATTTATGAATAACGATATTAATTTTTTATTTGAACTCGGAACAATGCGCAACGTACCGCGCGCCTGGCGCCAGCATTTTGGTTTGGATTGCGCCAGTGTCCATGAACATACTTATCGCGTTGTCTGGTTGGCGCTTATGCTAGCGCGAATGGAGAAAGGAGTGGATGAAAATAAAATTATTAAAATGGCTTTAGTCCATGATATTTCGGAAATCAGAACTTCCGATTTAGGTTATATCCAAAAAGTTTATACTCAGGCTGACGATGATAAAGCGGCCCACGATTCTCTAGCTGATACAATTTTTTCCGATTTTTATACCGATGTTTTTAAAGAGTATGAAGAGCGCAATTCCTTGGAAGCTAAAATTGTTAAAGACGCCGATAATCTGGATATTGATTTAGAACTTAAGGAGTTAGAAGAGCGCGGTTCAAAGCTGCCGGCTAAACTGCAAGATTTTCGTAAGTTAGTCAGAAATGAAAAATTATATACAGAGTCAGCCAAAAAAGTTTGGGATGAAATTCAAACAATAGATGTTTCCGATTGGCATCTGAAGGCTAATAAATGGATAAAGATGCCGGAAACAGGAAGATAGTTTCATTCTAAGTTTCAATTTTTAAATTAACTTTAAATTTATGGGTTTAGAAAAAATGGAGATGACTAAGCGCCCTTCCGAACTTAGAAAAGAAAATCCTGATTTAAAATTGGTCTCAGCTCAGCTTGATGAGGCTATTAAAAAAGAAGACTTTGAACAGGCGGCCGCTTTACGCAACTATTTGCAAGAGCATGCTAATCAAGGCGGTGCTTATGAATTGAAAAAGAGAGATTTTGTTGAACCAACTAGCGGCGGTGTTTATATTTTTCACAAAAACGATCCCAAACATCGAGCTTGGAAAGGAATCGCCGAAAAAAGAGAACAGTATTTTTATGAAGGCAAGGATAAAATTGAAAATAGTCGCTTTTCTGGAGATTTAACTTTTTTGCCTCGGACTTACGGGGTTTTAGAAGAAGAAGATTGGCAAAAGATTAGAAGTTTGAAAGAAACTCGAGGTGGCGAAAAAGTTGATATGATGATTAGTTTGCGCGATAAGTTGGATGAAATAAAAAGCATAGTTGAATTGTCTGAAGAAAATTTTCAGCGTCTTTGGCAGCCATATTGCGAAAAACACAACTTAGTTGGTTCGGAATTTGGGGAAATGCATAGTTTGTATAACGAGGCCGCTGCTCTGACCGATGCTAAAACTAATGCTTTAAATGAAATTCCTAGAAATCTTTTGAACGCCTTGCATTATTGGCAAAACGTTTATGATAACTCGCGGTTTATTAAAGATGAATTGGAAAAGGCTTTGGCAGAATTAGAATAGTTTATTTATTATTTTTAGAAAATAAATATGAAGTCAGTAGTTATTTGCGGAAGTTCTAGCTTTGCTTCCGAGATGAGAGAATTTTCTAAGCGTCTTAAAAATTTAGGCGTAGTTGTTTATGAGCCTCATCTCTATCGAGCGTCTGGAGGAGTTTGGAATGAAATTAAAGAATCTGATCGTAAATATGTCGCCCTTGGTTTAACTCATGACCATTTTTATAAAATGCGCATGGCCGATGTAATCTATATTTATAATAAAGATGGTTATGCGGGAGTGAGCGTTAATATGGAAATTGGTTACGCAGTTGCACTTAATAAACCAATTTATGTACAAGATGAAAATGACGCCGAGCCTTGTCGCCAAGTTTTATTTAGTGCTGTCGTTAAGACTCCGGAAGAATTGATAAAATTTTTATAATTAAATGAAACAATTAACCCTAACCATAATTTGCCAGGATTCCCGAATACTTCTCGGAATGAAGAAACGTGGTTTTGGTGCCGGTCGCTGGAATGGTTTCGGTGGTAAAATTGAGTTAGGTGAGACGATTGAGGAGGCGGCGGCGAGAGAATTATTTGAAGAGTCTAATATCGTTGCTAGCGACTTGTTAGAAATAGGAACTTTAATTTTTAAATTTGTTGATGCCACTCCGGATTTGGAAGTTCACGTTTTTAGGGCGAAGAAATTTTCCGGCCAGCCGCAAGAAACTGAAGAGATGCGTCCGCAGTGGTTTGAAATTAAAGATATTCCGTATGAGAAGATGTGGGCCGACGATATCTTCTGGTTACCGCTTTTAATCGCCGGTCAAAAGTTTCAAGGCGAATTTATTTTTGATAAGCCATCAACAGCTGAATATACTGCAAAAATTATTAGTCAAAAATTAGAAATTATCAAATAAATTTTTAAATATTATATGAATAAGCAGCCCGAAAGTGCCAAAGAAAAAAGCCCTTATGTTTTAATGGAAGAAGAGGCTTTATCTTTTTGGAATAATTCTAAAACTTTTGAACAATCTCTGGCCAAAGAAGCGCCACGTGGTGACTATGTTTTTTATGATGGACCGCCGTTTGCGACCGGTACACCGCATTATGGCCATTTAGTTTCCAGCATTATGAAAGATGTGGTGCCGCGTTATTTTACGATGAACGGTTATCGGGTGGAACGGAAATGGGGCTGGGATTGCCACGGCTTGCCAATTGAAAATATTGTAGAAAAAGAATTAGGGACAAAGCAGAAAAAAGATATCGAGGAAATCGGTGTTGGCAGGTTTAACGATATCTGCCGCTCCAAAGTTATGACTTATGCTGGTGAGTGGGAGAAGGTTATTGGTCGTTTGGGCCGCTGGGTGGATATGAAAAATCCGTATCGCACCATGGATTTAAATTTTATGGAATCGGTTTGGTGGGTCTTTAAGGAATTATGGGATAAGGATTTGATTTATCAAGATTATCGCTCCATGCATATTTGTCCGCGTTGTGAAACGACTTTATCACAATCGGAAGTAACGGAGGGTTATCGCGATATTAAAGATTTAAGCACGATTGCTAAATTTCATCTCAAGGCCGGTCAAAAATGGGGCAAGGAAAATGAAACTAAAGAAACCGCTTATGTATTAGCTTGGACAACCACTCCGTGGACCTTGATTGGTAATGTCGCTCTAGCTGTAGGTGCCGATATTGATTACGTAGCTTTGAGAATAAAAGATGTCCCTGAACTTTTGATTTTAGCTAAAGAGAGAGTTAAGGAAGTTTTAAAAGATAAAGAGTTCGAAATTGTTCACGATGATATCAAAGGGGTAGATTTAGTCGGTCTGGAATATGAGCCTTTATTTAACTATTACGCGAGTGATACTAAATTAACTAACCGCGAGAACGGTTGGCGGATTTATGCCGGCGACTTTGTGACTACCACGGACGGTACCGGTGTTGTTCATATTGCGCCTGCCTTCGGCGAAGATGATATGAAATTAGGCAAGGATAATAATTTGCCTTTTGTTCAGCACGTCGGTATGGACGGCGTTTTTAAGCCGGAAGTCACTGATTTTCCAAGTTTGCATGTTAAGCCGATTGGCGATCATACCACGACCGATATCGAAATCATTAAATATTTAGCCAAGAATGGTTTGTTGTTTCATAAAGAAAAATATGAACATAGCTATCCGCATTGTTGGCGTTGCGATACGCCGCTCATCAATTACGCGACTTCTTCTTGGTTTGTGAGCGTTACTAAGATGAAAGACGGATTGTTAGAAAGCGCTAAAAAAATAAATTGGTTTCCGGAGCATATTAAAGATGGGCGTTTTGGCAATTGGTTAGAGGGTGCGCGTGATTGGTCAATTTCCCGTCAGCGTTTTTGGGCGAGTGCCATTCCGATTTGGGAATGCGCTTGCGGCGAGCGGAAAGTTATTGGCAGTGTAGCGGAACTGGAAAAATTAAGCGGCCAAAAAATAGATGATATTCATAAAGATAAAGTCGATGATTTAACTTTTGCTTGCGCGAAATGCGGTGGCGTTATGAAGCGCGTTCCCGATGTTTTAGATTGTTGGTTTGAATCTGGTTCTATGCCCTATGCTCAGCACCATTATCCTTTTGAAAATAAAGAGAAGGTAGAACAAAATTTTCCGGCCAAGTTTATTGCCGAAGGCGTGGATCAAACTCGCGCTTGGTTTTATTATCTTCATGTTATTTCCGGTGGAGTAAAAAAGAGCAATGCTTTTGAAAATGTAATCGCTAACGGTATTGTGCTGGCGGAAGACGGCAAAAAGATGTCCAAGCGCCTGCAAAATTATCCAGATCCATATTTAGTGATGGAGAAATATGGTGCTGACGCTTTGCGGGCCCAATTATTATCCTCGCCAGTGATGGCCGCGGAGAATCTTAATTTTTCTGAAAAGGGAACCGAGGAATCATTGCGCAAGAATATCATGCTGCTCTTTAACGTTTATAAATTTTATGAACTTTACGCGGCCGAAAATCAAGAAATTATCCTGAATTTAAGCTACGGTGATTTGAAAAATGAAGTTTTAAATAGTGAGAATGTTTTGGATAAATGGTTAATGTTAAAGTTTAATGCGCTCTTGGCCGATGTTTCTGCCGGGATGGAAGCTTATAATTTGCCAAAAGCGATGCGTCCACTCACGGAGTTTATTGACGAGTTTTCTACTTGGTATTTGAGAAGGAGCCGCGATCGCTTTAAGTCGGAAGATGAGGCGGATAAGAAAAATGCACTACTCACCACTAAATTAATTATGTCGGAGTTAGCTAAAGTAATGGCGCCGTTTATGCCCTTTATGGCCGAGAATCTCTGGCAGAAGTTAAACGGACTTGATTTCAAAAATGCTCAGGCCTCGGTTCATTTAGAAAGCTGGCCGGTCACTTTGAAACTGGAAAAAGACGAGGTCTTGGAAAAGATGGCTTTTGTGCGCAGTATTGTGGAGCTTGGATTAGCCAAACGCGATGCCGCTGGCATTAAGATTAGGCAAATGTTAAATCAGGCGACCATTAAAGGCAGTATTGATTTAAATATTACTTATCAGGAATTGATTACCGACGAGCTTAATATTAAAAGTTTAGATTTAGCCGCCGGTTTTGAAAATCTAGAAGTAGAATTAGATACGGAAATTACGCCTGAACTTAAATTAGAGGGCCTGAAGCGTGAGCTTATTCGCTTTATTAACTTGTCGCGTAAAGACGCCGGACTTAGCTTGGGAGATAAGGTTGATGTTCAAATTATTTCGGAATCAGCGGAGATTTCCGACGTTATTGAAAAATTAGGCACGGAGATTGCTAAAGAAACCTTGAGCGAATCTTTGGTCTTAGTTGCCGAATCTTCAGAGGCTAGTTTCAGTAAAGAAATAAAGATTGATGGCCAGAAGCTTGTTATTTTTTTAAAGATAATTAAATAATATGGAAAAAGAAAATATTAACAATCCTGTTAATGTAGGACAAGTTATTAATTCCGAGCAAACCATGGGCAAAGAAGAGCCTATCCCGCCTCAAGCTCAGAAGATATTGATGGGCTTCTTTAGATTTGTAATGGGTCGAATGAAGTCTCTATTATTGATACCAATAATTATACTGGTCTCCACTTTAGTTGGTAATCGCGATTCTATTTTCAGTACTTCGTCTTTATTATCTTTGACGATGATAATAATTCTTATCGTTTTTTATTTCCGCTCAGGCAATAAGTTTTTAGATGATTTTGAGAAAGGCATGAAAAGTGTTAGATTTGATCTTACGGACGCTAAAGTTATTAACATTGGATTTAAAAAGAAAGATCAAGACCCTAACTTGAAAAAATAAGCATTTTCTGTTATAATATTTAAAAGTTTTATAAATTAATTTAACAAAAATAATTAAAAATTTATGACTATTCTTTATGTCATCTTGGGAGTTGTCGTAGTAGTTGCATTGTTTGTGATTGCTATGTATAACGGCCTAATTCGTTTAAAAAATCGCGTGGACGAAGCTTGGAGTGATATTGATGTTCAGCTCAAGCGCCGTTATGATTTAATCCCAAATTTAATTGAAACGGTTAAAGGCTATGCGGCTCACGAACAGGCAACTCTGGAAAAAGTTGTTAATGCTCGTAATCAGGCGATGGCCGCGCAAAAGGGTGGCGATGCTGAGGCACAAGCACAAGCAGAAAATACCTTATCAGGAACTTTGAAGTCAATTTTTGCGCTCGCGGAAAGTTATCCAGATTTAAAAGCTAACCAAAACTTTCTAGAGCTACAAAGAGAGTTAACTGATACTGAAGATAAAATTCAGGCTTCTCGACGCTTCTACAATACTAACGTTCGTGATTTCAATACCAAGATTCAAGTTTTCCCGAATAATATGATTGCTGGTTGGTTGAAATTTACCGCGCGTAAGTTTTTTGAAATTGAAGACGCTGCCGAGAGAAAGAACGTAGAAGTTAAATTTTAATGTGTATCCTTAAGTAATAAATTAACTACAATTATATGGGAATCGCAATTTATCTTATCATTATCATCGGCGTTTTAATTCTCAGCAGTTTAAAACAAATTAATCAGTATGAGCGGGGTGTCCGTTTTACCATGGGTAAATTTTCCGGAATTATGGAGCCGGGGTGGCGAATTTTGATTCCGGTTTTTCAAACTTTCAAAAAAGTGGATATCCGTGTGAAAGCAGTTGATGTTCCTGATCAAAAGGCGATTACTCGTGACAACGTTTCCGTTACTGTTAACGCCGTTATTTATTATAAAGTTGCCTTTGCCGAAAAAGCGGTCATTGAAGTTGAAAATTTTTTCTACGCGATTAGTCAATACGCACAAACAACTATGCGTAATATTGTCGGTTCGGTCACTTTAGATGAACTTTTAAGCAAGCGCGATGAAATTGCTGATCGAATAAAAGAAATTGTTGATAAAGAAACTGATGAATGGGGGATTAAAGTTAATAATGTAGAGTTAAAAGATGTTTCTTTGCCAGAATCAATGGAGCGCACGATTGCTAAGCAAGCGGAGGCGGAACGAGAGAAGCGCGCGGTTATTATCAACTCCGAAGGCGAACTTGCTGCTGCCGCCAATATTGCAGCGGCCGCGAAAATGTTGTCCGCGTCTGATGGCGCCCTGCATCTTAGAACCTTACAAGCGATTAATGATATTTCTTCCGATCAATCTAATACCGTCGTCTTTATGACTCCGGTAGAAATTTTAAGGTCGTTTGAGGGATTTAATAAAAAGAAAGAATAAGTATGGCTAGTCTTTATACTCATAGTGATTCTAACAAGCGAAAAACCTGGGCCTATTTGGCCGGGTTTTTTGTCTTTATTATTATTGTCGGCTATATCTTTAGTATCGCGATGGATGATTCCTCTATTTTATATATTGCGGTGATCTTCAGCGTGGTTGCTAATTTTTTAGCTTATTACAACAGCGATAAAATGGTGCTCGCCATGAGCAAAGCGCACGAAATTGACCACGATTCCAACCGCGAGCTTTATCACTTAGTAGAAAATCTTTGTATTACCGCCGGCCTGCCAACGCCGAAGATTTATATTATTGATGACACTGCTCCTAACGCTTTTGCGACTGGGCGCGATAAGGACCACGCGGTGATTGCCGTTACTTCCGGCCTCTTGCAGAAATTAGATAAAGCGGAATTAGAGGGCGTAATTGCTCATGAGCTTTCGCATATTGGTAATCGCGATATTTTATTAGCCACAATCGTAACTATTTTGGTTGGTTTAGTTGTTTTGTTAGCTGACTGGTTTCGCCATTGGTCATTTTTTGGCGGTCGGCGTAATAGTGATAGTGGAAATAATCAAATGCAATTAATTATTACAATTGTCGCCATTGTTTTATCAATTTTAGCCCCGATATTTGCTTATATGTTGCAGTTCGCCATTTCGCGCAAGCGGGAATTTGCGGCTGACGCCGATGGCGCGCTGCTTACTCGCTATCCCGAAGGCTTAGCGCGTGCTTTGGAAAAGATTTCCGCTGACCAGGAACCGCTTGAAGTTGCTAATCGCGCGACCGCGCATTTATATATTGCCTCACCGTTTAAGGAGACTAATAAGCTCGGTTGGCTAACGCGAATGTTGGCTACGCACCCGCCGGTTGAAGAGCGGATAAAAAAATTGCGCGGTTTGGTTTAAACAAACTTACTAATTATTAAAGTAATAATATATGAAGACGAAAGAAATTTACGATTTGGCCATCAAACTAGGAATGAAGGCTGACTTGCGCGGTGAAGCGGAAGTTAAAAAATATTTGGCGCGCGTCAATAAAAAATATGAAGCCTTGTCCGAGAAGGATAAGGAATTTTTTGATATGGAAAAATTAAGTAATCCTTATTCGGATGCGCGGGTTTTGTTTGATAATGGTCGGGAGATAAAAAAGATTTTAGTCGGTATTGATATTGAAACGTCCGAGCTCCTGTTGGCCAAACAATTAGGGGATATTGATTTAGTATTGGCTCATCATCCTGAAGGCATTGCCCTGGCTGATTTATCGGACGTGATGGCTTTGCAGGCTCAGGTGCTGGCTAATTATGGTGTACCGATTAACATCGCCGAATCGGTAATCAAATCACGCATTAGCGAAGTCCATCGTGGAATTTCGCCGATTAATCATGATCGAGCAGTGGATGCCGCCAGAGTTTTGAATACTAATTTTATGTGTATTCATACACCGGCGGATAATTTAAGCGCCAGTTTTATGGAGGCTCTCATTCAGAAAAATAAAGAAAAACTAGATACGGTTGGCGATTTAATGGAGCTCTTAATGTCTATTCCGGAATATGCTGAAGCTAAAAAACGAAAAGCCGGTCCGATGATTTTTGCCGGCTCCGAAGATAGTAGCTGCGGCAAGATTGTGGTTACTGAATTTACTGGCGGCACTAGCGGTTCCAAAGATATTTATGAAAAAATGTCTCAGTATGGTATCGGCACGATTATTGGCATGCATATGTCCGAAGAACATCGCAAGGAAGCGGAAAAATATCATATCAATGTCGTGATTGCCGGGCATATGGCTTCGGATTCCCTGGGAATGAATTTGTTGTTAGATGAAATTGAAAAGCAGGGAATTGAAATCGTACCAATTAGCGGATTGATTAGAATAAAACGTTCTTAAATTATGATTTCCAGCCGCGCTAAAATAAAAAAACCAAGCTTAGAATTACTGGCGCCTGCCGGTAATATGTTGAAGTTGCAAACCGCCTTTGCTTACGGAGCGGATGCGGTTTATCTTGGCATTCCCGATTTTTCTTTACGCGTGCGTATTAATGACTTTGATTTACCAAAAATAAAAATTGCTCTTCAGTATGCGCATGAGCGTGGCAAAAAAGTTTATATTACGATTAATATTTTTGCGCATAATAAACATTTTAGTAAGTTGGAAGCATATTTAAAAAAATTGAAACCGCTAGGTGTGGATGCTTTTATTGTTTCCGATCCGGGAGTCCTTAGTTTGATTAAAAAAATTATTCCCCGCGCCGAATTACATTTATCCACTCAGGCTAATTGCACTAATTTAGCCGCCGCTCGTTTTTGGTTCAGCCAAGGCGTTAGCCGCATTGTTTTAGGCCGAGAAGTCACCCTTCCAGAAATTACCGAGATTCACCGCGCTTTACCAAAATTAGAATTAGAATACTTTGTGCACGGCGCGATGTGCATGGCCTATTCCGGCCGCTGTTTTCTTTCCAAGATGTTTATTAACCGGAGCGGTAATTTGGGCGATTGCGCTCAGCCTTGCCGCTGGCAATATGACGTTAACCGCTATACTGTCAAAGCGCGCGGGCACGAAGAAGAATTGGAATTGGTGGAAGAAGAGCATGGCACTTATTTGTTGAATTCTAAAGACCTGTGCTTGATTAAATACCTGCCGGAATTGATTAAGGCGGGTGTGACCAGTTTTAAAATAGAAGGACGCGCGAAAAGCGTTTATTATCAAGCGACGGTTTGTGCTATCTATCGTCGAGCTATTAGCTTAATTGCCAAAAAAACGGCCACGCCAAAATTAAAAAAAGAATTAAGTTATTTATATAAAGAGTTAGAGACAAGACTTGTTCATCGCGGTTATACAACGGGATTTTTATTGGGCGATAAGGCGGAACAAAATATTGTTGATTCTCATAATCAAAGTTCTTGGGAGTTTTGCGGCCAGGTTATCAAGGCGATTAAAGATAAAAATGGTAAAACTAATTTATTGTTTAAAGTCCATAATACGATTAAACTGGGCGATGAAATTGAGATTATTGGTTTTGATTATGATATAATTAAAATGAAATTGAAAAAATTGGTGAGCGCCAAGACCCGGGAAGAATTAACGGAGGCGCATGGCGGCGGCGGAGCTCAGGAATGTTTAATTGAATTAGACGATATTGTGTCTTTGCCGGAACTAGCGGTTATCAGAAGAAAATTAAAGCCTGAAATTAAAAAACAATAAATTTAAAATATGATTTCCTACTTACGCGGTACAATTATTTCCAAATCCAACAATTATTTTATTTTGGATGTGCGCGATATCGGTTATGCAATTTTTGCTGGTGAGACTTTTTTAAATGATATTCAAGCCGGTGCTTCTTTAGAGGTTTTTACTCATCATCACATTCGCGAAGAAGCTAATGATTTGTATGGTTTTAAAAGTTTAGAAGAGCTGGATTTATTTGAAATGTTAATTAGTGTTTCCGGGGTCGGTCCAAAATCGGCGTTAGGAGTCCTGGCGGTAGCAACTGCTAATGATATCAAGGAATCAATTATCAGGGGGGACGCTGATTTATTAACCAAAGTTTCCGGTATCGGTAAGAAAACAGCCGAGCGTTTAGTTTTAGAATTAAAGAGCAAGATTTTGAAGATTGCTCCGGCGTCTTTAAGCGGCGACGCTTCGTCTTTAGCTTCTAGCGATGAACTAGATGCGCTTATGTCTTTAGGCTATTCACTTAGCGAAGCGCGAGCTGCTTTAGGAAGCGTTGATTCGGAGCTAAAAGACACAGGGGAAAGAGTAAAACAAGCCTTAAAAATCATGAAAAAATGACGCTTTACAATCGATCATTTTTTGGATAGGATAGTAGTAAATATATGAAACAATCTCAACTTTTTACCAAAACTATAAAAGAGCTGCCTAAAGATGAGGCGAGCTATAATGCCCAGGCGCTGATTAGAGCCGGTTTTGTTGATAAATCAGCCGCTGGCGTTTATTCTTTCCTGCCGCTAGGTTGGAAAGTTATAAACAAAATTAGAAATATTATTTGTGAGGAAATGGAAGCAATAGATGGTCAAGAAATTAATATGCCATCTTTAGCTCCGAAAGAAAATTGGCAAGCAACTGGACGTTGGGATACACTTGATGTTCTCTTTAAAACTTCGGGTTCGGATGAGAAAGAATATGCTCTTAATCCAACCCACGAAGAAGTTGTCACCCCGCTCGCTAAAAAATTTATTACCTCTTATCGGGAACTACCACTGGCTGTTTTTCAAATACAAAATAAATTTAGAAACGAAAAAAGAGCCAAGTCGGGACTTTTGCGTGGCCGCGAATTTTTAATGAAAGATTTATATTCTTTTCATGCCGACCAAGCTGATTTGGATAATTATTATGAAAGAGCGATTGTCGCTTATAATAATATTTTTAGACGTTTTGGTTTAGGTGAAAAAACTTATCTTACTTACGCTTCAGGGGGCAGCTTTTCAAAATACTCTCATGAATTTCAAACTTTGACTTCCGCCGGTGAAGATATTATTTATGTTTGCGACGATTGCCAAATGGCAATCAACAAAGAGATAATTGCCGATCAAAACACTTGTCCGAAATGCGGTAAAGCTAACTTAAGAGAAGACAAGGCAGTTGAAGTTGGAAATATTTTTAAACTCGGCACTAAATATTCCGAACCATTCGATTTAAAATATCAAGACAAGGACGGCGAAAAGAAAATGGTTATCATGGGTTGTTACGGTCTGGGTTTAAGCCGGGCTTTAGGAACGATTGTAGAAATTTGTCATGATGATAAGGGAATAATTTGGCCTGAAGCCGTGGCACCTTTTAAAGTTCATCTTTTGTCTTTAGGTGAAAACGAAAAGGCTGATAAAATTTACAATGATTTACAGAAAGAAGGGGTTGAAGTTTTATATGATGATCGAGATTTATCTGCCGGGGAAAAATTTGCCGATGCTGATTTAATAGGTTGTCCATATAGATTAGTAATCAGCAAAAAATCTTTAGAAAATGGCGGACTGGAATTAAAAAGAAGAAATGAAAAAGAGGTTAGCATTATTGCTTCGACTGAAATTTTAAACAAAATAATCTAAACTATGTTTAATAAATTGCTAGGAAAATTTAGCCATGATTTAGGAATTGATTTGGGTACCAGAAATACCCTGGTTTATCTTAGTGATAAAGGTTTAGTGATTAACGAGCCGAGCGTGGTCGCAATTAATAAACGAACTAACGAAATTTTGGAAGTTGGAGAAGCTGCTAAAAAAATGGTCGGCAAAACTCCAGGACATATTGAAGCTATCAAGCCTTTGGTTGATGGCGTTATCTCTGATTTTGAAGTAACGGAAAAAATGCTCAAGTATTTCATCAGTAAAGTTCATAATGATAATTTTGCGCTAGTCTCTCGTCCACGCGTGGTAATTGGCATCCCCTTGGATTTAACGGAAGTGGAAAAAAAAGCGGTGGAAGACGCCGCTAAATCGGCCGGCGCGCGTAAAGTTTATTTGATTGAAGAGGCGATGGCAGCGGCGATTGGCGCCCGTTTGCCGGTAACCGATGCGACAGCGACTATGATTGTGGATATCGGTGGCGGCACTACCGAAATTGCGGTTATCTCTTTGGGAGGTGTGGTTACCTGGAAATCTTTGAAGGCGGCTGGAAATGAATTTGATGGCAACATCATTGAATATATTCGCGAGGAATTTAATATTTTAATCGGCGAACAACTGGCTGAAAGCATTAAGATTGGTATTGGTTCAGCCGTTCCGCTTGATGAGCCGAAAGAGATGGAAGTTCGTGGCCGTGATTTATTAACCGGATTGCCAAAAGCGATTATGATTAATGATAAGCAGATTAGGGAGGCAATTAGCCGTACTGTCAGCAAGATAATTGATAATATTAAAACTATTTTAGAAACCACGCCGCCGGAATTAGTATCCGATATTTATGAGCGCGGTCTTTATTTGTCTGGCGGCGGCGCTTTGCTTCGCGGCTTGGACAAAGCAATTTCCGCTGCTTCTAAAATTCCCGTCAAAATTGTTGATGATCCCTTAACTTGTGTTGCTCGCGGTACAGGCTTGTTGTTAAATAATAAAGAATTGTTAGAAAAAGTAATTTTGCCAACCAGCTCCGATTAATTCCTATATTTAAGAAACTTGCGTTCATATGATTAGGATTAAGAAAAACAATCCCTTGTTAATTTTTACGGTAGTTCTCGGACTACTGGTTTTTTTACACGGACTGGGGATTATCCGTCCCCTAGAGAACGCCCTGTTATTTTTGGTAAAACCGGTAAGCAGTAAGTTGTATGTTTGGGGAGCAGGCATCAGCTCTTCTTATAGCGAAAATCGGGAAAAAACAGATTTACTTTCAGAAATTAATCGCTTGCAACAGTCGGTGTCCGTCTTAACTATTCAGGATTCTCATTGGCGAGAAGTGGAAGGAGAAAATGAAAAATTACGCAGTCAATTGAATTTTGTGGCAGCTAATAAATTTCAGGTGGTTTTGGCCAATATTATTGCCAAGGAGGAAGTTTTTTCCGCAACTGAAGATAGCCGCGATTTAGTGATTGACCGGGGGCAAAAAGATGGCTTGCGTCTTGATTACGGCGTGCTTAGTCCAGACGGAGCAATTATCGGCAAGATTGTAGAAGTGAGCGATTCTAGCTCTCGAATTTGTTTAGTGACTAGTCCTGGTTGCCAATTGGCCGCTAGTTTGCAGAATGAAGATAAAACTAAGGGAATCACCGATGGTAATTTAGGGCTGACAATTAATATGAATTATATTCCGCAGCTCGAGAAGATTGCGCTTGGCGACATGGTAATTACTTCCGGTTTGGGCGGAAATATTCCTCGCGGGCTGGTAATTGGTAAAGTCTCGGAAGTTAAAAGTGAAAGTAATGAAGTTTGGCAAGCGGCTATTATCGAGCCACTAGTTAACCTAAATGATTTAACGGTTGTCTCTGTCGTCATCCCTTAAAAGAATTTTATGTTTAAAAAAGTTGGACAAATTTTAATTTTTGCCGCAATTTGTTTGGTGGCGTCTAATTTACAGTTTGCTTTTATTTCCTCGCTTCCGGGCGCTTTTAATCAAATAAACCTCGGTTTAATGCTGTTGGTGTTTATTCTGTTCTTTTTTGGTGCTAAAGCCGCCTTGTTTTTCATTTTTTCTTTTGGATTTTTGATGGATACCTTTTCTTTTCAATTTTTTGGCTTTTATTTTATTTGTTTGGCTGCCGCCGCTGTGGCGTCATATTTAATTTTGGAAAATTGGCTGACCAATAAATCTTTATATTCTTTTTGGGTTTTATTTTTGGCGGCGACTTTAGTTTATAATTTGGCTGCGGTTATTCTTGCTTTTTTCGCGGTTAATTTTCAGGGTTTGCCGGGATTTCTTACCCTTTCTTTCTGGCGTAATGTTTTTTATCAATCGGCTTGGAACATTTTGGCGGCCGCTTTATTTTTTAATATTTCAGTTGCTTTAGCAAAAAGATTCCAACCGTTCTTTCTGGAAAAGAAAGGCGGGTTATGATATTATAAAAGTAATATAAAAAATATGATTTACGATTTTATTGCTATTGGTGGCGCAACTAGAGATATCAGTTTTTTTACTGACCAGGGAATTTTAATTAATAACCCGCGGGATATTTTGCGTCAACAGCTTTTAGCTTTCGAGTATGGCGCTAAAATTAGAATTGATAAGTTTAACTACAGCTATGGCGGTGGCGCGGCCAATGCCGCGGTTAATTTAGCTCATTTTGGCTTTAAGGCTGGATGCTTGGCGGCTATTGGTGATGATGAAAACGGCCGAGCAATAATTAAAAATTTTCAAGAACGCCAAGTGGCGGTTTCTTTGATAAAAAAAGTAAGCGGTGAGCATAGCGGTTTTTCGTTTATTATAATTTCTAAAACCGGCGAACGGATAATCTTCACTGAACGCGGGGCTAACGGGTTATTGCAAGTTACCGCTAAAGATGAAATTGCGCTTAAGAATACTAGAAATATTTATATCTCTTCTTTGTCGGGTAATTGGTCGTCAATTTTAAAAAAAGTTTTTAGTATCGCTTCGCGACAGGGAATTAGAATTGCTTGGAACCCAAGTGAAGCACAATATTCCAGTGGTTTGAAAAAATTGATGCCGTTTTTGAAAAATACTTTTATTTTCTCAGTTAACAAAGATGAGGCGATAGAATTAGCTTTAGCGCATTCTAAGTTGCGCGGCCAAAAGTTAAAAGCCACTTTTCTGAATGATGAAAAAAATTTGCTTCAAATCATCAAGAGCTACGGACCAAAAATAGTCTTAATTACTTCTGGCAGTGCGGGCGCTTATGCCTATGATGGGCAAAAATTTTATTATCAGCCGATATGCAAAGAAAAAAAACGAGTTGATACGACCGGTGTCGGTGATATTTTTAATTCCACGTTTGCAGCCGGCGTTGAGTTGTTTAAGGGAGATATCAAAAAAGCTTTACTTTTAAGCGCGCGCAATACTGCTTCTAAAATTGCTCATTTAGGCGCGCAAAACGGATTATTAAAAATAAAAATGTAAATATAATTTTATGATAAATGAGGTGATAATTAAAGAAATATCTAAGAATCATGATGAGCGCGGTTTTTTGGCGGAACTTTTCCGAGCCGATGAACTGGATTTTAAACCAGCCATGTCTTATGCCAGTTTTACTAATCCGGGAGTTATTCGCGGCCCCCATGAGCATGTCGCGCAAAGTGATTGCTTTGTTTTTCTGGGACCGGGCAGCTTCGCTCTCCATCTCTGGGACCGAAGAGCGAACTCTAGTACTAATGGTGAAAAGATGGAAATTATTGTTGGTGAAAATAACCCTACTCTGGTAATTGTTCCTCCGGGAGTAGTTCATGGTTATAAATGCGTTTCGGAAATTCCGGCCTTAAGTCTTAATTTCCCGGATAAACTTTATCGCGGCGAAGGGAAGAAAGAAGAAGTAGATGAAATTCGCTGGGAAAAAGATCCTGAGAGTCCTTATAAGATAAGTTAATCAAAAGATGTATGTGTATTTTTTGTAAAATTGTGGCCGGGGAATTGCCATCCTATAAGGTTTACGAAGATGAAAAAACTTTGGCTTTTTTGAATATTTATCCCAGTAGTATCGGTCATACAATCGTTATTCCTAAAACTCATTATGCTAATTTAGAAGAAATATCCGAGACCGATTTAACGGCTCTTATTTTAACCACTAAAAAAGTCGGCTTAATACTTAAAAATAAATTAGTTGCTCCCGGTTATAATATTGCTTCTAATAATGATCCGGTCGCCGGCCAACAGATACCGCACATCCATTTTCATCTTATCCCTCGTCATTCCGGTGATGGTCTGGGAGATTGGCCAAAGGTTGAATACGCTCACGGAGAGATAGACGAAATTTTTAAAAAATTGACTTCCTAATATGAAAATACTTGTTACCGGCGGCGCCGGTTTTATCGGTTCGAATTTTATCCATTATTGGTTAAGCCAATATCCGCAAGATCAAATTAGAAATCTTGATCTTTTAACTTATGCCGGTAATTTGGATAATTTAAGAGATGTTGAAAATCATCCAAATTATGAATTTATTCAAGGCGATATTTGCGACCGGGATTTAGTTTTGCGGGCTGTCCAAGGAGTGGATTTGATTGTTCACTTTGCGGCGGAAAGCCATGTTGACCGTTCGATTAATGATAGCTCGGATTTTGTCAAAACTAATGTTGAAGGCACGCGCGTTTTGCTTGATGCTGCTAAAAATAACGGCGGTATTAGATTTCATCATGTTTCTACTGATGAGGTTTTTGGTGCCTTGGAAATGGCTGATAAAAAATTCAATGAAGACACTCCTTATTCGCCGCGCTCGCCTTATAGTGCCTCTAAAGCTGCTAGCGATCATTTAGTCAGAGCGTATTTCCATACCCATAAATTGCCGATTACCATTTCCAATTGTTCTAATAATTATGGGCCTTATCAATATCCGGAAAAATTGATTCCTTTATTTGTTACTAATCTAATGGAGGGAAAAAAAGTTCCGGTTTATGGCAACGGTTTAAATATTCGCGATTGGATTCATGTTGATGACCATAATTATGGCGTTGATTTGATTATTAAAAAGGGAAAGATTGGCGAAACTTATTGTCTCGGTGGCGATAGCGAAAAAACTAATTTAGAAATTACTAGAGCAGTCTTAGCTTTGATGGAAAAGGGAGAAGAAATGATTGAATATGTCGGCGATCGTTTAGGCCATGACTTAAGATATGCCATTAATTTTTCCAAAGCGGAAAAGGAGTTGGGATTTAAACCGAAACATTCGTTTGAAAGCGGCTTGCAAGAAACCGTAAATTGGTATAAAAATAATCAGGCATGGTGGGGAAAATTAAAAAAATAAGTAATAAATAAGTATGTCACACAAAAAAATCTTTATTATTGAAGATGACGCCAATATTCTCTATGGTTTAGAGGCGCAATTTTCTAATTCCGGCTTAGAAGTCGAAGTGAGCGAAGCAGAGGAAGAAGCGGAAGAATTGATGGACAATTTGAGAGAATTCCAGCCAGATTTTATTGTGTTAGATTTAATCCTGCCAAAAGTTGACGGTTTTGATATTGTTAAGCGTTTGAAGGCAGATGACGAATTGAGCGAGAAACAAATTTTTATTTTTACTGATTTAAGCGATGAAGACAGCCGTCAGCGCAGTTTGGAAATTGGCGCCGATTATGTCTTTTTTAAGGATGATTTCGATACTTTTCAATTTGCTGAAAAAGTGTTAAAAATAATTGATAATCAGGAAAAAAGCGAAGATAGTGAGGACGAGGATGAACAGATGATTGATTAGTGAATATCTTTAAATTGACTTAAGGCGCGTAAGCGGTTAGAATAGGTAGTTGTATACATCTTATGTTTATTAAACAAATCGGGATTGATTTGGGCACAACTTATACTTTGGTTTATTTACCTCGTCGAGGTATTGTTGTTAATGAGCCGAGCGTGGTGGCAGTATCAATCGCGGACAAAAAAATATTAGCTGTTGGCAATGAAGCCAAAGATATGTTGGGGCGCACCCCCGATACTATTATGGCGGTCAAACCCCTAAAAGATGGCGTTATTGCCGATTATCGGGCGACTGAAGCCATGATTAGATATTTTATTAATAAAACTTTAGGCGGTTTACGCTTATTTAGACCAGAGGTGATGGTGGCTGTTCCGGCCGGAATTTCTTCGACAGAAAGACGGGCGGTTATTGAGGCCACGATTGCGGCTGGCGCTAAAGCAGCCTATATTATTAAGGAACCGGTAGCAGCGGCCATTGGCGCGGATATTCCTATTGGTTCGGCAACTGGCCATATGGTAATTGATATTGGCGGTGGTACCGCGGAAATGGCCGTTATTTCTTTGGGCGGCGTGGTAGCTTCAACTTCAGTAAGAGTTGGTGGCAATAAATTTGATGCCGCAATTTTGGAATATGTCCGCAAAAAATATAATCTAGCGATTGGCGAACGAACAGCTGAAGAAATTAAAATAAATATTGGTTCGGCTTTGTATATGGAGGATAAGCTGCATATGGAAGTTCGGGGCCGCGATATTGTTACGGGCTTGCCACGCAGTATTACCGTTTCTAGCGATGACGTTACCGAAGCGATTCAGCATGAGCTAGAAGCGATTATTTCCGCTTCCAAAAAAGTTTTACAAAAAACCCCGCCGGAGTTATCGGCGGATATTATGGATAAGGGAATTGTTCTAACCGGGGGGAGCTCTTTGCTCCGCAACATGGATCAGCTGATTGCGCGCACGACCGGCGTGCCGGCTTATGTCGCTGACGATGCCATGCTCTGTGTTGCCAAAGGCACTGGGATTGCCTTAGACAATTTAGATTCATATAAGCGCAGTATTTTAGCAACTAAATAAACGGCTAACCATATCGGTTAGCTGTTATTTATTTATGACTATTGGAATAGACGCCTCCAGGGCTAATTTAAAAAGAAAGACTGGTACCGAATGGTACTCTTTTTACTTAATTAAAAATTTGGCAAAAATTGATAAGGAAAATAAATATCTCCTTTATTTAAATGACTTGCCATCTTCGGAACTCCAAGAGATTATTAAAGATAATCCTAATTTTTCCGTTAAATTTTTACATTGGCCTTTTCTTTCTTTTTGGACCTTGGGCCGCTTAACTTTAGAAATGATTTTTCATAAGCCGGATATTTTATTTATCCCGGCTCATACCATGCCCTTAGTTTATCCTAAGCGGACTATTAACACGATTCACGATATTGCTTTTGCGCGGGATCGCAATCTTTATCAATCTAAAGGCGTAAAGACTGACCGTGCCTTATCTAAAAAGATTGTGGAGTTTTTGGTGCGCTTGTTTACTTTAGGAAAATATCATTCCGAATCTCTAGATTATTTGTATTGGTCAACCGATTTTGCTTTACGTCGCGCTAAAAAGATAATTACCGTATCTAATTTTACCAAACAAGATATTTTAAGTTTTTATCCGCGCGCTAAGGCCAATAATATCACTGTTATTCATA
Organism: Patescibacteria group bacterium; assembly: GCA_041664445.1. Taxonomy (GTDB): domain Bacteria; phylum Patescibacteriota; class Patescibacteriia; order Patescibacteriales; family UBA12465; genus UBA12465. The sequence goes on along the minus strand of JBAYKT010000006.1, from coordinate 36,881 downwards.
ACGGCTATAATGACGATTTATATAAAATGGGCCGTGATCAAGAAAAAATTAAAGCTAAGTTGGAAAAATATAATTTAGAACAGCCATATTTTTTATATGTTGGCCGCTTAGAAAAGAAAAAAAATACCCCAGCGTTAATTGAGGCTTTATCTATCATGCACGACAGCCATCCGGAAATTAAGGAGAAACTGGTTCTGATTGGCGATGCTAGCTTTGGCTATGACGAGGTCAAATATGTCATTGAAGAATTCAATTTGAACAATGAAGTCTTAATGCCCGGTTGGGTGGCTGAGGAAGATATGCCTTGTATTTTTAACGGGGCGAGCGCTTTTATTTTTCCATCCAAGCATGAAGGTTTCGGCATTCCAATTTTACAAGCTATGGCCTGCGGTTTACCAGTTGCTTGTTCCGATATTCCGGTTTTCAAAGAGGTTGCCGCTGATGCTGTTTTATATTTCAATCATGAAGATAAAAAGGCGATTGCCGAAGCAATGGCTAAAATCATTAATAACCGCGAGCTGCATCAGGAGTTAATAAAAAAAGGCCTGGAAAGAGCGCAAAATTTTAGCTGGCAAAAATGCGCCGAAGAAACTTTGAAGGAAATTTTGAGCACCTAAATCGGCTTATTTGCGATTTGTAAAAAACGCCGTTTGTGGTATTATATAGATGTTATATGAATAAAATAATAACATCTTTTTTTATACTTCTAAGCGCGCTGGCCGTGCCGGTTTATGCTGGCATTACGCCTAATGATTCCTTCTTTAGCAATCAGTGGTATCTTTCCAAAATTAAAGCTGATAGTGCTTGGGATAAGGTCTCGGAAAGCCCAGATACGGTAATTGCAGTTATTGATTCTGGCATTCAAATAAATCATCCCGATTTGCGTGATAATATTTGGAAAAATAACCGAGAAATTTCTGGGGACGGCATTGATAATGATCGCAATGGTTTTATTGATGATATAAATGGTTGGGATTTTTCCGCCAATATCCCCGATCCTTCGCCTAAATTTGCTGATGGCTGGACTGAGGCCGGAATTTCTCATGGAACTATGGTAGCTGGAATTATCGCCGCTCGCGGTAATAATAACCAAGGTGTAGCCGGAGTAACTTGGCGTGCCAAAATTATGCCGCTTAAAGCTTTAAACGATAAGGGCGAAGGACGAGCTAGCGATGTTATTCGCGCCATCGACTACGCAATCAATAATGGCGCTGATATTATTAATCTTAGTTTTGTCAGTTTTAATTATAGCGCCGGTTTGCAAGAAGCAATTACTCGGGCTCATAATGCCGGGGTAATGATTGTCGCCGCCGCCGGGAACGAACAGGCTGCCGGCGAAGGTTATAATATCGATAAAACCAAAATTTACCCCGCTTGTTACGATGGTAATTTGGTTGGTGAAAATATGGTTATCGGCGTGGCTGCCACTGACGCACTTGATCAGAAAACTAAATTTTCCAGTTATGGTTTTAGTTGTGTGGATATTGCCGCTCCCGGAATTAGTTTTTTTAATACCGTAACCGGCGATAGTCGCGCGGGAGCGATTAAATATTATGATGGCTATTGGTCTGGGACTTCCATGGCGGCGCCTTTAGTTTCAGCCACACTTGCTTTAATCCAACAAGCCAATCCGGAGTTGAGTCGCCGCGAAACTGTTAATATTTTGTTTGCTTCCACGGATAATATTAGCCGCCTAAATCCTGATTATTTAGGTCAGCTCGGTAATGGCCGCTTAAATGTCAATCGCGCTGTCGAAATGGCCAAAGAAAAATTATATAATCATCTCGGTCGTTTATTGATTTTGCCCGCAACTCAAAAGAATAAACTCAAGGTTGTAGCTGCTAATGGCGATTTGGCATATTATTTGCCGGATAGTGCCATTAAAACCGGTGCGCCCTTTGTAACTGGCGATATTAACGATAATGGGGTTGATGAGATAGTGGTAGGAGCGGCTGTTGGCGATGAACCAAAAATTAGAATTTTAAGTAATCAGGGAAAATTATTGGGAGAATTTTGGGCGGCCGATAAAAAATTTCGTGGCGGTCTAAATGTTGCTTTGATAGATCTGGATAATAGCGGTGCCAAAAAAATAATTGTGGCGCCTGCTTCTGGTGGTAGTCCACAAATTAAAATTTTTGATTATCGGGGAAATTTAAAAGGACAATTTTTAGCGGCGCCAAGCAATTGGCGAGGAGGATTTAATATTTCCGCCGGAGATATTGACGGCAAGGGTTTACCGGAGATTGTAGTTGGTTTCGGAAAAGGAAGTGAGCCGCAGATTAGAATTTTTAATTCCGATGGAAAATTAATCGGCAGTTTCTTGGCTTATGAAAAAAGTTTTCGTGGTGGAGTTAATGTCGCAGTTGCTAATTTAGATGGTCGCAAAGATCATAATAAGGCCGAAATTATAGTTGCTCCCGGGTCAGGCCGAGAACCACAAGTTAAAATTTATAATAATCGAGCTCAATTGATTAATAAATTTCTGGCTTATGGAAAGAGTTGGCAAGGAGGTGTCAATTTATCGGCTGGTGATATTAATAGCGACGGCGTTTCTGAAATAATCCTCAGCGCTTATAGCGGCGCCACGCCTCATGTCAGAGTTTTTAGCGGCGACGGATTAATTTTGGAATCCTTCTACGCTTACGATCAGGACTTTAACGGTGGCGTTAATGCTGGTATAATAAGAATAAATAACTAATCATATATGCCTAAGAAAATTATCTTTGATAAAAAGAATGTGCTAGTCGCCGGTGGCGCCGGTTTTATTGGCTCCCATCTTTGCGATGAATTAATTAAGACCTGCAAGGTTATTTGCATTGATGATTTTATTTCCGGCAGTGAGCGGAATATTGACCATTTATTAGCTAATCCCAACTTTGTTTTTATTAATCACGATTTATCCAAGCCGCTTGATTTGGCGGAAGTTAATGAGTTAAAAAAGTTTAAGGTTGAATTTCAGGGCATTCAAGAGATTTATAATTTAGCCTGTCCGATGTCGCCGCGTAATTTTTTAAATAATCGCCTGGCAACGCTGGAAGCTAATTCCTCGGTCGTTAAAAATTTATTGGATTTAGCCTTAATCCATAATGCTAAGTTCTTGCATTTTTCTTCCTCGGTCGTTTATGGTCCCCGCCGTTCCGATAATCCGGAGTTTAAGGCGCGTGAATCAGACCCGGGAGTAGTTGACCAGCTTTCCACTCGCGCTTCTTATGATGAGGGCAAGCGTTTTTCAGAAACACTGGTTGCCGCCTATCGCGAAATTTATCAGCTCGATACTAAAATAATCAGAGTGTTCAGAATTTATGGCCCGCGCATGGAATCAAACGATGGCCAGATGATTCCTGATTTTATTAATAATGCCCTGGAGGATAAAGACTTAGTAATTAATGGTGACGAGAATTTTTCTTCTTCTTTCTGCTATATTGAAGATTTGTTAGACGCGGTTTCTAAAGTGATGACAACCGATATTGCCGGCCCGATTAATATTGGTTCTGATATTGATTGTAAATTGGTTGATTTAGCGCAAATTATAATTAATGAAACAGGGTCAAAGTCTAAAATTGTTCATGGGGAAAATCTAGTATTTATGACTGAATTAATTTTGCCGGATATTAAGTTGGCCCGCAATGAACTTGGTTGGATGCCAGTCGTTACGCTGGAGAATGGTTTGCGCAAGACAATTTTTGATGTTAAGGCGCAAAAGAAACTGCAGGGGTTCGGAAGCTATTAACTTGGAGGATTATAAGATATAAAAAAATCGGACTCTAATGTCCGATTTTTTATTTTTATATTTTATTCGTTTATTTTTTTAAATAAATCGTTGGCATCACCCGGTTTAAAAAGTCGGCCGCCATTTCCTAGCGCTTCCGGAATGCCGCCGAGATTAGCGGCAATGACGGGCAGGCCCGCTTGCCGCGCTTCAATAATGATTAACGGATAATTTTCGTAGCAGAGCGAAGGCATAATCAGTACGTCTGTTTCTTGGAATGTTTTTTTTAAATCCTCTGGGTTTAGGCGCCCTAAGACGTGTATTCGCTTATCAGCTTGAGCCAGGTTTTGCGCGGTTTTTAACAGTGACCCGTCGCCACCAATTGTGAGCGTCATCTCAGCGGTCGCCAGTTTTTTAAAAGCGTCAAGCAAAAAGAGAAGGCCTTTGTGTTTTTCCAGTTGCCCGACAAATAGCAAACGTTTAAATGGCGGATGATTTGTATTTGCCACTATCGATAATTTAATATTTAAAATATTTTCCAGTTTCTGAATTTCTGTTTTTGAGTTTTTAAAAAATCCGCGCTTTAAGTGCTCCTCTAAGAGCCAGCGGGAAGGAGAAATAATTAAATCAGGCGAGCCCAGAAAGAGTCTGGTTATTTTTTGGTAAAGTTTGGCACTTAAACTATTAACAATATTTTCATTCCCATAAATTATTAGTCCTGAAGGATGTAGTAGTTGGATGTCGTGTAAAAAATGATGGTGTTCAATTTTTAATTCTTTGATAGCCTGCGCGATTTTAAAATCCAGGCCCATTAAATTATGTGAAATTACTAGGTCAGGTTTTTCGGTTTGTAATATTTTTTTGAGCGCGTGATATTTTTTGGTCGCGCGTAAATTATAAAAATGCCAAAATAGACGTACTAATTTCGATTTTTTGTTTAAGTTATAAAATTCGGAATTAATATAAAAAGTTCGGCAATCTTTATTTTCTCCTAAATCAAGATTATTTGGCCTGGTAGTAATCAAAAAGACCTCATGGCCGGTGCCTTGATATGATTCAATCATGGCCGCGGCGACATTTTCCGCCCCGCCGCGGTTATAGGGCTTATAGAGATTGTTCAGCAAACAGATTTTCATATTTTTGTTTCATCAGCTCTTGATCATATTTTCGGATAGCTAAGCGCCGCGCCGCCTTAGCCATCTCTTGTCGCAAACCTTCATTTTTTAGAACGAATTCTAATTTACGATTTAAATCTTCAACGCTTCCGGGAATAACCAGCAAGCCTTCACGCTTGTCGGCAAATACTTTTCTGACTCCGGGGAGGTCGGAAGCGATAACTGGGACACCGCAAGCCAGCGCTTCAATTAAGACGAGGCCGAAAGCTTCGTTATTGTTGACTGACGGTAAAATTAATAGGTCGGAATTTTGTAAGGCTTTAATCATTTGCGCATCGCTGAGCTTGCCGGCGAATTCTACGCGTTTATTCAGATTAAGGCGAGCGGCCAAATTTTCGTATTCCGGACGCAAGTCACCATCGCCGACAATTTTTAAGTTCCATTTTCTTTGGTCTAAACTTGGTAGGGAATTGAGTAGAACACTTACTCCCTTGAAGTAATGAGCCTTATCTAAGCCACCGATAAAAATTAAATCCAAGCGGTCTTTTTTGATAAATAAATCATTAATATGCTTAACAATATTTTTGACTTTCGCGATTAGGTTATTGGCGCTTGGTTGGCTAATGGGATTTGGTTGGAATTTTTGCAAATCTATCCCAAAGGGAATCTCTTGGAACTTTTCCATGTGGGATTCATAGTATTTTTTTAATTGGCCATGTTTAACATAATCTAGGCTGGAGCTGACGATAACCTCGGCTTTATTGAAAAGAGAGTCTCTAATTAGGCGGCTTGGTAGGCTTAAAATTTTAGCGGCTGAAGATTGATTTTTAACATCCATATGATATTGGATAATCAGTTTTGGCCGCTTGCAAAAAATTTTAAAAAGCCAGACAATTTCCGCCGTACCGAAAAAGGGATAATGCAAATAGATATAATCAAATTTCCGCAGCTTCCATAAGAGTTGGGGCAAAACTGCGCCATGCCCGCGTCGTAAAAACGGCCGTGTGTTATCAGGCGTAAAATTAACAATGTCATGCTTAACGCTTAACAGCTCGTGGAAACGGTAAGCGCTGTTGCCGATGCCACCGGCATAGGGCGGATAAGCACAGACTATCTGGGCAATTTTCATAAATTATTTTTGGGGCTCCGGGTCTTTATTATTAGGGTCGCTATTTTCTAAAAGCGCAATTTTTCTCACAACACTCGTTAAATTAGCATCCATTTTAGCGAGGGCTAGGCGGAGCTTAAAAACCATATAAAACAAAATCATCACTGTCAAATAGAGCAGGAAGTTAATACCGGAACCAGAGAAGCCGAGAGCGCCAACTAAGCGGTCCAATTGTTTAATCAAAATAATTGCCACCACACCCAAAAGCCAGAAAGCGAGCCAGAAAATAAATTCATTTTGGCCAATCTTTTTCTTCTTCTTTTGCTCGCTCAGGCGCCAGATAAAAATGGCGATAAGGGCGAGAGCAATGATTTGTTGCAGCATATTTTTAGGGGAATTATTAATTATTGACAGTATTTAGAATTAATGATAAATTAGGATGATTTGCCAATTTTTGCGTATTTATTAAGCAGACAGAGGCGTTTATCGTACATTTACAATATATAATTTAAAATTTTTTTCAAATGAAACAGAAATCAAATTGGTTGAAAGAGCTCGGAATGAGCCTCTTCTTCCTGGGAGTATTTGCGCTTATCAGATTTATTCTGATTACTCAGGGTTCTCGTTTACATATCAGCGACGAAGTTGTTGCTGGCATTCTGCTGGCTATTGCTATTATCGCGGTTGTGCTGACTTATCTGATGGAAAAACTGAGAAAGGTTTTTTCATTTTCCTTCGATGCTTGGTTATTAACAATAATCGGTTTATTCCTTTGGGATTTACAGGGAATGTCTGGCGGTATTTTATGGTTCGCTTTTGCTATTTTTGGTCTGCTGACCGTTACTAGTGCCTGGACAGCCATGAATCTCTTCTGGAAAAAACAGCATACATCGGAACAGGCTGCGGAAATGATGGAACTTCATGACTTCATTAATCGTTGTTTGGGAATCAAATTCCTGGTAATGACTTTTGGGGTGCTCCTGATTGAAAAAATCTTAGTGCCGATTATCGCTGGCTAACAGCTCTTGGGCACTGAAAAGGGCTCTTTTTTAAAGAGCCTTTTTTATTTGATAATTCTTTTAATCGCCAAGTCCTTTATAATTCGAACCCCGCCAGAAAATTTTTGGCCAAATTCATGATAAATAACGGTAATCGGAATTTCTATAGTTTTTATTTTATTTTTAAATAATTGATGCAAAATTTCACTACAATGCGCCATCCGGTCATTGGTAATAATTATCTTTTCCGCCGCACTCCGACTTAGGACACGAAAACCGCTTTGCGGGTCACTAAGACGAATATTAAACAGCCAGCGGTTAATCAGGCGAGCAAGAGGCATAATTACCTGCTTTTTAAAAGCTGGTAAATTAGATTTTTTTGATAAAAAGCGCGAACCCAAAACTGCTTCCGCTTGGCCCGATTCAATGGGAACGATTAAGTCCGGAATTTCTTCGGCTTGAAATTGATTATCGGCGTCAAAATGGATAATAATATCGGCGCCCTGTAAGAGCGCATATTCGTTCCCGGTTTGTAAAGCGGCTCCTTGCCCGCGATTAACAGCGTGCCTTAAAACAGTCGCACCAGCTTGTTTGGCGATAATTGCCATTTCATCTTGCGAGCCGTCGTCAATTACCACGATTTCGTCAACAAAAGGCCGAACACGCTTGATTACTTCGCTAATATTTTTGGCTTCGTTATAGGCCGGGATGATGCAGATTTTTTTCATTATTTTTAAACTAGTCCGTCTTTTTTCTTTTGATTTTTATCGACGATTAACGGCTGATAACCATTATCACTGGCTACTTGGAAAAAATCCTCCCAAAATTTAGCAGTTGCTAATTTTTTGTGGTTTTTGCTAATGAAGCTGATAGTCTCCGAGCGGGGAACGAAAGTTTCGAAAATGCCAATGTATTTTCTCTTGGCTTTAGCTGTTTTTCTTTTTAAAGCCGCCAGTTCCTGGCCGCTTATTATCTTAAGATTATCCAAAATTAATTTCAAGGGCAGACCGCTTTTTAAAATTTGATAAAGAGCCTGCAAGGCATTGACGGATTTAAGCGAGACCAGCACTAAACGTCCGGTACTGGCGGCCATAATTGCGCGCTTGATGCTTTCTGGATCATCCTCTTTAATCTCCAGGGCAATAATGTCCGAATCGTGCCCCAAAATTCGATTCCAATTTTCTGAAGTGTTTTCTAAAAAATTTATTCCTTGAATATTAAATTCGTCATTTCCCAGAAAGTAAATGTTTTTATTTTCTTGATTAAGGTCGCTTAAGATAGCTTGAAGAGTGGTGCTGCGTCCTTGTCTTTCGGGCGAGCTCACAATAATCAATCCGGAACCCGAGCGGCTGATATTTTTTAATAACTCCAAATCATTTTTTTGCCAGCCCAGTTGGTTTAAGCTTAAAAATTCTTTATCTTCCTGGATAATACTAATAATTATTTTTTCCCCGAATTTATCCGGAATTATACTGAGCTTGAAATTTAAATCATTATTTTTATCGCGCCACTGGCAATATTTTTCGGTCGCCAGTTCTCCAGGAGCAATTTTTAACAGAGCGCGTAAATTTTCGGCTAGGTCGTTTTCCAATTTTTTAGGCAGATTAAAGACTGCTTCTTCGCCGTCCGGAAGATGGCAACGACAAGAATGGCCTTTTTCTGACCCGGAAATTACAATTCTTTCCGCTTTTTCCTGTTTGGCAAAATTAAATAAGCCACTGAAAGTTTTATTTATCATAATGCTATTATGTTAGCATATTTTATATTATTTTAAAAATATGTTAAGCTAATAATTAAGATATAATTATCTCGTTTTTTCTATGAATTATTCTAATTTTTACGCTCGTTTTTATACTTTTTTGCAACTTTCCGGGGCAGCTTTTAAGCGTATTTTTAAATTTAATTTTACCAAGATTTATGCAGGGCTCATTATTTTTTTGCAGGCCCTGGCTTGGCTGCAAACCATCGCCATTTATCGTCGTTTAACGGGCGATTTTACAATTTTGCATTATAATATTGATTTTGGTGTTGACTTGATTGGCCGTCCGCAATCAATTTTTTATTACCCACTGTTTGGTTTAGGCGTAGCTATTATTAATGTCATTTTAGCCGCTGTCTTAGCCAGACGCCAGGAAACCAGGCTGATAATTCATTTTTTGTTGGGAGCGGCCGTAGCCTTTGCTGTTTTCTTGAGTTTAGCCCTTTTGGCTCTTAATTTTATAAATTTTAGATAAAATACTGACTATGGAATACCAAATTATCAGGATTCTCTTCTTTTCAACCCTTTCTTTCGTGTTTGCTGTTTTAGCGACGCCGCTCCTCACCCACTTTTTATATAAATATAAATTAGGAAAAAAGATTAGAAACAGCGGCTCTACCCCAATTTTTAGCGAGCTTCATGCGCATAAGGCAGGGACTCCGACCATGGGTGGAGTTTTAATTTGGGGGACAGCCCTAATCTTAATTGGGTTTTTTTATCTTTTGTCAGAGTTATTCCCCGGAGGTGTTTTTCAGAAATTTAATTTTTTATCTCGAGCGGAAACGCTGTTGCCCTTAGGAGCCTTAGTGGCCACCGCTATTATTGGTTTAATTGATGATTGGCTGGATGTCAGAGATAAGGGTGTTTTTGGCGGCGGCGGTTTAAAGTTACGCCATCGCTTGCTTATCTACGCGCTCATCGCTCTAATCGGTGCCTTATGGTTTTATTTTAAGCTTGATTGGACCGTGATGCATGTGCCATTTTTTGGTAATTTTGAAATTGGTGCCTGGTATATTCCTATTTTTATTTTTATCATTGTTGCCACTTCTTTTTCGGTAAATGAAACTGACGGTCTTGATGGTCTGGCGGGTGGAACTCTGTTGATTGCCTTTGCCTCTTATGGCGTGATTGCTTTTGTGATGGGGCGCTATGATTTAGCAACCTTTTGCGCGGTTATTATTGGCGCCTTGCTGGCTTTCCTGTGGTTTAATATTCCGCCGGCGCGATTTTATATGGGTGACACGGGCGCCATGAGTCTAGGTGTTACCTTGGGCATTATTGCCATGTTAACTAATAACGCCTTGCTCCTGGTCTTTATTGGTTTAATCTTTTTATTAGAATCACTTTCCGTAATTATTCAAACGCTTTCTAAACGCTTGCGCCATAAAAAAGTTTTTATATCTTCGCCTATTCATCATCATTTCCAGGCTATCGGCTGGACGGAATCCAAGGTAGTTATGAGATTTTGGGTAATTGCCGGCCTAGGCGCTGTTATGGGGCTGATTATTTTTCTTCTAGATAAGCAGATATGAAGTTATCTGCTTTGAAAAAAAGATTTCTTTCTCTGCGATCAGGAGAACATGAACCCGATAAAAGCTTGATTGCTGCCGTTATGGTTTTATTAATTTTTGGCTTGGTTCTTTTATTCAGCGCCTCCTCGGTTGTTTCTTATGCTCGCTATGGCAATACCTATTTCTATTTTCTTAATCAGTTAACCGCGATTGCCATTGGTTTAGCCGCTTTTTTTATTGTCTCTAAAATTGATTATCGAGTTTGGCGCAAATACGCATTTCTATTTTTGATTTTTTCTATTGTGCTGTTAACGCTGGTGTTTATTCCCGGCATTAGGTCGGAATACGGAACAGCTCGCAGCTGGATTAATCTTTTTGGCCACTCTTTCCAGCCAGCCGAGTTGGTGAAATTATCCTTCTTAATTTATTTGGCGACTTGGTTAGAGGCTAAGAAAGGCGATTTGAATAGCTTTTCCGGCGGCATCGTTCCTTTTTTGTTTATTCTGGGAATCATTAGCTTGTTGATGTTGGCGCAACCGGATTTAGGCACTTTATTTATTATTGCCTTTACTGCCATGATGGTATTTTTTGTCGGCGGTGGCAAAATAAAACACATTTTTTTAGTAGTGGTATTTGCCGGATTATTGCTTTTTTTAATGCTAAGCATGAAGTCGTCTTATCAAAGCGACCGTTTTAAATGTTTGAAGGACCCTAGTTATAGCGCCCAAGATAAATGTTATCAGATTAACCAATCATTGATTGCTGTTGGTTCTGGTGGTTGGCTTGGTCGCGGTTTAGGACAAAGTCGTCAAAAGTTTATGTATTTGCCGGAAGTTTGGGGCGATTCAATTTTCTCAATTGCTTCTGAGGAGATGGGTTTTATCTTTAGCTCCTTATTATTATTGCTTTTCTTGTTTATTTTTTATCGCGGTTTAATGATTGCTTCCGCCGCCCCTGATTTGTATGGCCAGACTTTGGCCACCGGAATTGTAGTGTGGTTGGCGGTTCAGACTTTTTTGAATATCGGTGGCATGATTAATCTGATTCCGATGACCGGCGTGCCCTTACCTTTTATTTCTGCCGGCGGCTCGGCTATTTTATCAGCCTTGATTGCTATGGGAATTTTAGTTAATATCAGTAAACAGACTCGTGGGCTCAAGCGTTCCTAGGTTTGATTAATTGTTAAAGGTTGTTTTAAATATGAAGACTTACGACCCTAAAACCATTATTTTAAGCGGCGGCGGTTCCGGTGGTCCGGTAACGCCTCTTTTGGCGATTGCTAAGGAATTAGCGGTTGATAATTTCAACTTGGTTTTTGTGGGTACTAAGACTGGTCCGGAAAAATCAATGGTGGCATCTTTTAACTTACCGGGAAATAAAAAATTAAAGTTTATTTCTTTACCAGCTGGCAAATTACGTCGTTATTTTTCTTTTCATAATTTTTCTGATTTATTAAAAATATTGCTGGCGTTTATCCTTTCTTTTTCGCTTTTGCGACGCGAACGCCCCAGCTTAATAATTAGTGCTGGTGGTTTTGTCAGTGTGCCTTTAGTTTGGGCGGCTAGATTGAAAAATATTCCGATTATTATTCATCAGCAAGATGTCCGTCCCGGATTGGCTAATAAGTTGATGGCGCCGGCGGCACGTCTGGTAACCGTTACTTTTGAAAAATCTTTGCGTGATTACGGTTCTAAGGCTGTTTGGATTGGGAACCCAATCGCCACTCTGGAAAATAAAGCTGAAGCGATTAAAAATATTAAAGAAAAATATCGCCTTTTAGATACTAAGCCTTTAATTTTAGTTACCGGCGGGGCTACTGGCGCTGCGGCCTTGAATGATTTGATTGCCGGAGCCAAAACAGAGATTATTGAATTTGCTCAAATTATCCATATTACCGGCAAAGGGAAGTTGCCACTTACGCCAGTTAATCCCAATCAAGTTAGCGACTATCAAGTTTTTGAATTACTTTCGCCCGCTGATGTTTTTCAATTGATGGCCGCCGCCGATTTAGTTATTTCGCGTTGTGGCTTGGCGACTTTGACCGAGTTATGTGAATTAGCCAAATCGGCGATTTTAATTCCCATTCCCAAATCCCAACAAGAAGATAACGCTATTATTTTTAAACGTTTAAATGCCGCTCTGGTTTTATCGCAAACAGAATTAAGAGCTGAGGATTTTGTAACGGAAATAAAAAATATTCTAAGCAACTCGGAATTGCAAACTAAATTAAGTTCCAATATTTCTAAAGTTATGAAACGTCACGCCTCGGAAACGATGGCAGCGTTAATTAAAGAAATTTTAGCCGCTAATTAATACTTGTCATGTTCAAAAAAAATCAGACAATTTATATGATTGGTATCAAGGGCGTCGGGATGGCAACTCTCGCTCAATTTTTAAAAGCGCGCGGCGTTTCGGTTTCCGGTTCTGATGTGGCGGAAACTTTTATGACTGACAAAATTTTAGCGCGTTTGAAAATAACGGTTAAAGCTCCTTTTAGTCAAAAAAATTTACCGCTTGATGCTAAATTAATAATCCACTCTATCGCTTATAATTCGGGAAATAATCCGGAGCTGAAATTTATTCAAGATAATCCGGACTTATTTAAAAAAACGCGCATTTTAACCTATTCCGAAGCTTTGGGCGAAATTTTTAGCGCGCATCAAGGGATTGCCGTTTGCGGTAGTCATGGCAAGACCACCGTTTCTGCTTGGCTGGGCTATGTTCTTTTTAAAGCCGGAAAGAAGCCAAATGTTTTTGTGGGCTCCAATGTGCCGCAGTTTAAGGGCGGGAGTCTAAGTGGCTCGGGAAAGATTTTTGTTTCCGAAGCCGATGAATATGGTAACAAACTTCAATATTTAAATCCGTATGGAGTCGTTTTAAACAATATTGATTATGATCATCCGGATTTTTTTAAGACCGAAGCCGATTATATTCAAGTTTTTTCCCAGTTTATTAAAAGGATTCCGACTTCCGGATTTTTAGTGACTAATCATCACGATACTTTAAGCCGTAAAATTAAAAAGTATTGCCGAGCGCGGATTATAAATTATGATATTGCTGATACCAATTATAATAATGAGACGGTTAATTATTTGGCTCATGGAATTAGAATTAAAAACGGTTATCAGTATTTTTTTGTTAACAATTTGGGAGAATTTAAGATTAGACTTTGGGGAAAGCATAATATTTATAACGCCCTGGCCGTCATTGCGACCGCCCGCGATTTAGGAGTTTCTTTAGCTGAGATTAAGAAGCATCTGTTTGATTTTCGTGGTACGGAGCGTCGGGCGCAAATTTTAGGGAAATATCAAGGCGCTTTAATTATTGATGATTATGCGCATCACCCCACGGAAATAGCCGCGACCTTAGAGGGAATTAGGCGTCATTATCCGAACAAAAAATTGCGCGTTGTTTTTCACCCTCATACCTTCACCAGGACTAAGGCGCTATTTAATGATTTTGTCTCTAGTTTTGGAAACGCACAAGAATTAATTGTGCTGGATATTTATGGTTCAGCGCGCGAGAAACAGGGCGGAGTTTCCAGCGCCCAATTGGTCAGAGCGATTCAAAAATTCAATAAACAGCAGTCAATCTCTCAGCCGGTTTCTAATCTTAAGGATATTGCCCAGGCCGCTAATTATTTGCGAACCAATATTAAGGCGGGCGATTTGCTTTTGTTAATGGGAGCGGGCGACGTTTTTAGAGTTGGCGAAGAATTATTATGCAAAAAACAAAAACCACTGAAAAAAAACTAGATTTTAAAAAATTAGAAACTAGCGGCGCTCGTCGTAGTTTTTGGTTTGATTTTTGGTTTTTACTTAAGCCCTTCCGCAAGTTTTTTATCAAAATTGTTATTATTTCGCTGTTTATTGGCGCCTTGGATTTATTAAAACCCTATCTTTTAAAAGTAGTGGTCGATAGCTTAAATAATTTTGATAAAGAGCGCATCATTTTTTTGTTAAAGTTAATTGCTCTTTATTTGACGACGGAAGAAGTGCGTTCTTTTATTCATTATTTTAGTGACCGTCAGATTTTGCGGATGTTGGTGGAGGTTGAATATTCTTTAGGCATGAAAGCGCAGGAGAAATTAGTTTCGCTCAGCTTAGGATATCATGAAAAACAAAATACCGGCGCCAAGATAATTAAAATAGAAAAAGGAGTTGATAAGATTTCCGAATTTTTAAACAATTTCTTTTGGGAGTTTTTTCCGACACTTATTCAACTAAGTTTTACGCTAGTTGCTTTATTTTGGTCAGATTGGCGAATTGGTTCCTCTTTTTTGTTTTTTGCCGCTATTTTCGTTGCCATTGTTTATTGGTCTAATCGTCGTATGTATCCGGTCAGAAAACAAATTTATCGCGATTATGAAACCGCTTCTGGCAAAATGACTCAGTCAATCATTAATATTAATGCCGTCCAATCATTTGTTCAGGAAGACCGTGAGCTCCGCGAGTTCGGTAAAATTAAAAATGACCTAAGAGAAAATGAAGATAAGCAATGGGGTTGGATGATGAAAATCGGTTTAGTACGAAATTCCATTGCTGATATCGGTCGGGCCACTGTTTTGTTGTTGGGCGTTTATTTGGTGGCTGAAGGCTCAATGAGCGTCGGTACTTTAATCTTTATTTTTACGCTCAGCGAAACTGCTTATGCTTCTTTATACCGTTTGACCAGATTTTACGATAAGATGGAAGAAGGGCGTGAAGGCGTTAATCGCTTATTACAATTGTTTAATGCCACTGATGAAATTAAGAATAAAACTAGAGGGCTTATTCCTAAAAAAATAGTCGGAGAAATTGCTTTTAAGAATGTTTCTTTCGCTTACGGTGATAATTTGCGAACCGCGGTTTCTAAACTAAATTTTAAAATCAGTTCCGGTTCCGTCGTGGCCTTGGTTGGACCTTCCGGCGGCGGCAAAACCACAGTCGCGCGTTTAGTTTATCGCCATTACGATCCGCAGTCAGGTCAAGTCTTGCTTGATGGCCGCGATTTACGCTCTTATGATTTAAAAGCTTTTCGTAAGTTCTTGGCGATTGTTCCGCAGGAAGTAGAAATTTTTGATTTAACGGTGGCTGAAAATATTTCTTATGCCAAACCAGACGCCACTAAACAGGAGATTCAAGCCGCGGCGCGCATTGCTAATGCTGAAGAATTTATTCTTAAGCTGGGGAAAGGCTATGATTCTTTAGTGGGCGAACGAGGCATTAAATTGTCCGGCGGCCAACGACAGCGTTTAGGGATTGCCCGTGCAATTTTGGCCAATCCTCGAGTCTTAATTTTTGATGAGGCGACTTCCAGTTTGGATAGCGAGAGTGAACGCTTGATTTCTGACGCGATGAAAAAGATTAGCCGCGGGCGCACCATGATTATTATTGCCCATCGCTTGAGTACTATTAAAAATGCTGATAAAATAATTGTCTTGGAAAATGGCCAGGTGGCCGAAGAAGGGAATCATTTGGAATTAGCCAGAGTTTCCGGAGGCCTGTATTCTAAATTATTAAAACTGCAAGAAGTCGGTGAATTGGAAGAATAATTTTCCCGTTAATAAATATTTATATGTTAAAAATAGAAAAAGACCATCCGCTGGGACAATATACAACCATTAAAGTCGGCACGCTCGCCGATTATTTTGCGATTGTGAAAAATAAGTCAGAACTTTTGGAGGCTTTGGCTTTTTCTAAAAAAAATAAGCAGCCGATAACCGTTTTAGGCGGCGGCTCTAATATTTTATTTTCCCAGAGAATTAAGGGTTTAGTTTTAAAAAATGAAATTAAGGGGATAAAAGTAATTGAAAAAAATAAAACCCGAGTTTTGGTGGAAGCTTTGTCGGGAGAATCTTGGTCAAAGTTTGTTGCCTTTACGGCTAATCATAAATTTTATGGCCTGGAAAATTTATTTTTGATTTATGGCACGGTCGGCGCGGCTCCGGTCCAGAATATCGGCGCTTACGGTGTCGAGTTTAAAGATTCTTTCCATCATCTTTTAGCTTTTGATTTGAAAACCGGTCAGGAAAAAATATTTTCTGCGGCTGATTGCCGCTTCGGTTATCGGGACAGCGTTTTTAAAAATAAGTTTAAAGGGCGCTACTTTATTTATTCAGTGGTCGTATCTTTGGCACTCAAGCCTAATTTTCAATTAGACTATGGCTCCATTAAAGAAAAATTAGTCGAGAAGGGTATCAAGAAAATTACGATTCGTGACATTGTTAATACTATCGGTGAAATTAGAAATAGTAAGCTTCCCAATCCGCAGGCTTTGCCTAATTCCGGTTCCTTTTTTAAGAATCCGGAGATAAGTAGGGCTCAATTCAAAAAATTACAGCAACAATATTCGGAGATTCCATCTTTTCCTGGTCAAGCTAATAAAATAAAAATACCGGCCGGTTGGTTAATTGAACAGGCTGGGCTCAAGGGTAAGAAATTTGGACCGGTTCGGATGTATGAAAAACAAGCGCTGATTTTGGTTAATGAGGGCGGCGCTAGTGCTAAACAAGTTTTAAGTCTGGTGACCAAAGTTAAGGCCGCGGTTAAAAAGAAGTTTGGCCTTGATTTAAGTGAGGAAGTTAATATAATATAGTAAAGTCTAAGATAAATTAGAATTTTATATAAATATGAACGCTAACGAATTACGCCAAAAATATTTAGATTTTTTTAAAGCTCAAGGACATGCGGTTATTTCTAGTGCTAGTTTAATTCCGGAAAATGACCCGACGGTTTTGTTTACAACAGCGGGAATGCATCCGCTTGTGCCTTTTCTTTTGGGTGAAAAACATCCGGCCGGCAATCGTCTGACAGATGCGCAAAAATGTATTAGAACTGGAGATATTGACGAGGTTGGTGACAGGACACATCATACTTTTTTTGAAATGATGGGCAATTGGTCACTGGGTGATTATTTTAAAAAAGAAGCCATCAACTTTAGCTGGGAGTTTTTAACTTCAACATTTTGGCTTGGTCTTGATAAAAACCGCTTAGCCGTTTCTGTTTTTCAGGGAGACGCTGATGCGCCTTATGATGAAGAAGCTTATCAGATCTGGGAAGAAATTTTTAAATCTAATAATTTGCCGCTTGAAAGAATCGCAAAATTGCCTAAAAAAAATAATTGGTGGGGTCCAGCCGGAATTACTGGTCCTTGCGGCCCGGATTCGGAAATGTTTTATTGGGTCGGAGATGCTGATAAGGTTCCGGCAAGCTTTAATGATGACAACGATTTATGGGTGGAAATTTGGAATGACGTTTTCATGCAATATAATAAGACGGCTGACGGAAACTTTGAACCGCTTAAACAAACCAATGTTGATACTGGTTTAGGTTTGGAAAGAGTCTTGGCAGTGATTAACGGCTTGAATGATAATTATCAAACCGAGTTGTTCCGTCCGCTTATTAATAAGATTGAAGAATTGAGTGGCCAAAAATATGGTGCTGACTCTAATAGTGACAAGGCGATGCGCATTATTGCTGATCACTTAAAAGCGGCCACCCTTATTATTGGTGACGATAAAGGAATTGCTCCCTCTAATACCGATCAAGGATATGTGCTTAGACGATTAATCAGACGAGCAATACGTTATGGTCGTCAATTGGGAATCAGCCAGCAAGATATTAATTGGCCAGCCGAGATTGCGGCCGCTGTCGCTCAAATTTATGCCAATGTTTATCCTGAAATAAAAAATAATCTGCCAACCATTTCCAGTGAGCTTACTAAAGAGACCGAGAAATTTTCTCATACTCTAGAAAAAGGTATTTTAGAATTTGAAAAATTAGCTCAAGGTAATTTAAGCGGGGAAGACGCCTTCCGGCTTTATCAAAGCTACGGCTTTCCTTTGGAGATTACCGAAGAGTTGGCTGCCGAAAAGGGGATTAAGGTTGATAAAGAGGGCTTTGCCTTAGAATTAGCTAAGCATCAAGAACTTTCGCGGACTGCTTCCGCCGGTAAATTCAAGGGCGGTTTGGCTGACCATAGTGAAGAGACTACTAAATTACATACTGCTGCTCATTTATTGCTAGCCGCTTTGCGCCAAGTCCTGGGCGAGCACGTCACCCAAAAAGGAAGTAATATTACTTCCGAGAGATTACGCTTTGACTTTTCTCATACGGAGAAGATGACTCCCGAACAAATCGCTAAAGCCGAGGAATTAGTTAATGAAGCAATTACCGCCAATTTGCCGGTAACTTGTGAGGAATTATCGCTTGAAGAAGCTAAGGAGCGGGGAGCGATGGGAGTCTTTGATTCCAAGTATGGTGAGCGGGTTAAGGTTTATACGGCGGCGTCATTATTGGCTGACGGGAAGCCAGATGTTAAAGTCGCCTATTCTCAAGAAATTTGTGGTGGCCCGCACGTAAATAATACTGGAATATTAGGTAAATTTAAGATTCAGAAAGAGGAGTCATCCAGTGCCGGTGTTAGGCGTATTAAGGCGGTCTTAGAGGGATAGGTGTTAACTATTGACAACTTTCAAACTTATCCCTATAATAATTTTATTAAGAATATTATATTAAATAAGCGAAAATATTTTTAAAAAACTTTGATAAGGCGAGTCTTGTCTTTATCAAATTTTTTTGTGTTAATGTCAAAAGACATGGGAAACAACAACGAAATATCCAGTGATTTGAACGCCAAAGATTTTATTGAAATGCAGGGCGAGGTATTAGAGCTAATGCCAGCCGCTAGTTTTCGCGTGGCCCTAGAAAATGGCCATGAAATTCTTGCTCATCTTTCCGGCAAAATGAGAATGAACCGTATCCGCTTGCTTCCGGGTGATAAGGTTAAACTTCAAATCAGCCCTTACGACTTAAGCAAAGGGCGGATTACTTACCGCATGTAATTATAAAAATATAGAATTGTTTTATATATTAAACCTCGCAGTTTAATTAAGAAAGACAAGTAAACAGTATCATATGAAAGTGAGAGCCAGCGCTAAGAAAATTTGTAAAGACTGCAAAGTAGTGCGACGCAAAGGTCGGGTCCACGTAATTTGCAAAAACCCTAAACATAAACAAAGACAGGGGTAATTTTTAATATCTATGGCAGTAAGAATAGCGGGAGTTAATATCCCTAACGAAAAAAGAATCGAAATCGCTTTAACTTATATCTATGGCATTGGGCGCACTCGTTCCAATAAAATTTTGGAAACCGCCAAAGTCGATAAAGATATCAGAGTTAAGGACTTAAAGGAATCAGATGTTAATCTTTTACGAGAATTAGTCGAAAAGAAATTTACGGTTGAAGGCGATTTGCGTCGTGAAGTTCAAAGCAATATCAAGCGTTTGAAAGAAATCGGTTGTTATCGCGGTTTGAGACACGCCAAGCATTTACCGGTTAGAGGTCAGAGAACTAAAACTAATAGTCGTACTGTTCGTGGCAATAAGCGCATGACCGCGGTGAGCGGCAAGAGCAAGGCCGGATTACAGAAGACCTAATTAAAATTCTAAGAGTTTAAAATATGTCTGAAGAAGTAAAAAAAGACGCAGAAAAATCAGAAGAAACTTCGCTTCCAGTTGCTGAAAAAGCAATTAACAGTGAAGAGAAAGAAGAACGCGATGAAATGGCGGCCTTTTCTTTTGATTCCTCTGATGAAGAGTTGCCGGAAGAAATCAAGCAAAAACTTGAAAAAAATAAGGCTGCTCGCGCCAAGAAAAAATTAGTTAAAAAGAAAAAGAAAAAAACAGCTAGAGTAGTCAAGGTTGGTCGCGCCTATATTCAGGCGACTTATAACAACACCATGATTACTTTAACTGATAATAACGGCGATGTTATCGCTTGGGCTTCAGCCGGATTAGCCGGATTTAAGGGCGCCAAGAAAGCCACTCCTTATGCCGCTCAAATTATTACTAAGATTGCCGCTCAGAAAGCTAAAGAAGAATATGGCTTGCAAGAAGTAAGCGTCTTTGTTTCTGGTGTTGGTACTGGCCGCGAAGCCGCTATCCGCGCTTTAAATGCTAATGGTTTGGACGTCTCGTCAATCAAGGACACCACCCCGGTTCCTCATAATGGTTGCCGTCCTAAGAAGCCGAGAAGAGTTTAAACTAATCACAAAAATATGGGAAGAAATATTGATAATAAATGTAAGCAATGCCGTCGCGTCGGTGAAAAACTTTTTCTAAAAGGTGAAAGATGTTTTTCGCCAAAATGTGCGATGGTTAAGCGTAACTACGCTCCGGGTTTTCATGGTCCTAAAGGACGCAAGCGTTTGAGCGACTTCGGAACACAGTTAACTGAAAAACAAAAAGCCAAGAAATATTATGGCGTTTCCGAAAAGCAATTCCGTTTGACTTTTGAAAAGGCAGCCAAGAAACAGGGTGATGCCGGTAAGAACTTCTTGAAATTATTGGAATCACGTTTGGATAACGTTATTTTCAAGGCTGGTTTTGCTAGTTCCCGTGCGCAAGCTCGTCAATTGGTAAATCACGGACATTTTACCGTTAATGATCGCAAGACCGATATCCCTTCTTTCAGTGTTAAGCTGGGACAAGTTATTAAAATTAGAAAATCTAGCCAAAAGAGTCCATATTTCAGAAATGCCAATGAAAAGATTGCTAAGGCTGAAAGACCAAGCTGGATAAATTTCAACAATACAGAGATGGCCGCGAAGATTCTACACGAACCTAAGGACGAAGATCTTCCACAAAGCATCAATGTTCATATGATCATTGAATATTATTCAAAATAAAAAAATAATATGCAAAACATCGCTAATCCTAAGAAAATTGATTTTAAGACCGTTGGTGATACCAACGAGGGAATCATTACTATCGAGCCTCTATTTCCTGGCTATGGTATGACCTTGGGAAATTCCTTGCGCCGCGTACTCTTGTCTTCTTTGCCAGGAGCCGCTGTCATCGGAGTAAAAATTAAAGGTGCTAGCCATGAATTTATGGCCCTGCCTCATATTAAAGAAGATGTTTTAGAAATGATTTTAAACTTGAAGCAATTAAGACTTAAGGTTTTTACCGAAGAAGAAATCCGCTTGGAATTAAAAGTTAAAGGCAAGAAAGTGGTTACTGCCGGTGATATTGCTAAAAATAGCGATGTGGAGGTTAAGAATCCGGATTTAGTGATTGCTAATATTACGGACGAAGCCGGAAGCTTAGAAGCTGAAATTTTAGTAAAAGGCGGACGTGGTTATAAAATGTCTGAAGGCAATAAGAAAGAAAATAAGGAAATTGGTTTCATTGAAATTGATTCCATCTTTTCTCCGGTAACTGTTGTTAGCATTCAAGTTGATAATGCCCGTGTCGGTAAAATGACCAACTGGGATAAGTTAGTTTTGAATGTTAAAACTGATGGCACAATTAGCCCGGAAGATGCTTTCAATGAAGCGGTTAAAATATTAGTTGAACAATATAAAGCCTTGTTACCGGAAAATATCGGCAAAGAAATGGCCGCCGAAGCCGCTAACCAGATTGAAGCTGAAGTCGTTATTGAAGAAGACGAAGCTGTAGCTGAAATTGTTGAAGATGAAGAAGCCGCTGAGCCTAAAAAAGAAAAAAAAGAAAAAGTTAAAAAACCAAAGAAATAATTAAGCCTGTTTATGCGTCACAGAAATAAAAACAAAATTTTAGACCGAGAAAAGGGTCCACGCGAATTGATGCTTAGAAATTTAGCGTCTAGCATTCTTTTATATGAAAAAGTTAAAACAACCAAGGCTAAGGCCCAGGCTGTTAGACCACTAGTAGAAAGAATGATTACCGCTTCTAAGGCCGGAGATTTAGCAGCTCGCCGCGGTTTAATCAAAGTTCTCTTGCAAAAGAACGCTATTAAAAAAACCATGGATGTTTTAGGTGTCCGTTATAAAGAACGCGCTGGAGGTTACACCAGAATCGTTAAGCTGGGAGTCAGACAGGGCGATGGTGCGGAAATGGTTCAAATTGAATTAGTATAAAAATATGAAAAATATTGAAAGAAAATTGCATCAACTGGACGCCACCGATCAAACTGTTGGTCGTTTAGCCACCAAGATTGCTAATCTGCTTCATGGTAAAAATAAACCAGAATACCAAGCTCATATCGATATGGGCGATATTGTGGAAGTTAAAAATATCAGCAAGTTGAAGTTTACCGGCAAAAAACTTGATCAGAAAGAATATCATCATTTTTCCGGCTATATCGGTGGTTTAAAATCTAAAAAAATGTCCACGGTTTTCGCGCTTAATCCGGGAGAAGTTTTACAACGGGCGGTTAGAGAAATGTTGCCGCCAACCAAGTTGCGCGTTAATATGCTCAAAAGATTAATTATAAAATAATATGGCAGATAAAAAAACCAAAGACATCATGGAAGACGAATTTGAAGCCGTGGTTGATGACGTAACTTTCGATGATAAAGAATGGGCTAAGAACGAAAGCGTAGTGGAATTCTCCGGTAAATATATTAAAGCTGTCGGTCGTCGTAAACAGGCCTCCGCTCAGGTCCGCTTGTATGAAGGCGGCAAGGGCGTAATTATGGTCAACGGTAAGCGCGCTGCAGAATATTTTCAAGGTGAAGGATTTAATAATATTGTTCAGCCTTTAAAAGTCACCGGCCATAATCGTGATTTTAATTTCTCCGTAATTGTTAATGGCGGCGGTAAATTCGGTCAAGTTGATGCCGTTAAATTAGGTATCGCTCGTGCTATTTTTGCTCTCGACCCAAATACTAAAGAAGCTTTGAAAGTGAACGGCTTCTTGACTCGCGATCCAAGACAAGTTGAAAGAAAGAAACCGGGTTTAAGAAAAGCCAGAAAAGCCCCACAATGGAGCAAACGTTAATTTTTATATCTCATATATCGCAAAGCCGTCTCCAAAAGACGGCTTTTGCTTTATAGCGCCCGTTTGTTATAATCAAGATATGGAAGCCATCTTAGAAAAACTAAAAGAACTGCAAGCTAGATTATCAAAAATCAAGGCGCTTTTGAATATTGAAGTTAAAATTGGTCGCGAACAAGAACTGCGGAAACAGATGTCGGCGCCAGATTTTTGGAACAACCAAGAAGTGGCGGTTAAAGTTGGCCAAGAAGCCGAGGAGTTGGCGACGGAAATTAAACAATGGGCCGCGATTGAACAAGAAATCCAGGAAACTCAAGAAATGGCTAATTTAGCGAAACAGGAGGCGACTGATGAATTAACTCAGGAACTAGAAAAGAAAACCGTGCTTTTAGAAAAGGATTTTTCGCAATTAGAGTTTTTCTCGCTCTTTTCCGGAGCGCATGATAGAGCTAATGCTTTTTTGTCCATTCACGCTGGTACGGGCGGTGTGGACGCTCAGGATTGGGCTCAGATGTTAGAACGTATGTATTTGCGCTTTGCTGAGCGCAAGGGTTTTAAGGCCGAGATTCTAGATAGAAACTATGGCAACGAAGCGGGAATTAAAAGCGTTGATCTGCGCCTTAGCGGTCAATATGCCTATGGTTATTTAAAAAGCGAGAACGGTGTTCATCGTTTGCTCCGCAATTCGCCCTTCAATGCCGATGGCCTGCGTCAAACTTCTTTTGCCTTAATAGAAGTTATTCCGGAAATTGCTGATGAAGGTGCGATCGTGATTAAGGACGAAGATATTCGGATAGATGTTTTTCGTTCTAGCGGTCCGGGCGGTCAAAGCGTGAACACGACTGATTCCGCTGTCCGCATCGTTCATCTGGCGAGCGGCGTCACCGTTTCTTGCCAAACTGAACGCTCGCAACATCAAAATAAAGAAAATGCTTTTAAAATTTTACGCGCCAAGTTAAATCAGCGCTTGTTGGAGGAGCGGGAAGCGGAAGAAAAGAAATTAAAAGGCGGCGTCCAGAAAGCGGAATGGGGGAAACAAATCCGTTCATATTTTATGTATGGCAATAAATTAGTTAAAGATCATCGCAGTGAATATGAAACTTCTAATGTGGACGCGGTTTTAGACGGCGATTTAGAACCATTTATGGAAGCCTATTTAAGATTTTTAAAGAAATAATATATGTTTATTTTTGAAACTAAAAATTTTATTGTTGAATCTCATGAACAGCCGTTTTTGCCGCGAACAGACGGCGGCCATATTCGGATATTGCCGAAAGATAAAACTATTTCTGACCGGACAAAATTGGAGCCGAAGCTGGCGATTGAGCTGATGCGTTTTACGATTGTCTGCGGTCTAGCTTTGGAGAAAGTTATGAATGAACAGGGGATACCGGTGATTAAAATTAATTATCAAGACATGGGCAATTGGTTTTGGAAAGGTGATAATCCTCAACCCTTTTTGCATGTTCATATTTTTGGGCGTGCGACTAATGCCGTTAAACAGCCGTGGCCGGAAAGTATGTATTTGCCTGATCGAAAGACTGGATTTTATGAAGGCTTTGAGCCTTTGAGCGGAGACGATGTAAAATTGTTACAAACGGAGATTGAAAAGATATTTGCTTTGCCCAAATATTCTGATGAAGCCTGGGGTCTATAGATTTTATTATCATTTTATTACTCGTTAGTTAAAATACTCTCATTAAGAGAGTATTTTTTTATGCTAACACCGTCTAAGATATTTTTTGCTGTTAATTTAATTTTTATTCTGTTTATTTTTGCGCGTGGTATAGATAAGCGCGCTTTTTTGCCTACTTTTAAAAATACCGATGCCGCTTATTATAATGGCCAGAATTTAGATTTTAGCGGCCGGGTTTGCGAAGAAGCAGATATTGATTATAAGAGTCGGCGTTTAATCGTTTGCGCTGGCAGTCGGGTTTTAATTACGACCAATCTCTACCCGGAATATGATTATGGCGATTTTTTACAAATTAGCGGCTCAGTAAAGACACCCGAAGAGTTCAAGGGTTTTGATTATGAACGCTATTTAGCACGTTATGATATTTATTCCGTGATGTATTATCCAAAAATCACGAGGGCGAGCGGGGATTTAAGTTTTGGGCAGAAGATTTATGGGCGGCTCTTAAAAATAAAGCAGGGAATTAAATTAACCATTGATAGGTCTTTGCCCGAACCAGAAGCGGGCTTGGCGGACGCCTTGCTCTTAGGTTATCGTCGCACAATTTTATCTGAAGATTCTGATTTATTCGCTCGTGTGGGACTAAGTCATTTAATTGCTATTTCTGGTTCACATATCACGATTATGAGCGCCATGGTTCTAAACGTGGCCTTGTTTATCGGTTTGCGCCGTCAGGCTGCTTTAAAAATTGTTTTTCTTTTTTTGTTTTTATATCCTTTGATAACTGGCCTGAGTGCTTCCGCTGTCCGCTCGGCGATTATGGGCGGCTTGGTATTTCTCGCTTTGTATTATGGGCGCCTGTCTTCAATCATTCGCGCTTTAGTTTTCTCGGCAGCCCTGATGTTAGTTTTTAATCATCGTTTATTAAGGGATGATGTTGGTTTTCAACTTTCGTTTGCCGCAGTAAGCGGAATAATTTATATTTATCCATTTTTTGCTCAATTGGCGCCAAAAATAAAAAAGAAATTTTCCGGATTAACAGGGAAGTTAATTATTGGCATCTGGGAGATATTTAGCTTAACGCTCGCCTGCCAATTAGCCGTCTTGCCGATTATGATTAGTAACTTTAAACAATTTTCTGTAATTTCTTTTGTTGCTAATCCGGCGGTGATTTGGATATTTCCGTTTTTGCTCGCAGCTTTAATTATTCCAATTATTCCTGCGTTAATTTTTCCTAGTCTTGGACCATGGTTGTTTGCGCCGGCTTATTTGATGCTGAAATTTATTTTTGTCGCTGCCCGATTTTTTGCCGCGCCGAACTGGGCGGCCATCGAAATTAACAACTTTGATTATTTAGGCACCTTCGTTTATTATTTGTTACTTCTTATTATTATTTGCTATAATTATTATAGATAATTTATTAATTATTATTTTATGAGACGGAGTTTATTAATTGTTTTTTTAATTTTTGCTTTATTTAGTCCTCTTTTTTCCGTTAAATCCGCCACCGCGTCTAACTTACAGGGCCGGATATTATTACAGGTCGAATCTAAGGGTGAAGCTTGGTACGTTAATCCAAAAGATGGACAGCGCTATTATATGTCTAATGGCTCCGATGCCTATAATGTCATGAAAAGTCTTGGTATCGGGATAAGTAATAAAAATCTAGATAAAATTAAAACGGACGCTAATTATCGCAAAAAATTTATTGGTAAGATATTTTTGCAAGTAGAGTCTAAAGGCGAAGCTTATTATATTAGTTTTGACGGTAGATATAATTATTTGAAAGATGGAGCGGCTGCTTATGCGGTTATGAGAAAATTAGGTTTGGGTATTAAGAATAGCGATTTATCTAAAATCCCTTTGTCTAATAAGGATAAAAATCGCACCGACTCATTATTAAGTCAGTCTTCAAATACTCCCGCCGAATCATCTCCTAAAGCTGCTCAGTCAACTACTATTACTACAGATAAATCCATGACAGCTAAGTCAACTGATGAACAGGGTACGGTTTTTAGCACTCTATCTTTTTATTTTACCGCTGAAAGTGATACAGCATTTAAAATAAGCGCCGTTTCCGCAACAGATTATGATAGCTATATCGGTGGTTCTTATTTTTTGCAACCAGGGGATCATGCTTTATTGAGCTCGGCGGTAATTTCTGTACAATATACTGATGCCGCTGTTAGTTTATATAAACAGCGTGATAAAAATTTTGATGAAAGTGATTTGACTTTAGCTTATTTTGATAATGATTTATTCCGTTATGTTAAGATAGACAGCGACTTTAATAAAACAGATAAAACCGTAACTGCTGTAATTAATAAATTGCACGGAGGCGGTATCGTGATTAAGCAAGTCAGCGGAACAATAACAGAAAGTGAAGCGGCGAACATTAGAAAATAGGATGTTAAAATTAGTAAAACAAAAACTCCGCCAATCGGCGGAGTTTTAGATTTCAAAAATTTGAATTTTTATTTTTTGGCTTTAACAGACTTAGTTGCAACTGGTTTTGCTTTAGCGTTTTTTGCAAGTTTAACAATTTTTTTACCAGTCTTTCTGGCAGTTCCAAATTCACCAACTTTTAGGGCTGGTTTTCTTTTGGTTTTAACTCTAACCGGTTTAGCTAAGGTTCTCATGCAAGAAGTACAGACCTTAACTTTGACACCTTCAATAACCTTGCTTTGCAAGTTGATATTTTGTCTTTTTAGAGTTTGAATCTTGGAGTGGGAACGGCTGGCACCTTTAGTTGCTCCGCGTCCGCATAAATCACACTTTTTGGCCATATAGGTTTTATTTGCTTATTTTAATGGTTTTATTCTAACAGCATTTTTAAAATTAATCAAGTTATGTTATAATTGGCCTATATGATAGAAATATTTCAAATAATTGTGCTGATTTTTTCAGCTATAATTCACGAATACCTCCATGGCTACGTGGCTCATCAGTTAGGCGATAATACCGCCAAAGATGCCGGTCGTTTAACCTTAAATCCGCTGGCCCATTTAGAATGGTTTGGGTCTTTGTTCTTGCCCTTGATGATGGTTTTGTCCCATATGCCATTTTTAATTGCCTGGGCCAAGCCGGTGCCTTATAATCCTTATAATTTAAGGGATAAAAAATATGGCGAGGCCAAAGTGGCGATTGCCGGGCCTTTAGGTAATTTAGCAATTGCCTTATTTTTTGGTTTATGTCTTAAATTCTTGCCTTATTTGAGCCTGACTTTTTCCGGGCTCCTAAGCGTAATAATTTATATCAACTTGCTCTTGGCCGTTTTTAATTTACTTCCGATTCCACCGCTTGATGGTTCTAAGGTGCTCGCCTTATTTTTACCGCCGCATTTGAAGGAAAGATATTTGAGTTCAGAGAGGATGGGCTTTGTGTTTGTAATTATCGTCGTGATGCTGTTTGGTGGGATAATCTCCGGGCCGGTAAATTTCTTGTTTAAGTTGATAGCGGGGTAGGAAATTAGCAATTTTATAAAAAAAGAGACCCGAGTTTTGAGATTCTCGGGTCTTTTGTTTTGCGTGTTTTTTTGTTGTTTGTTGTGGCTGAAAAGCCTTTGTTTTTTTATTGAACGGCAAATTCGATGCCATACTTGCTCCACAAACTGGAGCGGTAATTGTTTTGGTCGGCATAGCCTTCAAAACCTTGAGTATCGCTAACCATAAAGATGGCGCGGTATTTTCTCATAGATTCGTTGTCAGGGTGAATGACAAAATAGTAGTAGTCTCTGGCAAATTGCCACTTTCTTAAGTGCGTCATGCCGGATATTTCCGTGCCGTCTTTGCGAAAGTCGGTTAAGCGACAATAAGCTTTTTCGGGATCCATGTTGATGCCAGCTGAGAATTTAAAATAGACATAAATCAAATTTTTAATTTCTCCGGTAGAGGTGTCGGTAGCCGCTTTACTTTCCATGCGGAAAATATAATCGTTATCAACTTCATCGCCGACTTTTCCTGGATAATCGCTTACTCGCACAAAGAAGAAAAATTCCTCAGCCATTTGGTTGGCGTCGGTTAACTGACCAAACGAAATGCGATATAACCCGACTTCTGGAAATTGATGGATGATTTGATCACCGAAATAAGACGTGTAACGTCCAATCGGATTATATCCTGAAGACTCTTGAAAGAGTATCATGATATCGGTTTTAATCATTTCAATTTTCCAGGTGCCATTTGCTGGTAAGCCGGATTCTTTGATAGCCCACATTAAAGAGGGAACGCCTCTTGGAAACCAGGCAGTATCGCCTTTAGCAATTTCAACTCGGCTTTCATTAAGCGCGGCTGACTTAAGTCCGTCCGCAGACGAGGAAGAAGAGACAAAGATTTTAACTTTTTCCGCCACAGCGAAAGTTTCATTGTCTTGTTCACAGGAAGTTAAGACGATTAAGGATAATAAAATTAATCCAAACGTCACTAAAAACCAAATACTTTGTTTTGTTCTTTTTTTCATTTCTCTTACTTTTTTGGATTTATAGTTTTGTTGTAAATGTGCTATTTTGATTAGCTAACTTTATCATAAATACAAAAATATGTCAATACTAATTTAGCAAAATAAAAACCCCTGTCATCCGCAGATAACAGGGGCAAAATGTACGTAATTATTGATTACTTATGCTCAGCCAGCCAATTTCTGGCATTCTGGGACATTTGTAACCAAGGAGAGGTTTCAAGCTCTGACCATTCTTTTGGCCAGTATGCCCATTGCCAGGGCAGGAAAGTCCGTTCAGGATGTGGCATCATAATCAGATGTCGTCCGTCAGCGCTGCAGAGCCCGGCGATGCCATCGGGCGAACCGTTAGGGTTGAAGGGATAATCTTCGCGTTTAGCAATTTCGCCATTATCCTTCACGTAGCGAATCGGAATACTTATCGAGTTTGCCGCTTTGTTACTCGGAAAGAAAGCTTTGCCTTCTCCGTGCGCGGACCAAACTCCGAGAGTTGAGCCTTTCATGCCTTGTAGCATTACTGCCTGGCTTTCCATAATTTTGACAGTCAAAAAGTGGCTTTCAAAACGGCCAGAATCGTTGGCAATAAAGCGCGGTTGTTCTTCAGGTTTTAATTCCGGAAACATCAATCCGGTTAAAGCCTCAAATTGGCAACCATTACAGATTCCAAGCGACAACGTATCAGGGCGTTTGAAGAAATCTTCAAACATTACTTTTAACCTGTCGTTGAATTTAACTGTCCCGGCCCAGCCTTTAGCTGAATCTAAAACATCGGCGTAGCTAAAGCCGCCAACAAAAACCACCATTTGGAATTCGTCCAAGTCAGCCTTTCCGGTCAGCAGGTCGTTCATGTTAATGTCGGAAATTTTAAGTCCCGCCCGATAAAGAAATGAACTCATTTCCCGATCACCATTAGAACCCTCTTCGCGAATAACCGCTACTTTTGGTTGTTCAACTTTAAACACCCAGTCTTCCGTTGCCTGAGGATTGAAAGACAAATCGTAGTTAGCGCCTGGGCGATAACAAATATTCATCTTTTTTTCTTTAGCTAAGCCGGGCAGTATTTGCAGTTTTTCCAGCTGATAGCTAGTTTCGTGCCATTGCTCTTTGAGATTTCCTAATTTATCAGAAAAGACAATTTCGGAATGATTTTTGGTGATGATTATTTCCCGCAGGTGTAAGGAGTGTCCTAACTTTTGGTAAGGGACAGAAGCTTCTTCCAAAACTTCAATTACTTCTTCCAAGTTATTCGATAAGCACTCAATTACCCAACCGGCCTCTTCAGCAAATAATTCGGCTGTTAAAGGCACAGTGGTATCATAATTGATGTTTAATCCACAATTTCCCGCAAATGCCATTTCCAGAAGGGTGGTGATTAAGCCACCTTTGCTGATATCATGGCAAGCAGAAATCAGATTATTAATAACCAATTCCTGAATGACGCTGAAGCCAGCAACTAAATTTTTGGCATTAATGTCTGGATAGTTATCACCAATTTGGCCATAGACTTGAGCTAAAGCCGAGCCGCCTAAACGACGTTCGCGATTAGCTAAATCTATTCTTAAGAGTGCGCTTTTTCCTGGATGTTTAAGGTCAGGAGTAACTTTTTGGTTTATGTCACCCATCGTTACATACCCAGATAAAACGAGCTGGCTCGGAGATTTAACTAATTCAACTTTCCCATCGGGATGTTGGATTTTAGTGACCATGGAAAGACTGTCCTTTCCACCATCAATAGCGACGCCAACATCAACCATAAAATCACGCAGAGCAGTGGCGGCATCATAAAGACGAGCCCCTTCACCCGGAAGTTTCGGAGCCCACATCCAGTTGGCTGACACCTTTAAATCGCGCAAATCGCTAACGATTGCTGGTGCCATATTAGTCAACATTTCCGCTACTGTCATTCTGGCGGCCGCCGGCGTGTTAAGTATCATTTCCATATGCTTTTCGCCGATGGCTGTTACCGCGCCAGTATATTCATCAACATCATCAGGGTAATGGCTTTGTGCCACAACTCCAAAATCGGCTACCGGAATTTGCACGGCGCCGCAACATTGCTGTTGGGCAATTAAACCTGTAACACTGCGGTCAACTTTAGCTGTCAGGTGGTCTTTAGAACCCACGGAAATTAAACCGAAGATTCTTTTGATTCCTTCCTCAATGGAAAAATCGTTAGGGAGCTCCAGCGGCAGTAATTTGCGTTCAATGTGGTTGTCAGTAAATGTTTTTTGCGGCAAGCCGCCTAAAACTTTACTTAAATCCAAACGAACTGGAACGCTGTCATCAGCGCTGTCGTAGACAACAAAATAACCGTCGTCGGTCACTTCGCCCAGGATTTCGCAATTGACTTTTTCGCGTTCACAAATGGCTTGGAATTCTTCAATCCGTTCTGGTTCAATAATGAAACCATTGCGTTCTTGAAATTCACAAATCCAAGTTTCCAAAACGGATAAAGTCGGGTCTCCTAAAGTAATCTTACGGATATCAATCTTACCACCGTATTGCTCCACCAATTCTTTAAGAACGTTAGCTGGTCCTCCAGCCCCTTGGTCGTGAACAATGACAATTGGATTATCATCGCCCATTTCCACGCAAGCGCGGATAACGCGATTCACCTTTTGACCCATTTCTCCATCGCCGCGCTGTACGGCGTTGAAGTCAACTTCTTCCTTGTTATCGCCTTGATTTAATGAGGAGGCAGAGCCACCACCAAAACCAATGCGATAAGCCGGACCGCCGACTTGAACAATTAACATTCCAGGAAAAGCCTCATTTTTTTTAACGTGGTTGTCGTCCAACATGCCAATCCCGCCGGTAAATAAAATTGCTTTTAAATACTCCTGGCGTTCGCCGTCTGGGAGTTCAATGCCAACTGAAGCAGCTGTGCCGGTAATAACCGGTTCGCCAAACTTATTGCCGTAATCCGAAGCTCCATTAGACCCTTCAATCATAATTTTCAGAGGGCTGGCAATATTTTTTGGGTAAATTAAGTCTTTCTTTTCCCAGGGCAGGTCATAGCCAGGGATTAAAAGATTGCCCACAAAATAACCAGTTGAGCCGGCGATTGTTAGCCCGCCACGTCCAGTCGCCTGAATGTCACGGATACGTCCGCCAGTTCCAGTTTCCGCTCCCGCGTAAGGCGAGATGGTTGTTGGAAAATTGTGCGTTTCCGCGGTAAAGATGAAGTGGTAAAGCCGTTGTTCCAATTCCATAACCGATCTCATTCCAGGGTGTTTGGGGATAAGGGTTTTTACCCAATAGCCCTCAATTCCGGAAGAGTTGTCGCAGAACGCTAAAATTGAACTTTTGGGATTTGCCGTTAAAGTCGATTTCACAATTTCCATTAAGGTGTCTTCCATTTCTCGGCCATCAATAATTTGCCGGCCTTTAAAATAACCGTGTCGGCAGTGTTCGGAGTTAGCATTGTTCAAATCCAGAATTTCCACGATTGTCGGATCGCGTTTTTCAATACCAACAAAATATTGGTAGTAGAATTCGCGGTCTGCCGCATCCATAGATAATCCAGAAATCTTTAGTAGAGCGTCAGGTCCTTCGGCCGTCATCGGAATCGTATAGACTGCTTCTGGCTGGCGTCCGGTATCAAAGCTTTTTAAAGGCTCCGGGTAAACCATCTGTGTCATACGATCAAATAATTTTGGTTTTGCTGCCTCGGCTTCTTCTTTAGTGCCGAACTGGGTTCTTTTGGATTTTTCAATCCGCGTAATTTTTGTCAGCCCGCAGGCATGACAAATGGACAAAGCATTGGTGTTCCAAGGAGTGGCCACGTTTAATAGCGGGCCAACCTCTACGACATTAAGCTTGTCAGACGGTGTCAACTTAAAATTTTGCGGCTCAAAGGTTTCCGCCAAGAGCCAGGTCAAAATTTCCAGTTCTTTGGGGTTTAGCTCTTCGCTTACTTCAATATTGAAGCAATGTTCAAAGCCATCATTGTCCCAGCGATAAAAGTTCATCACTTTCTTTTTCATGATCTGATTTTAAATGGTTAATACTATAAATTATTTATTTTGTTAATGTTCTTTAAAAACACAATAATCTCTTGGTGTTTCCGCCAATTAATTATCATCACAAATTAACAGATTAGGCTTATAAAGTCAAACGTAGCTTCTACTGGTTGGGAGTAGGCTTAAAACAGCTAATAAAGCCTCGGATTATTGTTTATCCCTTCTTGACTTATATTTTATATTTTGTTAAATTAAAAGCGTGTAAAAAATTAACACATCCTGAATACTCAGGATTCTTTTAATATTTAAAATTTAGTAATTAGTAAAGTTCGCACCAGGCGTCTGTCAGGCAGGCGAATCATAACGAAAATTATGCCCACAATAAACCAATTGGTTAAGCAGGGAAGAAAGAAAACCAAGGGTCGTAAGAACGCGATTGCTCTTCATTTTGGCCTTGATTCCTTACATCGAAAAAAGAAAGAAACTGCCAAAGGCGCTCCTTTTAAACAAGGCGTCTGCTTGAAGGTAACCACGACTACTCCAAAGAAGCCGAACTCCGCTTTACGTAAAATTGCGCGTGTCCGTTTATCTAATGGCATGGAAGTAACCGCTTATATTCCGGGCATGGGTCATAATTTACAGGAACACTCCATCGTTTTAGTAAAAGGTGGAAAAACTAAAGATCTTCCAGGTGTTCGCTATAAAGTTGTGCGCGGCGTCTATGACGCTTCCGGTGTTGAAGCCAGACGCAAGAGCCGCAGTTCATATGGCGCCAAAAAGCCAAAAGCAGCCAAGTAATCTATTTTAATAAGAATTTATAAAATAAAGTCGCGATTTTAGATAGCTGATAAATTTTGCGACTCAACAAATATGAGAGGAAAACCAGCTCCAAAAAGAGCCATCGAGGGCGATTCAAAGTATAATGACAAGAATATTGCCAAGTTTATTAACTATGTTATGGAACGAGGCAAAAAGAGCGTAGCCGAAAGCATCGTCTATCGCGCTTTTGATATTCTTAAAGAAAAAACTAAGCAAGACCCACGCCATATTTTCAATAAGGCGATTAAGAAAGTTTCTCCATTAGTTGAGGTTCGCGGTAAGCGCGTCGGTGGCGCCAACTATCAGGTTCCTTTTCAAGTTCGTGGCGAAAGACGTTATTTCTTAGGCTGCAACTGGATTATCAAAGCTGCTAATGACCGCAAAGGACGTTCTACTGCCGAAAAATTAGCGACTGAGATTTTAGACGCTTCTAATGGCGAAGGTACTGCCGTTAAAAAGAGAGAAGCAGTTCACAAGATGGCTGAAGCTAACAAGGCTTTCGCTCATTTCTCAAGATAAAATATTAAAATTAATTTTAAAATATGCCCCGAGATTATTCTCTAGACAATATTAGAAATATCGGTATCATGGCGCACATCGATGCCGGTAAAACCACTTTTACCGAACGCGTTCTTTTTTATACCGGTAAGAAGCATAAAATCGGTGAAGTGCATGAAGGTGCCGCCGAAATGGATTGGATGGAACAGGAAAAAGAAAGAGGTATTACTATTACCTCCGCCGCGACTACTTGTTTTTGGAAGAATAAAAAAATCAATATCATTGATACTCCTGGGCACGTTGACTTTACGGTTGAAGTTGAACGCTCTTTGCGTGTTTTAGACGGCGCGATTGCTGTTTTTGACGGCCAAGCCGGCGTTGAACCACAATCCGAAACTGTTTGGCGCCAAGCTGATAAATATCAAGTTCCTCGCCTTTGCTTCGTTAATAAGATGGATAAAATGGGCGCGGATTTTTATATGAGTTTAGATTCTATCCGCACACGTTTAAATCAGAAAGCGGTTGCCATTCAACTGCCTATCGGCGCGGAAGATAATTTAACAGGTGTCATCGATTTATTAGTCAAAAAAGCTTATACTTTCTCTGGTCATTTTGGCGTTAATATTGAAGAAGTGCCAATACCTGATGACATGAAAGAAAAAGTTGATACTTTCCATGCCGAATTAGTAGAAAAAGCGGTCGAATGCGATGAAGCGACCATGGAAAAATATTTGAATGGCCAAGAAGTATCTTTAGAAGAAATTAAAGCGGCTATCCGCAAGGGGGTAATTGCTAACGCGATTTATCCGGTTTTATGCGGTACTGCCTTACAAAATATTGGTGTTCAATTAGCACTCGACGCTGTTAA
This sequence comes from Patescibacteria group bacterium, assembly GCA_041664445.1. GTDB lineage: Bacteria > Patescibacteriota > Patescibacteriia > Patescibacteriales > UBA12465 > UBA12465. Next base: position 1,702 of record JBAYKT010000006.1, on the reverse strand, counting down.
TGATTATTTACCATCTCCTTTGGATGTTCCTCAAGTAGAAGCGACTGATGTGCGTGATACTGAAAAGAAAGTTAATGTTAACGCTGACGACAATAAACCGTTTATTGGTTTAGCATTTAAAATTGCCACTGATCCTTTTGTTGGTAAATTATGTTTCGTTCGTGTTTATCAAGGTGTTTTGAGCTCTGGTTCTTATATTGTTAATTCCTCAACTGGTAATAAAGAAAGAATCAGCCGTTTAGTGCGCATGCACGCCAATCATCGTGAAGAAATTAAAGAAATTTATGCTGGTGATATCGCGGCCGTTATCGGTTTGAAAAATACCACTACTGGTAATACTTTATGTGCTGAAGATGAACCAGTCTTATTAGAATCTATTGTTTTCCCAGAACCAGTTATTAAGATTGCCGTTGAACCAAAAACTAAGGCTGACCAAGAAAAGATGGGTGTCGCTTTAGCTCGTTTAGCAGAAGAAGACCCAACCTTTAGAGTTGCTACCGATGAAGAAACCAATCAGATTTTGATTTCCGGTATGGGTGAATTACATTTGGAAATTATTGTTGATCGTATGAAACGCGAATTCGGCGTGGAAGCCAATGTCGGCAAACCACAAGTATCATATCGCGAAACCATTACTAAAGTTGCCGAAGCTGAACATAAATATGCGAAGCAGTCCGGTGGACGTGGACAATATGGTCATTGTTCCTTGCGCGTTGAACCGCAAGAGACTGGTAAAGGTTATGAATTCGTTGATGAAGTTAAAGGCGGTGTTATTCCACGTGAATATATTCCAGCGATTGAAAAGGGTGTTAAGGAAGCGATGAATAGCGGTGTTGTTGCCGGTTATCCAATGGTTGATGTTAAGACTGCGGTTTTCTATGGTTCCTATCATGAAGTTGACTCTTCCGAAATTGCCTTTAAAATGGCCGCTATCTTTGCTTTTAAAGAAGCTTGTCAGAAAGCTGGTGCGGTATTATTAGAGCCGATGATGAAAGTGGAAGTTACTACTCCGGAAGAATATATGGGTAATATTATTGGCGACTTAAGCAGTAAGCGCGGGCAAGTGGAAGAAATGTCTGATCGCGCTAATATCAAAGTAGTCAAAGCTAAAGTACCGCTTGCTGAAATGTTTGGTTATTCTACTGGCTTAAGATCAATGAGCCAAGGCCGCGCTAACTACGTGATGGAATTCTCTCATTATGCGGAAGTGCCAAAGAATATTTTGGAGACCTTGAAAGAGAAGAACGGCAAATAAAGTTTTCGTTTTAGTTTATTAATCACTAAACATATGTCTGAACAATTCAAAAAAATTATTGAATTAATTAAACAGACCGGAGACAAGGTAATCGTTTTTGACGCTGCTAGTCCCGATAGTGCTTATGTCGTAATGGACTTTGATAGCTACGCTCAAGCGAGCGGTCGCCCGACGATTATCAACAAAACGCCAGAAACTCCAAAAACACCTAATTTTACAGAAGAAAAAGCGAAATCAGAAAATTTGACAGAAGAAGATTTAACTGATAAAATTAATCGCGAAATCTCGATGTGGAAGAATCAAGAAAATGCGCCCGTATTGTCCGAGGAAGATAAGGTAAAAAAGAATTGGCAAATTCCTCCGGCAGTCAAAAGCAATGCGCATAATATCGAGTAATTTTTTATTGAAAATTTATTAAAATATTAATTTAATTTAGTTCGGCTGGTT
>JBAYKT010000005.1:0-73349 GCA_041664445.1 Patescibacteria group bacterium | reverse complement strand
CTTTCGCCGGTTACGGTTTTAATCGTAGCCATGCCGCCTGTTATGCCATGATTGGTTATCAGACCGCCTATTTAAAAGCCCATTGGCCGGTGGAATTTATGGCGGCGCTTTTGACTTCTGTTCAAGGCGATAGCGATCGAGTAGCGATTGAAATTGAAGAATGCCGTAATATGGGTATTAAAATTATGGCGCCGGATGTTAATGAGTCTTTTGGTACTTTTACGGTGGTAACCGCCGGCACTAAAGAAAATAAAATTGTGGCTGCCGATGAAAAAGTTGATACTATTCGCTTCGGTTTGAAGGCGATCAAAAATGTCGGCGAACATATTGTTGACGCTTTAATTAAAGAACGCAAAGAAAATGGCGCTTATCAAGAGATTTTTGCTTTGTTGGAGCGAGTAACCGATAAGGATTTAAATAAAAAATCCTTGGAGAGTCTAATTAAAAGCGGGGCGATGGAAGGTTTTGGCGAACGCGGGTTTCTCCTTGCTAATTTAGAAAAGTTCTTGAGTTTTAATAAAGAAGAATCAAAAAATAAAGACAGTCGTCAGGAGAGCCTATTCGGCGATTTGCCCGGTGCTATAAAAAGCCATCCTAATTTAAATGACTCGCCGCCAGCCGCTCAAAATGAAAAATTAATTTGGGAGAAAGAGTTGCTTGGTCTTTACGTCAGTGAACACCCCTTTAATTTTTTTAAACCATATTTAGCCGGTTATGCGCTGTCGATTGCCAGTCTGTCCGGGCATAAGAATGATGACCGGATAATTACCGCCGGGGTCATCGCCTCCATTAAGAAGATTATTACGCGCAAGGGCGAGTCTATGATTTTTGTGAAGATTGAGGATGCCACTTCTTCGACCGAGATTTTAGTTTTTCCGCGCCTCTATAAAGAAACAATTGAGCTTTGGGAAGAGGGCCGGACAATTATAATTGACGGTAAGGCTTCGGAAAAAGATAGTGATTTAAAAATTTTGGCCAATCGCGCTCGAATTTTAGATATCAACGATCCGCAGAAATCGATTGATGATTTTAAGCGTTTAATGATGGAATCGCCAGCGCCCATTGGTAATCGTTATCGTAATGGTAATAATGGCGGCGCCGGCGGCCACGCTGGCTACAAGAGCCCTTATGCGGGGCAAGCGGCCGCTTCCGCTTCTTCAAAAAAAACCCTTAAAGCTCAAGTCGATTCTGAGAAACCGGTGTTCTTGCCAGCATCTTCCAGTTCTTTGCGTTTGATTATTTCACGCGACCCCTCTTTGGAAGATTTAAGCGAATTGAAGAAAATTTTTGCGGTCTATGCCGGTGAAGATGAAGTCTATTTTCGAATAATTGAAGCGGAAAAATTTAAAGTTATAAAAACTGCTTTCCGGATTGCCAATAATGATGCCCTAAGGCAGGAATTGGAAAAAAAACTAGCGGCGGTGTTTAAGATTTCGCAGTAATTTTATTGTTTAGATTTTTATTTTTTGCTATAATAAGATTGACTTGTTTAAAGTCAATTTTATTTTTGTTATAAATTTTTAATTTCTTTCTTTTAGCATATGCCTAGACCAAAAAAAACCGAATTGAAAACGGTTTCCAAGGCTAAAGAGACCAAACCTAAAAAGCCGCTTAAAAAAACAAGCGCGGCCAAGCAGACAGTGTCTAAGCCCAAAGCCAAGCCGGTTATTATTGATGTTATTGAAGACGATGATGACGGCTTTGATGATTCTAATTTCTTTTCCGACGAGTCTTTGGCAAAAAATAATTTCAGTTCAGAAGTGCCAGTGGCGGAAAAAAATGTGAGCGCAGTCGCTCCTAAATCGGAAGAAGTAGCTGTGGAAATGGATGTTCAAAAGAAGTTTTTTTCCGATTTGGTAACGGAGATTAAGACTAAGCAGGGAGGAGATTTACCGGGAGATTTGGAAGTTAAAAAACAAGTTTCGCCCAAGAAAAGAATTAGCTTATATAGTCGCTTGGTTTTAAAATTTTTATTACTGGTTGGTATTTTAGCAGTTTTAGTTTTTTATTTTTCTTTTTCTAAATTAACAGTTTTGGTAACTCCGCAAGTAGAAGCTATTAGTGACACTTTATTCTTACGAGTTGGCGGTGATAGCTCCGCGACTTCAACGGATGATGCTCGGGAAAAGGTCAGTGGCGCGGTTAATGAATATCCGATAGAAATCTCCAAGGTTTATCCGGCTAGTGGCGAAGACGCTCTCGGCCAGGAAGTTACCGGTAAAGTTACCTTGGTTAATAATTATGTTAAAGATCAACCGCTAGTGGCGACGACTAGGTTGCTGTCTAGCGACAATAAACTCTTTAGACTTAAGTCGGCCGTGACCATACCGGCCGGCGGGAAGATTGAAGCCGAGGTTTATGCCGATAAAGTTTCTCCAGAAATGGCGGTTAGTTCCGCCCACTTCACGATTCCTGGGCTTTGGGCCGGATTGCAAGACAAAATTTATGCCGATAGCGCTGAGCCTTTTTCTTATCAAACCAGTTCGGAAAAATATGTTAAGGCTTCCGATTTGCAATTAGCCCTGCGCGAGGTTGATACTTTGATTATGGCCAAGGTTAAGGAGGGGCAAAATTTTCCGACTGATAGCGTTGTTCTATATGAAATACTAGATTCGGCTGAGGCAAAAACTGACGCCCAGGCTGGCGATAAAGTTAATCAATTTACGCTAACCATCAAAGCTAGGGTGGCCGTGGTCGTATTTCCTAAACAAGACGCCGAAAAATTAGCGGCCGCTAAGTTAAATTTATTGGTTCCTGATGATAAGGAATTGTCGGAATTCAAAGCGGAGAGTCTGTCTTATACTTTAGAAAGTTATGACACCGACACCAAAACAGCAGCCGTTAAAGCCTCTTTTTCCGGATTAATGATTCTTAAAAGTAATGCCGATATCATTGACCGAGAAAAATTAGTTAATCTTAATTCTTCGCAAATAGCTACTTATCTGAGCGATTATCCGGAAATTGGGAATTATGAATTAAAGTTTTTCCCAACCTTTATTAAAAAAGCTCCTCATTTAGTCGATAGAATCGAAGTGAAAATCGCCAAGTAAAAAATAAATTTCTATAATAAAAAACGTCCTTCGGGACGTTTTTTAGTTTAATTAAAATAAGCTTAATGTTTAGAATAAACCCAGAAATTTACCGTTGCTTTTTTTAACATTTATTTTTTTATCTAAATAAATATTTTCCGCTTCTTTCAAAGTCGCACCTTTATGAATTAGCGCGCTAATAGCTTGTGCTAGACGAGTGGCCTCTGCTAGCGGGCGTTGATGAAGATTGCGACCGATTGCTAGGCCGGAACTTTTTCCGATTTCTAATTGTAATTTTAAGAAAGCCAAAATTTCCTTGGCCGGTTGCTTACTGCCGCCGACACAAATAACCTTGGTTCGTCCCGCGGCCGTTGTAGCTTCTTGAAATTTAAGGGCTGCCAGTTTTTTATCTTTGGCTTCGTAGGGATATTTTATTTTAACAAAATCCGCGTCTAAACAAGCGGCGACACCGGCACCACCGGCAATCGTATGAATATCTTCTTCTTTAACATTTTTGCCGCGGGGATAAACCCAAAGAATTGCCAGCAAACCAGCTTGATGAGCTTCAAAAATTATTTTAGCGGCTTGAGCGAGCATTTGCGCTTCATATTTTCCGCCCAGATAAAGGGTGTAACCGACGCCGCCAATTTTTAAGCCGCTTTGTTTTTTAAAATTAACAATTTCCGCTACGCTCCATAAAGGCAGACTAGAATCCTTTTCTTCATTTGGACCTAAATTGGTTTTGCCGTTTAGCTTGATAATGTAGGGTAGTTGGCGGTAGTTAGCGGCATATTGAGCAATCAGCCCTAAATGCATGGCCAAAACGCCGCCACTCGAGGCAGCTGCAATCTTGAAAAAATGTTCCGGATCGTTATCTTCAGGACTAATTCCCGGGCCAAAAAAATCGCCATTTAGGTGTTCTAGTTTTTGATCGCCGGCGATGAGAAACAAGTTGCCGGTATTTTTTGTAAATAGCGAGAAGTTTTTTAAATATTCCGCTCTTTTTTCCGGTTTAACGCTTAGCGGAATTGAATTTTTTTTCATATATATTTATAAATTATGGCTAATATGCTATTATTGAATTAGTAATTAGCTAAATTTAGAAGTCTAAATTATATAGATATTATAACATAAGTATGGAAAAAGATAAAAATAAAGACGATATTAATTTAAAAAAATATCATGATTTGGGCGGACTGACGATTAGTGAAATGAATCTCGGTCTGTGGTTTTCCGAGCATCGCAAAGCGATGACCAAGGCCCTAACCATTTTTTTAATTGTGGTTTCTGCTTTCTTTTTTGTTTATTCTACCTATAACTATATTATGTATTTCTTGAGCGGCGCAGTTGATAACCAAACCGAAACTCAAGTTACTTCACCGCGTAACGTCGTTACCGAGATGGCCGCCGCGCCGGTAGAAGTCTTTAAAAATAACGACAGCTATGATTTAGCGGTTTTACTTAAGAATCCGAATGACAGTTTTTCGGCCGAATTTGATTATTGTTTCCTGCAAGCCGATGCCGAGGTCTATTGTGGCCATTCTTTCATTTTGCCTGCCGAACAAAAACATGTAATGGCGCTGGGATTAAAGATTAATGCCACTAATGTTAATCCCGTTTTTCAGGTAAAAGATATTTTTTGGAGCCGAGTAAATAAGCGAGTTATTCCTGATTGGCAGGTCTATTATAATGCGCGTCTCAATTTTACAATTTCCGATATTAATTTTTTAAGCGCTTCTCGCAGCGGTTTATCCGAAAATCTAAGACTTAATAGTTTGGATTTTCGTGTGGTTAATAATAGCCCTTATAGCTACTATGAAGTGCCATTTGATATTTTATTTTATTCCGGTTCGCGTTTGGTAGGAGTGGAGCGCAGCGTGGCCGCTAATTTTTTGGCCGGTGAGAGCCGGGACATTAAGCTCAGTTGGGCGGGGGAGTCGGAATCTATTAGCCGTGTAGAGATTAGCCCGCGTCTGAATATTAATGATAATGCCATTTATTTGAAGTATCAGGGTTCCGGTAATTAATATGTTTAACCGTTTAAAGTCTCATTTCTATAATTTTGATTGGATTATCATGGCCGCCGTCCTGTTGCTGGTCAGTTTTGGTTTAGTGGAAATTTATAGCGTCGCTTTGGGACGAGAAAGCCTGGATTTACTCAATTTTCATAAGCAAATATTTTTTGTAATTTTGGGCTTTGTTTTATTGATTACCTTTTCTTTTATTGATTATTACTTTTTAAAAAGTATTAGTCGTTATTTATTCTTTTTTGGGGTAATCTTTCTGTTGTCCGTATTAATTTTTGGAGAAACTATCAGAGGCACTAAGGGCTGGTTCAATGTTGCCGGATTTAGTCTGCAGCCGGTGGAATTTATTAAAATAATTTTAATTTTATTTCTCGCTAATTATTTTTCCGGCTTGGCGACCAAAATTAAAACTACTAAGAATTTTTTTATTTCCGCGGGTTATACTTTAGTCTTTGTCGGCTTGGTCCTGATGCAGCCGGATTTTGGCTCCGCTTTGATTTTAAGCGCGATTTGGATAGTTTTGATTATGGCGGCTGATTTTAATTTAAAGTATTTTTTGGCTATCGGTTTAGCCGCCGTTATTTTATTCAGCTCGGCCTGGTTTTTCTTCTTTAAGGACTATCAAAAGGAGCGGATCATGACTTTTGTCTCCCCGACGGCCAATTCTTTAGAATCCGGTTATAATATTTCGCAAGCAATAATTGCCATCGGCTCGGGAGGGATAACCGGTAAAGGTGTCGGTTTCGGTTCGCAATCGCAGCTTAAATTTTTGCCGGAAGCGCAAAATGATTTCATTTTTGCCGTTATTTCTGAAGAATTAGGATTTTTGGGTGTTAGTCTGGTTCTGTCTTTCTATTTTATCCTCTTTTTCCGTTGTTTTTCGATTTTGAAGAAAATCAACAATGATTTTGGGATTTATTTTTTAATTGGGGCCAGCGGCTTGATTTTTATCCAAATGTTTATTAATATTGGTATGAACTTAGGCATTATGCCCGTTGTTGGTTTACCGCTGCCATTTATCAGCTATGGGGGAAGTTCGCTCTTATCTTTAATGATAATTGTAGGAATTATGCAAAATATCATCATTAAATCAAAAACTAGATATTAAATTTATGGAGTTAAAATTATCCGCGCAAAAGCGTGAAAAAAATGAAAAGTTAGATAAAGATTATTTATCAGCGGTTTTATATGGCAAGGGGATAGAGACCCAGAGCCTCAAATTAAAGGCGGCTGATTTTATTAAGGTATTTACCGCCGCTGGCGAATCAAACCTTATTAAGTTGGAAGCCGGCGCTATGGCCGTTAATGTTCTTGTTAAGGATATCCAAAAGGATCCGCTTAAGAATTTTATTAATCATGTTGATTTTTATCAAGTTAACATGAAAGAAAAAGTTAATGCGGAAATTCCTTTGCACTTTATTGGCGAGTCTAAAGTAGTAAGAGAGATGGGCGGCATGCTTAACAAAGAAATTCATGAAATTGAAGTTGAATGTCTGCCTAGCGATTTAGTCGATCATATTGATGTCGATGTTTCCGTCTTTAATGACTTTGAAGATGTCATTAAAATTTCTGATTTAAACATTCCTAAAGGTTTGGAAATTAGCGCCGATGGTGAAACAATCGTCGCTATGGTTATGAGACCAAAGGTTGAAGAAGAGAAGCCGGCAGAAACCGTCGCTCCAGCCGCTGCTCCAGCCGCTGCCCCAGCTGAAGGTGGAAAAAAATAACATTGAATCGTTAAGTATAAAAAAACTCCGAGAATATCGGAGTTTTTTATTGGTGAATGTTGGTTTGACTAACTGTGAGAAATCTTTTTCGTCCGCTTAAATCTTTGACTATTTTCAGGCGCGCTTTCAGCCAGATTTTTTGCGCCTCAAGCTTGATACCGTCGGCCTGTTCGGGATTAATTTCGCAAATTAAAAATAGGGAGCTGGGGTTTATCGCTTTGAGCTGCTTAAATAACTGCCGATAATATTTCAAGCCATCCGGTCCGCCTTCCAGCGCTAATTTAGGCTCACGGCGGATGCTCGGTTCTTCGCTTGTTTGTTTAGGCGTTAAGTAGGGGAGATTGGCGGCGATTATTAAATGTGAATTTTTTAAAGATTTTTTCGGGATATTCTGCAGTAGATTGCTTTCTAAGAAAGCAATCTTTTTATTTAAGTTGTTGTTTTTGGCGTTCTGGCGAGCAACTGTTAGCGCGGGTTTAGAGATATCTAAACCTAAAAAACTGGAAGCGTCAAAAAGCGTGTCTGCCTCTTTTTTTAGTTCATGGGCGAGCGTAATAATAATAGCGCCGGAACCGGTGCCAATATCCAGAAAATCTAAGCCGCTTTTTTGCTGCCGGGCGTATTTTAAAAGAATTTCGACCAGCATCTCTGTTTCCGGGCGGGGAACTAGGACATTTTTGTTAACTTTAAAATCTAAGCTATAAAATTCTTTATGACCCGTTAAATAGGCGAGTGGCCAGTTATCCAGGCGTTTTTTGGCGGCGGTTTTAAATTTTTTAATTAGCGCGGGCGCTAAAATATCTTTTTCATGAACGATTATAAACTCTCGCGGTTTAGCCATTAAAAAAGCGAGCAGAGTTTCAGCTTCAGCTTGGGGAAGTTTTGATTCTTGGATTAGTTCCTTAATGTTCATGATTTTGCGGCGTCGCTTTCGGCTTTGGCGGCCTTTTTAAGAGAAGTGACAATTTCGCCGATTTCACCGTCCATAATTCTGGTAATGCTGTGCCAGGATTCATTGATACGATGGTCGGTTACTCTATCTTGCGGGAAATTATAAGTCCTTACTTTATCCGAGCGATCGCCACCGCCAACCTGATTTTTACGAGCGCTGGATTCACTGGCCATTCGCTCTTCTTCTTGTTTGGCTAAAATGCGGGAGCGTAAAACTTTAAGCGCTTGTTCCTTATTTTGATGTTGAGATTTTTGGTCTTGGCAACTGACAATAATGCCGGTCGGAATATGTAAAACGCGGATGGCTGAATAAGTCGTATTAACGCTTTGTCCGCCCGGACCGCTGGAACAAAAGGTATCAATGCGAATGTCGGCGGCTTTAATTTCAATATCAATTTCTTCAGCTTCCGGCAAAACAACGACCGTCGCGGTTGAAGTGTGGACACGTCCTTGTTTTTCGGTTTCCGGAACGCGTTGCACCCGATGGGTTCCGGCTTCGAATTTTAAGAGGCCATAAACACCCTGGCCTTTAACCGTAAAGATTATTTCTTTATAGCCGCCAATGCCTAAAACGCTCGAATCAATCAGTTCCATTTTCCAGCCCTGGCGCTCGCAATAACGGGCATACATTCTAAATAGGTCGCCGGCAAATAAGGCGGCTTCATCACCGCCAGCTCCGGCGCGAATTTCCAAAATGGCATTTTTTTTATCATTGGGACTGGAGGGATTTATTTCTTCATCTAGTTCTTCTTTTAATTTTTCCGCTCTTTCTTCCAGTCCGCCCAGTTCTTCTTCGGCCATCGCTTTTAATTCTTGGTCGCCGCTGGCGATTACTTCCTTATCTTGAGAGATGTTGGCGTTTATTTTTTCTAGTTCGTTTATCAAATTAAGCGCTCTTTTAAGACCGGCATGTTCTTGGGATATTTTTATCATTTTGTCCTTGTCTTTTCCTAAATCAGGATTAGATAATTCCTGTTCCAGTTCCGCAAATTTTTGTTTGATATTTTCGTACATATTTTTGTAAATAGCTTTATTTAACTCCAAATTCTTAGTTTAGCTAACAAAAAAGCAATCAATTATAACTATTTTAGCATAAATATGCTTAATAATTAAAGCTGATTGCTTTTTTGGCTTTTGCTATTTTTTATTCAGAGTAACTTGAGCGATTTTCTTGATATCTTTGGTTTTAACAACAACTTCTTTTTTGGCTCTTTCAACGGCTCTTTTAGCGCGTTTAACTTTCTTACCTTTCTGTTCGCTGTCAGCTCCCTTAGCGGAAACTTTAGCTTCAAATTTTTCAACGCGGCGGGCAGTGTCAACTAATTTTTGTTTGCCGGTATAGAAAGGATGGCAAGCGGAACAAAGTTCAACTTTAATTTCCGGTTCGGTAGAGCCGGTTGTAAAGGTGTTTCCGCAAACGCAACTTACTTTGCAGTCTGAGTAATACTTAGGATGGATATTGCTTTTCATACGTGAAAATAAAAAAATTTTATCAATTTTAAATAAAATTTCATCTATTAATTATCTTTATTTTATGGTATTGTTATGCTATCATAACTTTTAAATTTAATCAATAGCTGCCTGATAGGTGTTGACCCAGTTTAGAGAAGCCTCTTTTTATGCCAAAAATACATAATATTGCTAAAAATACATCATATTTGACCTTGGCCTTAGTTATGCAAAAGGTCATTTCTTTTGCCTATTTTACGCTCCTGGCTCGTTATTTGGGTCCGGCAGACTTAGGGAAATATTATTTCGCCATCTCCTTCACGACTATTTTTGCGATTTTTATTGATTTAGGGTTTGCCAACGTTTTGACTCGGGAAATCGCCAAGGATCAGTCTAAGGCCCAGCGTCTTTTGGGTAATGTCTTAGGTCTGAAGCTACCTTTAGCTTTAATTTCTATTCTGGCTGTTTTGGGGTTAATTAATATTCTTCATTATGACCCCTTTGTTAAGCTATTGGTTTATATTTCTTGCATCTCCATGGTTTTGGACTCCTTTACTTTGACCTTCTTTTCCACGGCGCGCGGCTTCCATAATTTGAAATATGAGAGCATTTCTTCAATAATCTTTCAGCTCATCGTCTTGTTCATCGGCTATGGCGCTTTATTGATGGGCGGTGGCTTGATTCCGGCGATGGCCGCTCTAGCTTTGGCGAGCCTGTATAACTTCATTTATTCTTTTAGCATTATTACTTATAAGCTAAAGATTGCGATTAGAATCATTTATGATAAACCGATTATCAAAATGATTATTAATATCAGCTGGCCCTTTGCTCTGTTCGCTGTTTTTCAAAGATTATATACCTATCTGGATTCAGTTTTATTAGCTTTCTTCGCGGGCGATGTCCAAGTCGGTCTTTATCAAATCGCTTTTAAGATAATTTTTGCTTTGCAGTTTTTACCTATGGCCTTTACCGCCTCGCTTTATCCGGCCATGAGCTCCTATTGGCAAAGCAATCGGCAGCAGTTAGCGGTTTCTTTTGAACGGGCTTTAAACTATTTAAGCATTATTTCTTGGCCGCTCATTATCGGCGTTTTGTTATTGGCCGATAAAATAGTTTTACTATTTAAATCGGGATTTGGCACTGCGGTTTTGCCTTTGCAGATATCAATGGTTGCTTTGTTTTTTATTTTTATAAATTTTCCCATCGGCGCCCTGCTTAATGCTTGTGACCGTCAAAAGCGCAATACGCTTAATATGGGGATTGTCACCGTTTTCAGTGTTATTTTAAATCTTATTTTAATCCCACGCTTTCAGGCAGTCGGCGCCAGTATTACCGTGCTTTTAAGCAGCCTTCTAATGTTTATTTTGGGGTTAATGGCTATTAACCAAATTATTGATTACCGTCCGTTTAAAAATTTGATGGTTTTGTTAAAATCTTTGGTCGCCTCCGGAATTATGGGTGCTTTAATCTTTTTCGGCAAAGAGTATATCCATATTTTAATTTTGATTCCTACGGGCGGGATTTTATATTTTTATTTTTTATATTTGCTTGGCGGTTTCAAAAAAGATGATGTTAGCAGTGTTTTAAAATCGTTTAAGTTATGAAAACTTTACTTTTAACTTTAGAATTTCCTCCCTTTAAGGGCGGGGTAGCCAATTATTATGCCAACCTGGTTAAGTATTGGCCTTGGGAGGAGAAGATTGAAGTAATTAACAATAATCGGGGCGCTCTACTTAAAAAGGGTGTTTTCGCTTGGCGCGGCGTCATCGGTAAAATTCTTAGCCGTAAAAAGATTGATGGCTTTGATTATCTTTTAGTCGGCCATATCTTACCCCTAGGAACGGCCGCTTATTTAGCATCTAGAATAAAGCCTTTTAAATACGGCGTCATTCTTCACGGTTTAGATTTTTCCAACAGCGTTGCTTATTTCCGCAAGCGTTTTCTAACACGTTTAATCTTGGGTGGCGCTGATAAAATAATTTGCGCTAATTCCCGAGTCGCCCAGATGGTTGTTGATTTTAATTCTAAATTGGAATTTAAAGTCAGAGTTGTTAATCCGGGCATTGAACCGCTCGCCTTATTGTCTAATTCTCAGAAAGTACAAAAATTAAGAGAGAGTTTTCGTTTAGAAGACTCCTTTACTTTATTGACTATCGGCCGCTTAACTTTAAGAAAAGGGGTGGACGCGGTGATTAATTCTTTTTCTGATATTGAAGTCCAGCAACTAAGACCCAAATATTTTATTATCGGTAGCGGTGAGCAAGAAAAATATTTACGGGACTTAGCCAAGAGTTCGCCACTGGCTGATCGGATTATGTTTTTGGGCGAATTGTCCGAGGTGGATAAATGGACTTGGCTTCAGGCCTGTGACACCTTTATTATGCCCGCGCGGGAGATAGGCGGCGATTTTGAGGGTTTCGGAATTGTTTATTTAGAGGCTAATTTGGCGGGGAAGCCGGTTATTGCCGGAAATTCCGGCGGCGTAAAAGATGCGGTTAAACATTTAGTCAGCGGTCTTTTAGTTAATCCTAATAATCCGTCAGAAATTAAAGAGGCGATTATCAAATTAGCCAAAGATAAAAATTTGCGCCAGGAATTAGGGGCTAGAGGTAAGAGCCGCGCGCAAACTGAATTTGATTGGGATACTCAGGCAAAAAAATTGTGTCAATTTATTAAATAATAAAAAATTATGATTTCGGTAATTATTCCTTTATACAATCGAGAAAAAACTATCATCAAAACTTTAAGCAGTTTGATTAATCAAACATATCAAGATTTTGAAGTAATTATTGTAAACGATGGCTCCAGTGATAAGTCGGAAGCCCTGGCTAGCTCCTATTTGCAGACTGCTAAAAGCAATAATCGTTTCTTTTTCTTAAATCAGGCTAATCAAGGGGCTCCCGCCGCTCGCAATCTGGGCTTTAAATCTTCTAAGGGAGAATTTATTGTTTTTTGCGATGCCGACGCAATTCTGGAGCCGAATGCTTTGGAGATAATGCTGGATAATTTACAGCGGCACCCGGAAGCTAGCTACGCCTATTCTTCTTTTAATTGGGGAAGAAAATTTTTTAAACTTAACGAATTCAATCCCGAGCAATTAAAAAGCGAGCCCTATATTCATTCGCTCTCGTTGATTAGGCGCCAAGATTTCCCTAGCTCCGGTTGGGATGAGAGCATCAAGAAATTCCAAGATTGGGACTTATGGCTGACTATGTTGGAGCATGGAAAAATTGGTCTTTGGATTCCTCAAGTTTTGTTTAAAATCCTTCCGGGCGGAACCATGAGTTCCTGGTTGCCTTCGTTTGCGTATAAAATGTTCCCATTCTTGCCAGCAGTTAAAAAATATCAAGCGGCAATGGAAATAATAAAACATAAACATGGGCTCTAAGAAAAAAAATCTAAAATTTTTCTTGTTCGGCGTTTTGATTTTAGGATTGCTGGTAGCGTTTATTGCCTGGACTTTTATTAAATGGCCGCCAGTCAGTGAAATGACAACATCTGAAGTTTATTTGGGCGGACACCCAGTTAAAGTAGAAATCGCGCAGACGCCCTATCAGCTTTATCATGGTTTAAGCAAGCATCCAGAGATTTGTACCGATTGCGGCATGCTCTTTATTTTTCCGGATTTAGATAAGCGCACCTTTGTAATGCGCGAGATGTTTTTCCCGCTAGACATTGTTTTTAGCGCTCAGGGGCAAGTTGTTAAGATTTACGAGAATTTAAGTCCCGAAGGCGCTAACCCACAAAATTTATATTCGAGCGAAGTTCCGGCTGATTTAGTTTTGGAAATTAATGCTGGTCAGCTTAAAAATTGGGGAATTAAAGTTGGCGATCAATTAATAATTAAATAAACATGAATAAGTTTACGAAAAATATTTTAATTATTCTCGGCGTTCTTGGCGCCTTAGAGGCTTTGTCTTTTTTGGGATTTTTATTCCCGCCGCTTAACCAAATCGTATTTATAGCGCTCTTGGCTGCAACCATTATTATTACCGCCTACAGCCTAGAAAATGGCCTGCTGATTGTTTTAATGGAACTAATCGTCGGTTCTAAGGGCTATCTTTTTTACTTACCCTATTCGGACGGGAAAATGTTGTCTTTGCGTTTGGCGCTATGGTCGGTTCTAATGTTAATTTTTGTTATTAAATTAATCGCCCAATTAGTTAAAAAGGGAACGGGGTCGGAATATTTAATCCGTCTTAAAAAGTTTATTTTTTGGCGGCCGGTTTCTGTTTTGGCAATTTTTGTTTTTGCCGGTTTAATTTCCGGCTTAATTTATCGTAATGGACTGACGAATATATTTTTAGATTTTAACGCCTGGTTGTATTTTTTGATTCTGCTGCCGGCGGCGGCCTTAGATTTAAAAATAGAAAAATTAAAAATTGTCTTTTCGGCTGGCGCCAGTTTAGTGGCCCTCAAAACCTTAATTCTCTTGGGATTATTTTCTAATGATTTTAGCTTCGCGCCGACGCTTTATGCTTGGCTTCGAAAAACTTTGGTGGGCGAAATGACAACGGCTAGCGGCTGGAATCGAGTCTTTATTCAATCACAGATTTTCCCAATAATCGCTTATTACTTTTTATTGTTTAAAACAGCGGCCTTTAAGAGTTTGGCAGAAATGTTCAATAGAAAAAATTGGCTTATTCTAATTTTGTCGGCTTTATTTTTTGCCACTCTGCTGATTAGCTTATCGCGCAGCTTCTGGTTCGGATTTGCGGTGGTGATTATGGCTGCTTTAGTTATCGTGTGGCGCGCTTATTCATTTAAACAGGCTTTGTTTGTCGGTATTTGGATGCTAAGCACTGCGGCCTTAGGGATGATAATGATTGTGGCCGTTACTCCTAAGTTGATTGGCAATCTGGATAATCAATTAGCCGGACGCTTGGGAAATTCTGAAGAAGCGGCCGTGGTTTCTCGTTGGTCATTACTGCCGGAATTATTTAAGGAAATAAAAAAGAACCCCATCTCCGGACAAGGTTTTGGCGCCAGCCTTACTTATATTTCTAGTGATCCGCGCGTTATCCAAAATAATCCTGACGGTCGTTATACAACCTATGCTTTCGAATGGGGCTATTTGGATATTTGGTTAAAAATCGGTATTTTGGGCCTAGGAGCTTATTTGTGGCTGCTTTTTGTTTTGATTAAGGCCGCGCTTATAAAAGCTAAAAAAAATCAGGGTGATTTATATTTGGGCTTGGCGGCCGCTTTGGTGTTTTTAGCCGCGCTCAATATCTTTACCCCTTATTTAAACCACCCGCTGGGTATTGGTTTTATTGTTCTCAGCTCTTGTCTAATTTGTAAAGATAGAGTATATTAAACATAATTAATTTTAATAAATTAAAAATTATGAATGAGCAGATAATCTCCCAAGAAGGGTATAACAAAATTAAAGATGAGCTTAGCTATTTGACTACCACGAAGCGCAAGGAAATCGCGGAAAGAATAGAAAGAGCCAAAGAATTGGGGGACTTAAGCGAGAACGCCGAATACAGTGAAGCTAAGGATGCCCAAGCTTTAAACGAGGGCAAAGTTTTAGAACTGACCAATATTTTGAAAAATGTGACCATCGTCGAAAATGGCGGCCCGAGCGGCGAAGTAGTCATGGGCTCTAAAGTCACGGTGGTGAGTGATGGCAAAGAAAAACAATATACAATCGTTAGTTTTAACGAAGCCGATCCTTTAAACGGTAAAATTTCCAATGAATCTCCTTTGGGGGTGGCTTTCTTGCATCGCCATAAAGGAGCCCAGGTTGAAGTAGAAACTCCGCGGGGAATAGTCAAATATAAAATTACAAAAATCGAATAAAAATTATATGTCTGCGGCTACAAGTAAAGAACAACAACAAGACGAATCCGGAAAAATCAGTGAGCGCGAAGAACGTTTAAAAAAATTAAGCGAGCTTAAAGCTAAAGGCTTGAATCCTTATCCGGCTAAGACTATCAGAGATAAAAATACCTCTGAAGTTTTAGAGTCTTTTGACAAATTGGCCGCGGATTTGAGTGTCGTTAATGTTGCCGGCCGCCTGCGTAGTGTTCGCAGTCATGGTAATTTAACTTTTGTAGATTTAGAGGATGAGAGTGGTCGTTTGCAAATTGCTTTGTCCAAGAAAGAGTTGGGTGATGAAGGCTATAAAAATTTTGTAAAACTAATTGATAATGGTGATTTTATTTCGGTTGCTGGCGTCGCTTTTTTGACACATAAAGGCGAGCAGAGCTTAATGGCCAAGAGTTGGAATATTTTGACTAAAGCTTTAAGACCGATTCCTGATGCTTGGTATGGCTTAAAGGATGATGACGATAGATATCGCAAACGTTATTTAGATTTAATTTTATCTCCGGAAACGCGTGAAATGTTTCGCAAGAAAGCAAAGTTTTGGGAAGTGACCAGAAATTTTTTGAAGGCGCGCGGTTTTTTTGAAATTGAAACCCCGACCTTAGAAACAACCACCGGTGGTGCCGAAGCCAATCCTTTTAAGACTCATCATGACGATTATGATTTGGATGTGTTTTTGCGCATCTCTGTCGGCGAGCTTTGGCAAAAGCGTTTAATGGCTGCCGGATATGAAAAGACTTTTGAAATTGGCCGCGTTTATCGCAATGAAGGTTCCAGTCCCGATCATTTGCAGGAATTTACCAACATGGAATTTTATATGGCCTATGCCGATTATGAAATGGGTATGAAGATTACTCAAGATTTATATCAAGAAATCGCCCAGCAAGTTTTTGGCAGAACTAAGTTTACCACCAAGGGTTTTGAATATGATTTGGCTGGCCAGTGGCCGCGCTTGGATTATCAAAGCGAAGTTTTGCGTCAAACCGGAATTGATGTTTTAAAAGCTACGGAAGCGGAAATGAAAGCCAAGTTGGAAGAGCTCCAAGTTAAATATGAAGGCGATAATCGCGAACGCTTAACCGACACTCTTTGGAAATATTGCCGCAAGAGTATTGCCGGTCCGGTATTTTTAATTAACCATCCGAAATTAGTGTCGCCTTTGTCTAAGGCTAAAACTGATAATCCGGAACTCACTGAACGCTTTCAGGTTATTATTGCCGGGAGTGAAATGGGCAACGGCTTTTCGGAATTAAACGATCCGGTTGACCAATATAATCGCTTTGCTTTGCAACAGAAATTAATTGATAGAGGCGATAAGGAGGCGATGATGCCTGATTGGGAATTTGTGGAAATGTTGGAATATGGTATGCCACCAACTTGTGGCTTTGGTTTCGGTGAACGCTTATTTGCTTTTATGATGGATAAGCCGGTTAGAGAAACAACTTTGTTTCCGTTGATGCGGCCAAAAATAGAAGCTGAAGATATTAAATAAAATGCGTCTTTGGAGTTTGTCCCCTAAATATTTAGATCGGCAAGGACTTTTAGCCGTTTGGCGGGAAGCTCTTTTGGCTAAAAAAGTTTTAGAGGGGAAGACTAAGGGTTATAAAAACCATCCGCAGTTGGAACGATTTAAGGAGCAAGAAAATCCGCTTGATTATATTAATGCTTTTTTGGATGGAATTTATAAGGAAGCCTTTAGCCGTGGTTATAAATTTGAAAAGGCAAAAATCGGGCTCTTGAAAAAAAATATAGAAAAAATTAAAGTAAGCACGGGTCAGATTAAATATGAATTTGAGCATTTATTGAAAAAGTTGGAAACGAGAGATGCTAAGAGATTTGTTGAGTTGAAAAAAATATTAGAGCTGGAAGTCCATTCGTTATTTAAGGTCGAGACTGGCACAGTGGCGACTTGGGAGAAGCTTATTAAGAAGTTGAAGGAAATTAAATAAAGATATTCGGGGATCGTCTAACGGTAGGACTCCAGGTTCTGGTCCTGGCTATTGGGGTTCGAATCCCTATCCCCGAGCAATTACATTAAATAGACTAGTATTAGTCTATTTTTTGTTATATTATTGACAAGTTTAGATAAATATGATATAGTTTAATTCATTGTTAGATAGTATTATTAAAAACCAAATATTCATTTAAAAAAGAAACATCTTATGGAAGCTATTAACGCAGAACTGTTAAAGAAAATTGCTGATATTTTGAAAAAAAATCAAGACTCCTTAATGGGAAGTAGATGGCAAAACATCGAAGCGGAAGTTATTGCCACCCAGGCAATATGCTCGTGTTTTTATAACTACAAAAAAACCGGCGATTCTTTTACCTGGGCCAACAAAAATGTTGCAAGTCGTGACCTCTTAAGTGGCGTCGATAATGGGAGTGCCTTATCCCGTCTTATCAGTGAGGGATCTGTAATTATGGAAACGTATTCAGGAAATGCAGATTGTCCTCAAAATACTTTACATATTGATGGTGCTCCTCAGATTTTGAGAGTGACTAACGAACTTTTGGAATATGTTGACCAATTTGTTTCTTAGTAGAAAAAACTAAGCGAGTGATGCAAAAAGTATTTTCTAAAGCCCCGAAATTTATTTATTTTGGGGCTTTTAATTTAGTTTAAGTTTCAAAGCCAAGAGTTTGTTCCGCCTATATCCCTATCCCTGAGCAATTACATTAAATAGACTAATATTAGTCTATTTTTTGTTATATTATTGACAAAATCATAATATTATGATATAATCTTTTTAGAACTTTTAAAACTTAAATAGTATACCATGAAAAAGATTGTTTTTTTTATCATTCTTGTTGTTAGTATTTTAATCTCTAATGTTGCCTTGGCAAATACGGCAACCAATCACAAACATAAAACGGAGTTTAAAAAAAATAACAAAAAACACAAGAAAGTAAGCAAAAAAAAGAAATTGAGACAAATAAGAAGGTCTCAAAAAAAAGCTTATGCCGACAGGGATTGCCATAAAAAAACTGTAAAACGTACGCCAAATAATTTATGGTAATTAAACTCTTTTAACGAGCGGATTTCAAATCGCTCGTTTTTATTTACCAAAAGGCATCCCGGCACATCTCCAGCCCTCAGAGCAAATAGACAAAAATACCGTTTCCGTGGTATTTTTGTTATATAGTATATAAATATAAATATGAAAATCAATAAAATTTTGGATATATTGTCCAAGTTATTTTTAGCGGCTTTTTTTGTGTCATTAGTTTTTGTGGCGTTACTTCTTTATAATTATATTTTTCGTGATAATTCTAATTCATTAAACGCTTTAATTTATACTTACGCCCCGGTAACAATTTTTACTTTTTCAGTCTTTGTTTTATTAAAAAGTAAAAAGAATGTTGTAGATAATAATAACAATCAACCGAAAAAGAAGCGTCTTGGTAAAAAAATAATAAGTATTTTGGCTATCATTATCTTTATCCTATATTTGTTATTTTTAAATCGACCTAATTTAGAGGGTGCTAAAGTTTTTTTCAGTAATGGCCGTTTATTTATTTATACTTCGAATGAATCATCTTGTTTTGATTGGTGTGAGCCGCATCGCAAACTATATGTACCCTTTAAGGTGATGAATATAAATCCAATTTTGTTTGGAGGCGAATACAAACAATTGGAGACAAAGTATGACACCTGCGTTATTCAATATGATAATAAAGATGATTTACGCATTGTTTATAGAAAAGGTAAATATTGGTATAAACTAAAATTAGAAGATTCTAGTCCTGGGTGTCGTTTGAACGGCTATGTTTATAGGAGTGTTCTTAAAGATAACAGTCTAGATTTAACTAGAGTTAAAGAAAGTTTTTCTGATTATAATTGTGATGACGAACAAGATATTGAGGGAATCTATGAAAAATCAAAAACTATTATTGAGCAAGACATGTTCAGGCGGTCTGATATTCTTGTGCATAAATATCCATCCAAGCAGGATATATGTAAATATAGAAAATGGAAAGACACCGGAGATGCGCAAAATTGTCTGACAATTTATAATAGAATATTGAAAGAGAATTGTGGATAATTTAGTTCTGTTACTTGGAATGGCAAAGTTAATCAACATTGATGTCATAAATAATATGTCTAATATAGAAGAAAGATTCAAGCCTTACGCCGCCGCCTATTTAGTCCTGGTAAAAGACGAACAGATTTTGCTCTTGAGACGCTATAATACCGGTTATCAAGACGGAAACTATAGCTTAGTTTCCGGCCATTTTGATGGCGGGGAGACCGCGGCCCAATGTATCGCGCGTGAAGCGTTGGAGGAGGCCGGAATCGTATTGAATGCCGGTGACTTAAAAGTAGTTAATGTTATCCATCGACTGGCAACCGACCGTGAGTATTTTGATATTTTTGTGAGTGCCAACAAATGGGAGGGAGAAATTACTAATATGGAACCGGAAAAATGCGATGAACTGAAATGGTTTGCGCTAAATAATTTACCAAGTAATTTAGTTCCGGAAATTAAAACCGTCTTGGATAATATTAATAATAACGTCCATTATAGCGAAATTGGTTGGTAGTTTTGTAAATAAGCTACTTATCTTAAAAAAACCGTCAGGGTGTTGACGGTTTTTTTGTGTTTTTAATTTTAAAGAAATTTAATCTTCAGGCATCTGAACGAACAGATAAAGGCCAGCCGAGGTTTTAACTTCAGCCTCGCGTCCGGTGCTAGTTTTAATTGGCAACAAGACGCTCGGTCCGATTTCCCAGTTAGTTTTTAAGAACTTAGCTTTTAAGCCAGCGCTTAAGGAAAAAATGTGGGCTAAAACTTTTATTTGCCTGGACTGTAGCTGGTCATAGCGATCCCAACCATTAATTGCCCCCAAAGCCTGGTAACCTAAAGCTAAATGTGTTTTAACGTTGTTTTTCAAACTTGTTTCCATGAAAAAATTTGGCGTAAAGGCCAAGCCAGGAAGAACTGGTCTTATACCGGCCAAAGAACTAAAGGGCCCGAGAGTCGTGATGCCGGCAAAAGTTAAAGCAGCGCCATAGCCTCTTTTATCGGTGCCGGGGGCATTAGTGTAATTCCTTTTAGCGAAGCTTTCTATTGGAATAACCATGGTAATGCCAAAACCAAAGTGGGTGTTAGTTTTACTGGGATATTCATAGCGCAAGTCAAAGGGAATAGAGAAGGCGTAGTCGTAAGCCTCTCTGGTGATGATGCCGGTTGCTTTACCGCCATCTTTTTTGTGAGCAGGAATGTCCCGCAAATACTCCGGTAAATGGGAGACGCTGATTCGGTTCCATGAGCTTCCAAACCAAAAGGATAAACCGTCGTAATCTTGCGCGGAAATATTAGTCAGCGCTAGAAAAAAAATTGCTAAAAAAATTGTTAACTTCTTCATGTTTACCTCCAATTTTTATTTGTTTTTAATGTTCGTTAGTTTTTTTGTTGATTAATTAAAATACCATATTAGGCTATAGAGGTCAATATCTGTTTACATAATTAAACAAATAGACAAAATACTATGAAATGTGGTATTTTTGTTATATAAATCTAAAAATAGTTAATCTTAGATAATCATGTTTTTAACCATTATTTTATTATTAGTCGCTTTGTTAGTGGTAATTAAAAGCGCTGATTTTTCTATTCGTTATTCTGCCAGTTTAGCAGAAAGCCTTAACCTTCCGAAATATATTATTGGTTTTGTGGTCGTGGCCCTGATTTCCGTTTTGCCGGAAATGTTTATTGCCATTACTTCGGCCCTGGAAAAAATTCCAGCCTTCGGTCTGGGAACTTTATTTGGTTCTAATATTGCCGATTTAACTTTAGTTTTTGGATTAGTCGTTTTTCTATCAGGCAGAAACTTAAAAATAGAGAGCAAGCTTATTAAAAATCGATTTCTGCATTTCGGAGCCTTAATTGTGCCCCTACTTCTTGGTTTGAATGGATATTACTCTCGGGTAGACGGCCTACTTTTAATTATTGTTGGTGCTTTATTTTATTATTTGATTTTGAAAAATAATGTTTATGCCGTTAAAGTTGATCGGGAGAAATTTAAAGTAAAAAATTTGCTATTTTTAGTGCTTAGCATGGGTGGAATTTTATTAGGAGCTCATTTTACTGTGAAATACGGCATTGATTTGGCTCAGAGCCTCAAAGTTAATTCCGCTTTAATCGGCATGCTGATTGTTGGCTTGGGGACAACTTTGCCGGAATTATTTTTTTCTATTAAAGCTGCCAGACATCATCACGACGATTTAGCTCTGGGGGACATTTTGGGGACAGTGGTCGCCGATGCCACGATTATTGTTGGTATTATGGCGCTCATTAACCCCTTTGCGTTTAATTCTAAAATCGTATATGTTACCGGCTCCTTTATGCTTTTGGCGGCCTTCTTCTTATTTTATTTTATGAAATCAGATAAGAGGTTAAACAAGAAAGAAGCGGCGCTGTTGTTTCTTCTTTATCTAATTTTTATTTTAACCGAACTTTTTGTTAATCGCTAATGACTCGCGGCCAGCCTTGATTAAGGCGGGCTTTACAAAATAAAATAAAAAAGCTAAGATATTGGTATCTATAACTAATTTACTTATAGTTATGAAATATTCTGGATAATCCCCGGAATAATAACTAAGATATTAATCTTTAAATTTTAAAAATATGAGAAAACAAGTCGGTGTCTTGGCGGTTCTGACCGCCACCCTATTTGTCGGTGGCTGCACTTTAGGCTCCGCCAACAAAGACAATATTAATTATAATTCACCAGCCGGGGAAGAGCAGGCGGAAATAAAAACTACTGATGAATTAGTGGCCGCCGTTACTCCGGAAAATAGCGCTAATCCGCCGATTGATAGCAACCTGCTAAGTTTAAGCGCTAACGCCAAAATTTTAAATATTGTGTCCGAGGATTCAGAGGCTAAATATAGCCTTAACGAACTTTTAAGCGGCGTTCCGACTTTTGTGGTCGGCACCAGTCATCAGTTAAACGGTCAAATTGCGGTTGACGCTGTTTCTCAACCGGCAACAATTACGATTGGCGACATTAAGCTTGATGCTACTAGCTTTACCACAGACAAGCAGCTGCGCGATAAAAATGTTATTAGTATGGTTTTAAAATCTGATAAACCGGAAAATCAGTTTATCATTTTTCACACGACTAGCATCACCGGCGTTCCGGAAACTCTAACAGCCGATAAATCATTCCCTGTAAAAATTACTGGCGATTTAACTATCTCCGGGGTGACTAAGCCAACTACTTTTGACGGTAGCGTTACCTGGAAGAGTGACGGCAGTCTTGTTGGTTCCGCTAGTACTAATCTGAGCTATGCTAATTTTGGTTTAGTAATTCCTGATTTGCCATTTTTAGCCAACGTGGATGAGGTAGTAAAGTTGGAACTTAATTTAAGCGCCAAATAAAGACTTAATCCTGATTTTTAACTAATCCTTGACAAAAACATACCAAATTGGTATGTTTTTTTTGTTACTTTAACAATTTATAATTTAAAAATAAAAACAAACAACGAGTAGTAATGGAAAAACCAAAAAATCACCCAGAGTCAGGCATCAAGCCGTTAATTGGCATAATCGCCAATAGTACCTCACCCAGCAATCGTTTAGAGTTGATTGCTGAACTCGGAGAACCGCACGACGGCTTCTTCAACCCTCTCAAATTCTCCTTTAAAGAATTTTTAGGAGAAATTATTCCGCTGGATATCCAGCCGCATGATATTTTTCATAAATCCGGTATGGCCAAAGGGAAGACGGCAATGCTCAATGCTGTTAAATATCTTGCCGAGAAAGGCGCTAAGGTAATTTGCTTTACTGCCGCTACCAAGCGTTTGCCCGGAAAATCCGATCAAGAAGTTAAGTCCCTCTACCCGGACATTATTTTCTCTATCGGTGATAATTTAACCTCGGTTTCCTCTCTTTTGCTAATAGACCGCATTTTATCTTTGCCAGGGAAAATTAATCCGGAAAAAGACCAGGTTGTGGTTTTGGGCTGGGGAATTTTAGGTCAGAAAACTATTGAGACTTTGTTAGCTAAAAATTTCCAAAAAATTACTTTGGTAAGCGAACAAAAAATTAGTGGCTTAGACCAGCGAGTTCAAGTTATTGATTCACCAAATAATTTGCCAACGCAAATTAAACTACTGATGAGTTGCACTCATAAGTATAAGGATGAAATTGATCCAGAAAAATTATGGGAATGTTTACATCCGAAGGCAATTATTCTGGACGTGGCCATACCTCAAGGTATTAGTCCAAAAGTTCACAGTCATTTGCCTGCCACCACTTCCTTATTTCATTCAGGAAACTTCTTTTTAGATGACGTGAAATATAATTTTCCGCCGTCAATTCTCAGTTTTCCCTTGGTGGGATTTTGGTTTGGCTGCTTTACCGAAGCCATCATTCTGAATATTGCTCAAGACGCTGGAGAAGATTTGGAGAAATTTAATTTTTTTGAGATTAATCCTGAAGCCCAAAGTATGCTACGTGGTTATTTGGAACAAGAAAAAGTTTCTTTGCCGCTTGTTAATTTGTTTAAGCCGGAAAAAATGGAATTTATTCCGCTTTAATTCGGTTGCTTAGATTTTTTAGAAGGGGAGGGCCAAAATTATGTCCTCCTTTTTTATTTTTTATTTTTTTGTGATATAATAGTTTATAGAAAAATACAAGCCTTGTTATCTTATTTTATGTTATATAATAGCAGTTTATTTTCTCAGATGTTCTCCTTGTTGAGCTTGTTTTTCATTATCAGTTTAAGTATTGTCGTTCTCAAAAACAGCCGCCGTCTAGTTAACGGGCTGTTTTTTTTGTTGACCATCATTTTAGATTTATGGATTTTCGGCAGTTTCATGATGATTAGCAGCACCTATGATAACCAAATAGTTTTTTGGGATCGCTTTGTTTATGCCGCCGTCGTTTTTTGGCCCTCGCTCCAATATCATTTCAGTTTAGCCGTTACCTATACCGACAGGCAGCGGCGCAATCTTTTGGCTTTTGCCTATACCTTTTCTTTTATTTTTTTGTTTTTAAGCCAGACCGATTTATTTGTCCAAGGCATTTTTCATTATGCCTGGGGGGCTCATACTAAAGCCCAGTTTTTGCATAATTTTTTCATTGGTGCCTTTATCTTTTATGCGGTTTTATTCTTTTATAATTTAATTAAGAAGTATAAGAGCGAAATGAGCGCTTTGGAAAAGAAGCGTCTCACGTATTATATTATCGGATTTTTGGTTTTAGATGTTATTGGCGGAACAGCCTTTTTACCGGCTTATTCTATTCCTTTTTATCCAATCTTTTTAGCCACGCCGCTAATTTTCTCCTTAGTCATAACTTACGCCATCGTTTATTTTGGCTTAATGGATATCAAGCTGATTATTAGGCGCTCCTTGGTCTATTTTTTCTCAGTCATCTCTCTGCTGGTGCCAGCTTATATTGTTATTTCCTATGTTTATATTTTTCACCCTTTCTATTCCGCCCCGGCTTTTGTAATTCTGTTTTTTATTTCCATTACGCTTTTTCCGCGGACTAAGGGCTATTTTTACCGCTTCTCCAACAAATATTTATTTTCTTCTTTGTACGATTTTAATGAGTTAATTTATAATTTGAATAATCGTCTGCGCGCTTCTTTGGATATTAAGCAGATATTTGAATCCACGATTGATATTCTGCTGCAAGCTTTCCATAGTCAGGGAATTGCCGTTCTTTATTATGAGGAGAAAACCGGCTACTGGACCATTCTTTATAATGTGGGCTTTAATTTTGATTCCAATAAAATAGATTTACAGTATGCGACGATGCGTAAGCTTTTAATCGCCGGCAAGCCTTTAGATTTGGGTCGGCTGAGAAATACGCCGCCGCTAGCCGATAAACGCGTGCTTACTTATTTGAAAAAAATTAACGCGGAAATATTGGTTCCGGTTAATGTGGAACAAAAAAAATTAAGCAGCTTATTAATTTTTGGCCCCAAGGAATCAGAAGAAGCTTATAATCACAACGATATTCGGGTTTTGGAATCAATTGCTTCAGAAATTGGAATTTCTCTGGAAAATGCCTTATTATATAGAAGCGTTACCAAGTTTAACCTCAAACTGCGCAATGAAATTGTTAAAGCCACTAAGAAATTAAAAGAACAGAATGAGTCTTTGAAGCAGTTGGATAAAGCGAAAGATGAGTTTATCGGCATCGCCTCTCATCAACTGCGCACCCCACTTACCGGCATTAGATGGCTCGCGGAATTGCTTTTAAAGAATAAAGAGCATAACCTTAATGATAAGCAGCTTAATTTCTTGCGGCAGTTGAATGAGAGTAATCAAAAAATGATTAGGCTAGTCAGCGATTTGTTAGACGTTTCCCATATTGAAACCGGGCGGAAATTTGACATTAATAAGGACTATTTTTATATCGGTGACGCGATTTCCGAGGTTCTTAAAGAAAATGTCTTTTTAATCAGTACTAAAAAGTTAAAAATTATTAATAAGATTCCGTCTGATTTGAATGTTTGGGGTGATCGCGAGAAAATTAAGCAGGTTTGGCAAAATTTAATTTCCAATGCTACCAAATATTCGCACAACAATTCGGAAATTGAATTGAGTTTTAAGAAAGACAGGGAGAAGCAATTAATTTTCTGCGTACGCGATTACGGGATTGGCATTCCGGCCGAACAGCATGATAAAATATTTACTAAGTTTTTTCGAGCTAATAATGCCTCTCTGCAGGATGGCGAAGGCACTGGTTTAGGGCTTTATATCGCTCGCGAAATAATTCGTGCTCATACCGGCGAGGTCTGGTTTGAGTCCGTTCCCCAAAAAGGTACTCGCTTTTACTTTTCATTACCACTTTTAACAGTCAAAAAAGATAAAAAAATTACAAAAATAACAAAGAAAAAAACCAAATAAATCCTAAAATTATGCCTAGCACACCTAAAAAAATATTAATTGTCGAAGATGATAGAATCTTAGCCTCGGCTTTGCGCGCCGGTTTAGAAGAGGAAGGCTTTGAAGTTGTGGAAACTCATGACGGTTTGGAAGGCTTGGCGGCGGCTAAAAAATATCTACCAGACTTAACTCTGTGCGATATTAGCATGCCTAAAATGGACGGCCTAACAATGTTGGAACAAATTAGGCAAACAACTTGGGGACAATATTTAACAGTGATGATGCTTACCAATCTTAATGACAAAGAGAACATTTCTTTAGCCTTAAAGAATTATGCTTTCCGATATTTTGTAAAAAGTGATTGGGACTTATCGCAGATAATTCAAGAGATTAAGAAGGAATTGAAAGTTAAATAAATATGGCCGAGCCTGATAATAATCATAAGACCGGTTTTACTTTGATTGAACTTTTAGTGGTTATTGCTATTATTGGCTTATTATCAACGCTCTCTATTTTAGCGCTTAATCAAGCGCGCGCCCGAGCCCGAGATGCTAAGCGAGTTTCTGATGTTAAACAAATATCCAAAGCTTTAGAAATATATTATAACGAGAGCGGTAATTATCCAGCTTCCATTGTCCCTAACCAGTCTATTACTTATGATGGCTACACCTTTTTATCGTCAGTGCCGGCGCCACCAGCGCCCGTTGACGGCTCCAGTTGCCCGACAACTCAAGCTGTCTACACTTATACCAGATTTGGTTCGAGCGCCTCTAGCCCCTCATACACGATTAATTTCTGTCTAGGCGCCACCATCGCCAATGTTACCGGTAATGTGATGATGAATTTAACTCCGGCAGGATTTTTCACGGGAGACGTGCAATCAGAGCAGCATATGGCGTCACCTAGCTAAATAAATAAATTTGTATTTTAAAAGGAGCTTTTTTGGAGCTCCTTTTTTTGTTTGTGTTTTAAATGTTTTTTAAGCCCATTGCGATATTTGATAATCAGCAGGGACTATTAACGAGTCAGGATTTTGGCCATCCCAAGAAATCTGGCCGTTAACGACCAAATCGGTAATGTATGGCTGATAGCGGTGTTCATAGGAATTAACCAAGCTTCCCAGTTGTTCAGGGTTTTGGATTCCGCTCAAAAAGATTTTGAGCTCCAAGAATGTTGGGCCGTGGTCGAATTCTTCGTCCACGAAGTGCATTGTTAGTCCGGAGCAAGTTAAAAGCTTTTTTTGATAAGCTTCAAAAACCGCTTCATGGACATGATGTCCATGCATCCCAAAGCCGCCAAAAGTAGGGAGTAGTCCAGGGTGAATATTAAATACCGTTTTTGAATTAAAAACAGTATTTAAATCCAAACCCTTAACCTTTTTAAGTAAGCCGGATAGAGGAAAGAAATCAGCTTGTGAGTCTTCGGCAATCCGTTGATAGTCGTCAGCTGTTGGATCAGATCCCATAAAGTAAAAGGGGATTTTCAAACGGTCAGCGCGTTCGCGCACGCCACCGTGAAGGTGATTAGAGGCTACGCCGACCATTTCGGCTCTTAGAATTCCACTTTCAATAGCGTGATACAGATTTTCAAATCCGGAACCGCCGCCGTCTTTAGTGCCGGAGGCGAATGGTAGAATTTTTGGTGTTTTCATCAGGTAATTTTTTTTGAGATTAAATATTTGTCTAGTTTTAATTCCGCTTCTTCAAGCATTAATTTTAGTTCCGGAATAATTATCTTATGCCGGTTGAGTTCAATAAATTGCATGGCGATAACCGGTTGATTGGCAATTTGATATTTTACCGCCTTTAAATCAACTTGCAATTTATCTAATTGGTTAGCTCTTTGCGCTCTTAAGGTGATTCCGGCGTCATATTCCAGATAGAGATTAAATATAATGGCTCCGTAGGGGCCCAGTCTTTGGCAAATATCAAACATTGCCTCGCGTTCGGCTATTTTCTTTTCTTGTGGGTCATAACGATGGTCTTCGGGGCAATATTTATCCGTGCGTCGATCACCAATCTTTTTTTCCCATTCCGGCCAGTCGTGGACTTTTAGCATTTTTTTTAATCCATAACAATCCGGAAAAAAGAAATCAGCCATCTCTAAAAGGTCATCAATATGTTGGCCGACAGTTTCCGGGTGTTCAACGCCACGGTCAACCCAGCCGGTGCGCGGTATTTTGTATAAACCGCTGATAACTTCAAGAGCGAAAGGGAGATAAACCCCCTTGATTTTTAAGGGTGATTGGCTTACTTTTTTCATATTTGGTTTAATTTTTAAGGTTCGAAAATATTCAGAATTATCCTTTAAATTATCATAAGTGCCAGTTATTGTCAAAAGATTGATTTTATTTAGGTTTTAGGTTAAGATAATAAAGTTAAATAAACTATTTTATAATTTACATCTATGGCTAAAAGAAGTACCGGCGTCGGCAAAATGAAGCCGACCCATTCCCGCAAGACCGCTAAAAGATTAGAGGCTAAACGAGTAATGCTGGAAGAGAAGGCAAACAAAAAGTTGAAACACAATATTAAGCAATAAATCGCTGAAAATAAAAAATCGCCAGTTTAGAGACTGTGCGATTTTTTTAGGCATTATGTCTTTACGAGGCCTTTAAAAGATGCTACAATAAATTACTAATTAATTAAGATTAAATATATGACTAACAAAATAAAAGACATTCTTAACAAACAAATAAACGAGGAATTTTATTCCTCCTATCTTTATTTAGCCATGGCTGCTTTTTTAGAAAAGCAAGGCTTGAAAGGAGCCGCTAATTGGATGAATATTCAGGCTAAAGAGGAAAATGACCACGCCTTAGGGTTTTATCGTTTTCTTTTGGATCGCAATGAGGAGCCGGTTTTAGAGGCTATCGCCAAGCCGGATTTATCTGCTTTAAAGAACATTAAAGACGTGTTTAACGCTGGCCTAAAGCACGAACAGCATATTACTGCCTGCATCAGCAATATTCATCAACTCGCCAAGGAAGAGAAAGATTCGGCCTTGGAATCATTTATCAAATGGTATGTTGATGAGCAGGTTGAGGAAGAAGCTAACGCGATTGAAATCCTGGATAAATTGAATTTAGCCGGTCATGAAGGCTCGGTTATTTATATGATTGACCAAGAATTAAAGGCTAGAACTTATCTTCCTTCCGGTCCCTATGCGGCAGCTGCTTAAATAATCATTTTCTGTTAATTGCAAAACCCCGGCGAATAACCGGGGTTTTTATATAAATAAGGCTTGTGCTATACTAATATTAGGTTTTAATTAATAAATTATAAAATAAATTAGTATGTTTTGGAGCATCCTCGTCATTGTTATTGGGCTTTGTATTTTTGAAATTATCAGCAGTGTGGACAACGCCGTCGTCAATGCTCATGTTTTAAAGACGATGCCGGAAAAATATCGTAAGATATTTTTGCTTTGGGGCTTGTTATTTGCAGTTTTTGTTGTCAGAGGCGTTCTGCCTTTTTTAATTGTCTGGATTGCTAATCCGGATTTAAACTTGGGGCAGGTAATTTCAGCCGCTTTTTCTAATAGTGAAGAGGTAAAGGGTTATTTAGAGCATTCCAAACCGCTCCTGCTCCTGGGCGGCGGTATTTACTTATTTTTAGTATTTTTATCTTGGTTATTTTTGGAAGAAAAGAAATATGCCTTTATGGTTGAGGGCTTTATTCATCGCCAAGGCGTTTGGTTTTACGCGCTCGCTTCGCTCGTGACGACCAGTGTTGTTTATTTTTCCTTAAAAGAAAACGCCATTTTGGCTTTGGCGGCAACTATTGGCGTCTCGGCTTTCTTTATCACTGATGGTTTTAAAAAGAACGCCGAAGAAAAAGAGAAGCAATTAATGGACCCCTCGATGAGCGCTTGGAGTAAAATATTTTATTTGGAAGTTTTGGATACCTCATTTTCAATTGATGGCGTTATCGGCGCCTTCGCTTTTACGATGAGTATCCCGCTTATTATTATCGGTAATGGCTTAGGAGCCTTTGTTGTCCGCGAATTAACGATTCGGGGAATAGATTTTATTACTAAATTTGAGTTTTTAAAGAATGGGGCGATGTATGCGATTGGTATTTTAGGTTCGATTATGGTTTTAGAAAGTTTTGGCATGGAATTTCCATTTTGGTTTTCTCCGGTTGCGATGATGGGAATGCTCGGTTTATTTTTGTTTCTCTCGGTTAAATATAATAAAAGTAAAATCCGCCTATCAGCCGCGATGAAGAAATCCTAAGCGAATTTTTTATATGAAAAAGCTTTGGGTCTTTATTTTTTTATTGTTTATTTTAGCCGTACCGGTATTTTCGGCGCAGGCGCAAGCAGAACAGGCCGCTAGTTTTAAGGCGGAAATCATTAAGGTTGAACAAGAAGAGTTGAAAACCAGGGAAGACGGCAGCACGTTTACGCAACAGAATTTACGCTTTAAGGCCCTAGATAGCAACCGTAAGGGGCAGGAGGCGGTTTATTATGGTATTTCCGAGATTGAAGTTGGCGATGCCAATACTTATCAAGTTGGAGACCGCGTTTTTATTGACGCCTTTAACGATGAGAACGGGCAAGAAAATTATTATGTGGTTGATTATGTGCGCAGTGGCCCGATTTTATGGTTGACCATTATTTTTATATTAACGGTCGTAATTGTTGGCCGCGTTAAAGGTTTGAGAGCGCTTTTAAGTTTGGTCGTTAGTTTCTTTATTATCATTAAGTTTATTTTGCCGCAGATTTTAAATGGCCATGATCCGTTTTTAATCAGTCTTGTTGGTGGCTTAATGATGATGTTTTTTATCATTTACTTAACCGAAGGTTTTAATAGAAAATCACACCTCGCTATTTTTTCAGTTTTTCTATCTTTGATTTTAACACTGCTGCTATCTATCATTTTTAGTAACCTAACGCGGCTCACGGGTATGGCCCAAGAAGAATCCTTCTTTTTGCTGGGAAACGGCAACGCGATTATTAATTTTAAGGGATTGCTTTTAGCTGGGATGTTAATTGGAGCGATTGGGGTGCTTGATGATATCATTTTAGGGCAAATTGAGGCCGTGGACAGCATTCGGCTGGCTAATCCGAAATTAGCCCCGAAGAAGGTCTTTAAACTCGCCTACAAGGTCGGAAACACGCATCTGGGCGCAATTGTTAACACCCTGTTTTTAACTTATGCCGGAGCAGCCTTGCCTTTATTATTACTCCTGATAATTAATCAACAAGCTGGGCTGAGTATGAGCCGGGCGCTGAATACAGAATCGGTTACTACGGAGATTGTCAGAACTCTGGTCGGCAGTATCGGCGTTATGGCTTCAATGCCAATTGCTACTTTCTTGGCTTCCTGGAAACCGAATTGGACGAAAAGTAAAAATTAATTTAAGATATAGCTTGAGAATAGTAAAAGCCCAGATGGTGAAATTGGTAGACACGCAGTGTTCAGAACGCTGTAGGAGCAATCCTGTGGGGGTTCAAATCCCCCTCTGGGCACCAATCAGAACGGTCGCTTGGCTCAGTTGGTTAGAGCGCCGCGTTCACATCGCGGAGGCCAGTGGTTCGAGTCCACTAGCGACCACCAAAATACTCCTCTTTGTTACTTTTAGATTATTAGCCCCGTCTAATATATAAGAGAAAAAAACTAATTTATTTAATTAAATTAAAACACTATGAAAAAATCTCAAGTATTCTTGGCCACGCTAGGAATGATTGTGGTCGGCGCAGTTATTGTTGGCGCCTTTTATTTTAGTAACAAGGTTGACGCACAAGATCGCTTTTCCGTGACCGGCTCGGGAACGGTTTATGCTAAAGCAGACATTGCCAGTCTAACCGTTGGTTTAAAAACTGAAGTCAAAAAAACCGCTGCTGAAGCGACTAAAAATAGCACGGAAAAAATGAATGCAATTGTCGCCGCTGTAAAAAATTTGGGAGTTGAGGACAAAGATATTAAAACTACTGATTATCAATTAAGCCCAGTTTATAACTGGACAGAGAAATCCGGTCAAACATTAGTTGGCTATCAAGTTTCACAAAACGTAACTTTGAAGATTCGGGACTTGGAAAAAATTGGTGATATTATTGCCAAAACTACCGAGCAAGGTGCCAACCAAGTGGGCAATATCGGCTTCACAATTGATGATGAATATGATTTAAAAAACCAGGCGCGCACTTTAGCAATTGAAAAAGCTAAAGAAAAAGCAGGCATGATTGCCAATGAATCCGGCCTTAAATTAGGTAAACTGGTTGGGGTTTATGAAAGCTCCGCCAGCTATGTGCCGATGATGGATTATTCTAATGTTAGATTGGAAATGAAGAGTGTTGCCGGCGCCGATACAGCGATTTCTAGCCCGAGCATTGAGTCCGGACAAAATGAAGTTAAAGTGGAAGTTACCCTGACTTATAAGATAAAATAAAGATATCCCCCGTATTTATTGGCATATATTTTAGAGTGTGCTATAATATCCTTATAAACATTGTATATAATTAAACGAACTTTTCTTTAGAGCTTTAAACAAGGCTTTCTTGATTAGTTCCATTTACAAAACTATGTCCAAAATGACAAAGTCCCAAATGATTGCGGCCTTGGCCGAAAGTGTAGAGTTGAGCAAAAAACAAGTAAGTGGTTTCATGGATGCCATTACTGAAGTTGTTTATAAGGAAGTAAAGAAGAACGGTGAATGTATCGTTCCTGGATTTGGAAAATTAGTAAAGGTTAAAAGAAAGGCCAGAGAAGGTCGCAACCCAGCAACGGGCGAGACCATCAAGATACCGGCAAAAACTGTTGTTAAGTTCCGCTTAGCTAAAGCGGCTAAAGATGCTATTCTTTAGTATTTAGCTTAAACAGTTATCCCCAGAGAACTTTAGTTTCTCATATACAAAAACCGCCTTGACGGAATCCAAGGTGGTTTTTATTTACAAACAAAAAGCCTCTCCTTGTCAGAGAGGCTTTTTTATAGGCAACGGTTTAAAAAAATAAGTTAGCGCTCGTTATTATCTAACGCTTTCCACTCACTAACATATTGTCCTAAACCAAAGTCTTGCAATTTATTGTTCAGCTTCTTGTTGCGATGCAAGAAAATAATCAAGGAGCCGAGTTCGATTTGGTAGCGGTCTTTTACAATCTTAAATATTAAAGTTCCTTTTTCGTCCTTCAAGGCCCGTCTAATGGTTTTGCCTTGCACGCCTCCTAAAGCCGCCGCTTCGGATACCGAGACCCAAATCGGATTAGCGACCTCATTCAAAGAGATAAGCGGTTGCTTAATATTTAAAAGTTTGTCCATGTTTTTAATATTTTAGTCTACAATATTGTAGACTAAAGCTCTTAAAAGGCGACCAATAAATAAAAGGGTAAAATTAAAATTAGGGCTTTAAGTCCATAACTTTCTGGACTTAAGTCTTTGAATCTTAACCCCTTTTAAATTAAAAGTCAAGAGCCTGGATTGAAGTTTGTGGCTCCTTTTGGCGTAATAGTTGAAGTAGTATATGTTGCGAAAAATAGGGGAAAAGTCGTCTGGTGAGTCACTAATTATCATTTGCTTTTAAAAAAAGGCTGTGTTAAAATAGGGGCAGATTAAAAATAAATTAAACGTGTACGGGACAAGTGTTTTTCCCGTTATTTTTTGTTATTAGGGATAATCTAAAAAAAGAAATTAAATGCCGTCAAATATAGTTAAAAAATTTAAGAATAAGCAAACCCTGAGCCGCCTGAAAAGTCGGGACAAGGAGGTTTTTACTGAGGTTTATGACGCTAATGTGGCCGATATTCATCGCTTCGTTTATTTTAAAATTGGCAGCCGAGAAGAGGCAAATGACCTGACTTCCATTATCTTTTTAAAGACCTGGGACCATATCCAAAAAAATACCTTAGAAGATGCTAAAACCCTGCGTGCTTTGCTCTATAAAGTCGCCAGAAACGCCATTATTGACTATTACCGCGAGCGGGGAAGCCAGAAGCCGATTTCGCTTGATGATGAACAAAATCCGGTCGATATCGCGACTGATATGAGCCAATCTGATAAAATTGATGATGATCAAGACTTGAAACGAATTATCAGTAAATTGCCGTTTTTAAAGGAGGAATATCGGGAAATTATTATTATGCGTTTTATTAACGATTTAAGTCTGGAAGAAATCTCCGATATTAGTCAAAAAAGCCGCGGAAATGTTAGGGTTTTGCTGCATCGGGCCTTAACCGCGCTTAGGGAGTTAATCGAGGATAGCCCCGGTGTTTAATTTACTGTAACGTTTTAGTAGTTTTTCCGTATATTATAGCGTATGACCAATAAAGATTTAATCTCAAAACTTAATAGCTTAAAAAACGTCAGTCCGGATAGCTCCTGGTTAGCGAGTAATCGGGAACTTTTTTTGGCCCAAATTTCCAATTCCGGCGCCGATAAATTATCCGGCGGCCAGGTCTTCTTCATTAATTTAAAAAGTTTCTTAAAGGCTTCTTCCCAGCCCGTTTTTGCGTTGGGCGTTTTTATGTTAGTTCTGGTAGCTAGCAGTATTTTTGGTCATAAGCTTTTTAGCCAAGCCAAACCGAACGACTCTTTATATATCGCCAGAATTATTTCCGAAAAGGCGAAGCTTAATATGGTTTTTAATTCGGAAGCTAAAAATAAGTTAGCGGTTAATTTTGCCACTAATCATGCTAAAGATATTTCCGCTGTTTTATCTGACCCAAGTTTTAATAACGAAGAGAACAAAGACCAAGTTGCTAAATTAAATGATAGCTTTAATGAAGAAATAGATAACGTTAAGAAAATAGTAAATTCCGGTGTGACCAAAGCACCGAAGTTGGAAGGAGAAGTGAGCGAACAAGTAGAAATGTCTGATGAGGCAATTTCGATTGCCGCCGAACATAAAGCCGAACAGGGAATTCAAATTAAGGAAGCCGAGCCGAATCAAGCTTCGGTCGCGCGAACAACGATAGCTCCAAGCACGAGCGTTAAGGCTGAAACCAAAGCGACTACGACCGAAGCAAGCTCAACTGAAACTAAAGTCGAAGCGGAAGTGAGTATTGATGCCAAAATTAATGAAGCTGATAAAATGATTGACGAAGCGAAAGAATCATTCAACAACAAAGATTATCACAGCGTAATTGATAAGTTAAACGAAGTGACCGAAATTATCAAATAAAAATACAAAGCACTAGCGCGTGCTTATTAGTTTATCTCTCTCAAGCGGCTGATCCTGACCGGAGGAAGTATCATCCTATCACGGACGTCCTAGCGAGATAAATTAATAAGTCCGCGTTAAAACGGACTGGCGAACCAAATCAAGGTCGAACTCCGCAAGGAGTGGTTTGTCCCTTACAAATTTACTTATATCCAATTTAGCTCAAACCTTTGAAACTCCAATCAATGATTGGTAAATCGGTTAAGCTTTTCTCCAGCCTGCAGCAACACGCGCTCGGCTGGCAGAACTTTATTTATAGAGATCGGCTGGCCTTCGCCTTAAGCTTTAAACAGGTTGGCGGAGCGGGATTCCGACTGATTTATCAAAAATAGAGCGGGGAAGAAAAGAGAGTAGGCCAAAATTGGACAATCATTATTCTTGAATCGTTTAAACTACTATTGTTTAGACGTTTGGGAGTAATTAACTATTATTTATGAATAAATTACGCAAATTCTTAGTTGTCGGCGTAATGGTATTATCAGTTATCGCAATGAGTGGTTTAGTTGTAGCTCCGGCTTCAGCTGCTGCTTCTGCAGGTGATTTGATTAAGATGGATGGTTTATCCTCTGTCTACTACCTTGGTTCCGACGGCAAGAGATATGTCTTCCCGAATGAAGCTACCTTTATGTCTTGGCATGCTGATTTCAGTGGCGTTGTCACTATCCCAGCATCTGAATTACAAAGCTACCCATTAGGTGGCAATGTAACTATGAGACCGGGTACTAAGCTCGTGAAGATTACAACTGATCCTTCTGTTTACGCTGTTGAACCAAATGGCGTTTTAAGAAAGATTCAAAGTGAAGCTCAAGCTGCTGCTTTATATGGCACCAACTGGAGCAAGAGAGTTGTCGATGTCGCTGACTCTTTCTTCACCAACTACACTATCGGCACTGCTTTAGCTGATGGTATGGTTCCAGCCGGTTCTTTAGTAAAGAACGCTAATAGCGCTTCCGTATATTACTACGATGGCACTAACTATCGTTCTATTGCTTCTGAAGCTGCTTTAACTGCTAATCGCTTCGCGATGGGCAACATCATTACTATCACCAATACCATCACCGCTGGCGGTTCTTCCGTTACTGGTGCTGAAACTGGTTTAACTAATGATGCACAAGGTGGTTCTCATGGTGTTGTTGTGAGCACCGGAACTGGTGTTATGTTATCAGTATCTGCTGATACAGCCCCAGCTACTACCTTAATCTATGGTCAAGCCTTAGCCAATTTAGGATCTTTCAATTTCACAGCATCTAACGATGGTGAAGTTAAGATTACTAGCTTAAAGATAAAGAGAACTGGCGTTTCTTCAGACGCTTTATTATCCGCTGTTTATCTTTACGACGGTGCTAACCGCTTAACTGACAATGCTACTGTTAGCTCTAACTACATTACTTTTAGCAACCCAACTGGAATATTAACTATCCCTGCTGGCGCAACTAAAAAGATTACTGTAAAGTCTAACATTTCTAGCACAACTACCGATGGCTCTAACGTTGCTGTAGCAATTAATGCTGCTGCCGATGTTATGGCTGGAGGCGCTACTGTTAGTGGTGCTTTCCCAATGTCTGGGAATATGATGTCTGTATCTAGCGCTTCATTAGCAACTGTTGCTATGAATGGCACTACTTATCCGACAACATCTTCTGTAGATGCTGGCCAAACTGAACTTGCTGTTTGGAAAAACACAGTTTCAGTTGGAACTCGCGAAGTTAATCTTGAAAGAGTAACTTTGCGCCAAATTGGTTCTATCAGCCAAACTGATTTAGCTAATTTGAAGTTCTTTGTTGATGGTGTTCAACATGGTTCAACTCTACAATTAGGTAGCGATAACTATATTACATTTGATTTCTCTAGCGCTCCTGTCATGTTAAATACTGGCAGCAGAATATTAGAAGTTCGTGCTGATGTAGTTAATGGTTCTTCCAAGAACTATTCTTTCTCTTTACAGAGAGCTACTGATATTGCTGTTAAAGACACTCAATATGGAGCTTATGTTACTGTTTCTGCTATGCCTGCTACTTCTGGAACCATGTCAATTAACTCCGGTTCTTTGACTGTAACTAAGAAGTCAGACTCAGCTACTGGTAATGTAACAAAAGATGCTTCTGGTGTAAGTCTTGGTAAGTTTGAATTCAAGGCTTATGGAGAAAGCGTTAAGGTTGAAACTTTGAGAGTTGCTGTTGTTGAAAGTGATAGCGATACTGCCTTCACTTTACGCAATGGTGCTGTTTATGCTAATGGTTCTCAAATTGGTAGCACTGCTGCTATTCCTGCAACCACCGACTCTACTCAAGGTTATGTTGATTTCAGTTTAGGTTCTGCTTTAGTTGTAAATCCTGGAACTCCAGTGATTGTTGAAATTAAAGCTGATATCTATGATGGCGACGGCACAAATGATGTCGCTGCTGATGACACTTTGACTTCACGCATTATTACCTACACTAACGGTGCTCAGAGATTAACTTCTCTTGGTTACATTAACGTTCCTTCTGCTAACGTAGATGGCAACGCTTTAACCGTTAAGATTGGTAGCGTTTCTTTGTCAAAGCAAGTTACTTACGGCAATCAAAATGCTGT
Organism: Patescibacteria group bacterium; assembly: GCA_041664445.1. GTDB lineage: Bacteria > Patescibacteriota > Patescibacteriia > Patescibacteriales > UBA12465 > UBA12465. The sequence goes on along the minus strand of JBAYKT010000005.1, from coordinate 35,752 downwards.
TATCCCGGCCACTGCTTATAAGTTAGGTTCATTCGTATTGTCTGGTAATAATATTGAAAACGTAAACATTAATTCTTTCCAAGTAGATTTCACTGGTGCTGATCAGTGGGCAGCTACTAACTTGAATGATGTTTATCTAAAATATGGTTCAAAGACTTCTTCAGTAAAATCAACTGTTTCCGCAACAGGAAACACTTGGTCAGTTTCTGAAGTATTAGGAAAGAATGACAACATGGTTATTGAAGTTTACGGAAATGTTTCTACCTTTACCGTTTCTGGTAGCAACGACACCATGATTGCTTCCTTGCTTGTCACTGGCACCACCTCTGGTTCATCTCAAACTGTAACTACTGGTAGTGGTTCAGTTTTAGCTGGTCAGACCATCACTGCTGCTACTGGCAGTATTGCTTCTGCTCTTGATGCCTCAACTCCATCTAGCAAGTTGGTTGTTGCTAATTCTACAAACGACTTAGCTGCATACAAACTTACAACCACTAATGACAGCTATACTTTAACTGAAGCAGTTGTTAAATTCTCCGGTTCAGCTGCAGCTTCCAACATCACTAGCGTATCCTTAAAGGATGGTGCTACCGTTGTTGCTTCAGCTCCAGTAGTTTTTGATGGCACAATTTATAAGGCAACCTTCACAGGTCTTACCTTGCCAGTTGGCATTGATGCTACTAAGGTATTAACTGTTTCTGCTACCATTGGTGATATTAATTCAAGCACTGGAAGCTCCGGAGCGGCTGTAACCGCCACTCTTGATTCTTTCAAGGCTAATAATTCTCAAGGTACTGAAACCGCTGACGCTACCGATGTAGCTGGTAGTGCTATCTATGTTTACAAGTCAATTCCGACTGTAACCAATCAAACATTACCTACTGCTGTGTTAACTGCTGGTACTCAAACCTTAGCTAAGTTCTCTGTAACTTCAGGTGCTTCTGCTATTGGTTGGAACCAAATCAATTTCACAGTTAGTAAGACAGCTGCAGTTACTGTTGCAACCGCTAAACTCTATGACGAAAATGGAGTTGAAGTTGCTGGAACTGCATCTATCGATGACTTAGGAGGAACAGCCACTCTTGGCCACGTCTCCTTTGTCCCAACTTCAGAGCAAAGCGTAAGTGGCTCTAAGACTTATACTCTTAAGGCTACTATTGGCGGAACCATTGCTAGCAATAGCTTTGTAAGCACAAGCATTGCTTCTGACGGCTACTTAGCTAATACAACTTATGCATTAGCATTTGCTGACGGTAATAACCTTATCTGGTCTGATCAAAGTGCTGCTAGCCACTCTTTGACTACCACTGATTGGACTGGTGGTTATTTAGTCAAGACTCTACCTACAGATTCTCAGACTTTAACTGCTAACTAAATCTTTAGGTAAAAGTTATTGAACAGTTTAATAATTGTAAAATTATATAACTGAAAAACCCCTCTCTTCGGAGAGGGGTTTTTGTTATGTAGAGGCCTTTGTTATTGCGCGTTTAATCTATTATTGAAGTATTGTTTTTGCTCCCCGGGAGCCCTAATTGACCCGAACTTTTTTTAGTGCTAGATTAGAGGATAATTATATTTAATTTTCTTTCATTAACAACTAAAAAACATATAGTCATGGCAAAACAACCTTTTAGCCCAGCAAAGTTCTTTATGAACAGTCTTTTGGCCTTAATGTCTTTCGTGTTTGTGGATATGTTCTCTGAAACTAATCCACGAATGAGTACGAGTTTTATGATGTTAATCGGAACTTATTATCTGATTATCATTATGAAATTTTTGTTTCTGCATCGGAAACATTCAATGACCGCCGCCTACTTTTTGTTCTATACCGGTTTGGCGCTGGTAATTGTCTTTGTGGTCTGGTTAGGGAACTGGCTTTTAAGTTTCGCTTTTAATGTCGGTCATTTATTTCCTGGCATCTTTAATTTCGCCTGTTCTTTGCCAGCCTTAATTTGCGGCCTAATTTTAATGCTTTCCGGCACTCTCTGGGAACATAGCGATTCGCGTCTTAACTCGCTTAAAAACGCTTTGCTTTCCGGAAAATAATTCGGTCCTCGCTCTTTCTAAAAAAGCTCTCAAGAAATTGAGGGCTTTTTTTATTTTGTTTAGCGGGAGTTTATCGCTTGATTGCTATGATTTTGGATATACAAAAACGGACCCCCTTGCGGGAGTCCTCGGAGCCAAGGCTATAAAAATAACCAAGGCCAATTGTACAATTATTATAACATGTAAATTTTTTAGAAGCAAGACACGATTTTCGGTTAATTTATCGGAAATTGCCTTTTTCATATTTTTTATCTAAAATAATAAGATATGAAAAAAGTTTCTATCTATGGCATCGGCAATTTTGGCTATGCCATTCTGAAGCATCTGGACCGCAAAGAATCAGCCGAATTTTCGCTCAGCGCTTACGACCGCAACCCGCTACTCAGTGCGCATTTAGATAATACCAGACAACATCTAACTCTATTCCAGCCGGTGGAAATCAGCCAGCGCCCGCTAATTGAACAAAGCTCTCAGGCGCTTTTAGCCGATTGCGATGTTTTAATTTTATCTGTAACTTCTGATTCAATCGGCGCTGTTTTAGAAGAAATTTCTCCTTTTATTACCAAGCCTTTAATTTTGGTTAATACCTCCAAGGCTTTTCATAGCCAAACTGGCCTGCGGATTTCTGAAATTGTGGCTGAAAAATTAGCCGGCAAAACTTATAATTACGCGATGCTTTCTGGCGGGATGATTGCCAGTGATTTGCTGAATCACGGCCCCTTGGGCGCTAGCCTGGCTTGCCAGAATCAAGACCTGTTACCGGAACTGGCGGCCATCTTTGCCTCGGAACATCTTTTTATTTATCCGACAGACGATGTGGCGGGTGTAGAATGTGCCGCTGCTTTTAAAAATGTTATTTCTATTTTAGCTGGCATTACTAACGGCCTGGGTTTGCCCTATAGCGTGGAGACGCGGATTATTTCTCGAGCCGCCGCGGAAGTGGAAAAAATAGCGATTCAACAATTCGGCGCACAGGCTAAAACTTTTTCTTTAGGCAGCCAATGTTGGGGTAATGATCTTTGGGTGAGCTGTACCGGGAAAACCAGGAATAAGGAATTTGGAATTTTAATCGGGCAGGGATGGAGTCTTGAGGAGGCCGAGCAAAAGATGAAAGCGGAAAAAAAGACAATTGAGGGCTTAAAAACTATCACCGCTTTACCGCTCATTACCAAGATTGAAGATTATCATATTTTACATTTGATTCACTTGCTGTTTTCCGGAAAAATTAATTTAGCACAGTTTAAAATGGATATTTCTAAGCGTTCCCAGCCTTAATAATATTTAAAGTAATACTTAGAAAATAGCCTTTATTTAGGGCTATTTTTTTAGCTCTTGTGCTTCGGGTTAGTTTCGGGTATAATATAGATATAATTATAATTAACAAACATATGACAACGCTTACAAAAAAACAGGCGGAAATCCGTGACTTCATCGCTTCTTATAGCGAAGAGCACGGCTATGCGCCGTCCTTAACGGAAATTAAGGATAAGTTTGGGGTCTCTACAATTTCCACGATTCACGAACATATCGCGAATCTTATTGACAAGGGAATTATTAAAAAAGTGAAGGGAGTCGCTCGCAGTTTGGAGCTAGTCACCCTTAACGCCAAGCAAGAGTTTATGTCCGTTCCTCTGGTCGGCGTGATTGCCGCTGGAAGGCCGATAGAAGCGATTGAAGTGCCTGATGAGGCTATTGAGATTGCTCGGGACAAACGCTTCCAGGACGGCGATTTATACGCTTTGAGAGTAAGGGGAAATTCTATGATTGGCGATGGGATTTTTGATGGTGACTTCGCCATCATTAAAAAACAGTCCTGGGCTGATAACGGCGACACGGCTGTGGCGATAATCGATGATAATGAGGCGACCCTTAAAAGATATTATAAAGAAAAGGGAAGAATCAGATTACAACCGGCCAATCCGACCTTTGAACCTATATTTAGGAAGAATGTAGAAATCCGAGGAATCGTGATTAAGATAATTAGAGATTTCCAGCGCACCGGTTCCGTGATTTAAGTTTAATAGGATTATTAAAAAAAGACCCTTTACTAAAGAGGGTCTTTTTTAATTGGAGTTTATCTGTGGTTTGTTAATATAAAGCCATAATTTTCAAATTGACAACATACCATATATGATATATAATGATAAATACGAGATTGTGTTTTATAAAGATAGTTTTACTGGTCGAGAGCCAGTCCTGGATTATATAAAGTCACTTAATAAAAAAACTAGAAATAAAATTAATAAATATATTGATTTACTTGAAAAAAGTAATGGATATCTTAATGAGCCGTATAGTCGTCATATTATCGGCAAAATACGAGAGTTAAGGGTTGATTTTGATAATAGTCATCATCGGATATTTTATTTTTCTTTTGTAAATAAAAATATTATTTTGCTAAGCGCTTTTATGAAGCGAACTAACAAGACGCCGCCAAAGGAAATACTGAAAGCCGAAAGAAATTATCAAGATGTAATTAATAATCTGCAATTATATGAGTAGAGATGGAAAAATAATTAAAGCAACTAAATTTAGTGATTATCTGGCGGAGGAGTTAAAAGACCCGGAAGCTAAGCGTCTTTTTGATGAATATGGTAGGCAATTAGAAATCTCATATAAAATTCTACAAACCCGCAAGCAAAAGGGCTTAAGTCAAGCCGAGTTGGCTAAAAAAATTGGGACTAAACAAAGTAATGTTGCTCGAATTGAAAGCGGCCAGCAGAATGTTACTATTAAATTATTGGACAGAATTGCTCTCGCGCTAGATATGCAATTAGAAGTTAGTTTTAAATAATCATACGCAACAAAAAAAGACCCTTTACTAAAGAGGGTCTTTTTGTTTTAGTCTATTATTCAATTGGATTTTTTAAACAGTACTCGCGTAGTTCTTTTGTTTTAGCCTTGCCGCAATCAAACAAGTCCAAGGGGTAGCCTTCAAATTCTTTAAGGCAAATGCCTCTTATTTTTTCATCCTTTAAGGTTTGGCAATAAGTAATGTTGTTGGGAATACTTTGGTCTAAAATTCCTTGGCCGTCCGGATTAAAGCCGCTCTGGAATTCATAGCCGTCTTGATAGCCGTCGCCGTCTGAGTCTTTAAGATTAGGATTGGTGCCATTAATAATTTCTTGCAAGAAATCAAAGCCATCCTGGTCATCATCAGAATGCAAATCAATATCTTTTAATTCTGACAGGCAGTTCGCGCGTCTAATTAGTTCTGGTATTTCATTGCAAAGTTCTGCTTTATTTTCGGTTTTAGCTTGATTATAGTAGGCGATAGAGAGGCAGACATTTTTTAATTCGTCGTCGCTTAATGTTTGACAACCGGCGCTTGTGCCTTCGGCGGTCATATTTTCCACGCAGCTAGTTTTAAACATCCGGTCATCTATTTTTTCGCAGTCGTTTATTTTTTGCGAAGCAAAGGCGTTATGGAATTGAATTTGGGCGTTGCAGTTCTTTTGCAGGTCAGAATTAGCGATTGTCTTGCATAATTCTAAATTATTATCGGCTTGAGCCTTGCTAAAAGCCGCCTGGTCTTTTTCCAGCTTGTCTTGCGCTTGTTCAATCTCCGCCGGGGTCGCTTGCTTAATGTTATCAATGCCGGGATCAGCCGGGAGACTTTCCAGAGATTTTTGATAGATTAAAAATCCGGCCAGTCCGAGCGCCAAGAAAAGAATGATGGAGAGAAAGTACCAATAGTTTTTATTCATATTAAGGATGAAGTTTAGCTGGGCAATAATTTAATTTTATATTTGAAAATTCCAAATAACCATTGTTGCTAAAGGTGACCGTCGGCGTAATTGCGCCGCAGCTTAAACCGCCGACTAAAGCGCCGCTTACAAAACTGGTGGTTGAAGCGGTGTCCTCATCCAGAATTATCGAATTACCCACAGTAACATCCTTTGGTTTGGTAACAATTCTGCCTAAAACCTTTTTAATCATCGTATCAATATCGGAACCGGCGAAGGCGTAGGTATTATTATCACAATCAACGCCGTTATTACTGGACCAATTACACATTCTTTGTTTGGGGGTTGAAGTGCCGCTGGTATCATAATAAATCGTGTACAGAGAGATACCCTGGCTTTTGATAATGTTGGCTTGTTTATCCACATCCGGCGTTAAATCGCAATTTAATTCCCAATAATATGAACAGCTCATTTGTTGATTGCTTGGACAAGAAAAGTTGGGGAAGACCTGGGCGCAGCTCTTGTAGATACATTCATTTCCGACGGTTGTCGCCTTTGCCGGTTTAGCTTTTAGTTTAGTAAAAAATTGTCTAAATTTTTGGAAAGGATTGAAAACAGAGTGGTTGGTGTCAAGATAACAATCGTCAACCGTACACCCTCCCTGAATATAGCCACTAGGGCAAGAAGCTTGAGAGTCGCAATTCGGCCAAGTGCCACCACAGGAACAGCTTGGGGTATAACAATATGAAGTAGTGCAGCCGATTTGATATTGCCCGGACGGACAAGCAGGAAGATCATCGGCGCATTCCGTTGGAGTATAGCAGTAAGGATTTTTAATTGAATAACCATCAATTCCCGGAATACCGTCACTCATTAAAATAACAATTTTTTCCGTGCTCGGATCAGTGATGCCAGCTAAAGTTGTTTCAGCGGCATTTAAAGCCGCTAAGGTGTTTGTCTGGTAATAAGTGGTGTAGTTATTAATTATATTTTTTAAGTTACTTAAACTGCCGGTTGTAATGAGATCGGTTAAAGGTTGGCTGCTGACTACTCCGGTGTTATAAGCGATTAAGCCGACTTTAATAAAATATTGCGCCGGCCAGGTAGAGGCAATTCCATAGACGCTATCTAAAAAGCCAGTAGTGGTTTTAGTTAAAGCGCTCTTTAAGCGGGTGACTGCCGGTTGCGAAACACCGTCAATAGTAATGTTAGCGTCCATACTTTTTGACAAATCGCTAACCAAAACAATGGCCTGGCTATGAGCTTCGCCGACAAATTTTACATCCATGGAGCTGGTTCCAATTTCCGAACAATCGCTTAAAAATAGGCCGGTATTTAAATTGTCGCCAGAATTGGAAACGGTTACAGTTTGTTGAAGTTCTTTGTAAAGAGTTGAGCCTGGTAAATTAACGGAACAATATTTTAAAACTTTAAGGCTGAAAGAATAATTTGATGAGCATTCGGCCGGACTGGAATTAGGGCAGTAGGCGTCGGAAATTTTTACCTCAATATTAAAAACCTGGTCCTGTAATTCTTGATAACTTAAATTTTGTAAGCCGCTAATTACCCCGGTTGAGGAGTTAATGCTTAATTTGCCGCCGAAATTATCCACCAAAGAATAGCTGAGCGCGTGTCCGTCCGGGTCTTCGCCAGTAACTCTAACGGTAGCCGCTTCGCCATTATCAATTGAAACATAACAGGTTTCTCCCGGAGCGCAAGTTTTAGTTGTGTTGTTAGAGAAGGTCGCAACTAGGCTTTTGAAAGATGGTGGTTTATTAACAATAGTATAGGTAAAATTAGAAAATATTTTGCCGCCGGCCGCTACGCTGTCAGTGGCCGAAACATTAATGACATAAACACCGGTTTTCTGAGCGGATCTAAAACTTTCTTGCAAGGTCGCTCCGGAAATTGTAAAGCCACTATTAGTAAATACAGTTTGACTTATCTGGCTGCTATTATAGGTGGCGCTTTCAAAAGCAACATTAGTAATTGCATCGCCGTTAGAATCGGTACCGCTGATGGCGGCCGAGTCAGTCTGACCGATAGTTACTGTTTTGCTAGTTTTGCTTAAACTGCTAGTTAAGGGCTGGACTGTTAAATCGTAAATTTGTGAAAAGATGCTATTAGACGCTCCTTGCTGGTCGTCTAGATTCAAGCGCACCTTGTAATAACCGGGAGCCTTAGCATTCCCGGTAATCGGCACATAAATTTTCATTTGCCCCTTGCTAGGCAGGGCAGTAATTGTGGAAGAGGCAAAGCCGCCCCATTTTTCTAATAGCCAGACATTGGGCGCTGGGGAAGCTAATTCAATAGTTAATTTAAGCGGATCGCCGTCAGCATCAAAGACGCTTACATAGCCGTTAAATTCCTTTTTAGGCCAGCCATAAAGAGCTACATCTTTAATCATCGGTTGGTTATTGGGTCTTCGGTCGCTAAAACAATTGAAGTTTTGCAAGTTAGCATAACCGCTTTCCATTTGCGCGCAGTATCTCGCGGTCGCCCCCTGAATATTGCCTAAATAAACATAAACATGACTGCCGGAAGGTAAAACTGCTTGGGAAATATCAGTGGCAAAAGCTTTAGTGCTTGAGCTCCAACAAGTAGTCGGGTCATAGCCAGGGCACTCACCCATTTCATTAATTGGATCAACCGGTAAAACTGTGCCTAAATCTTTAGCAAAGCTTTCTTGCCAACTCGGCCAATTAGATAGAGTTTTGCTGGCGATATAAGTTCCTGCTACTTCACTTGGGTAAACGCCGTTTTTTTGTTTATAAACGTTTAGGTAAGTTTGCATTTCCGTTAAATCCGCCAAACGTTTAACATCTCTTACTACTTTTGATTTTTGGCTGTTGCAATATTCCGTTGCCGGGCAATCTTTGTTAGTTAAGCAAGATTTATCGGTGCTTGTGCTACAGGCGCCGAGCTCAAAGAAATTAGTATTGAATTTAAAGTTTTTTAGGAGTTGTCCAAAAATATCCGGCGTATCGGCTCTTTGGCTTTCGGTATAGGAGATAATGAAGATATTGGTATAGAAAGCATCCGGTGTCCCGTCGTTATTGGAATCAACAACGTTGGCCGCGTTCACATAAACGGTGCGGCCGTTTCTAATGGCTTCATAGCCATCAACCTGAAGGGTTTGCGGTGAGCCTTGGAAGTTTTGCAGTTGATACCAGCGCGCGCTGCTGTAATGATTGGGATTTTCAACGATGCGTACCGCAATCGCGTCGTTGCTATCAGACCCGTTTGCTGTCTGCGCTTGAGAGTCCTGCGTGCCGGTGAATAATAGAAAGCTAAAAAATAAGCCCGTCAAAAATAAAAACTTTAATTGACGTTGCTTAAGTTTTTTTAAAAAATTGTTTTTCATGTTTGTTGTCTATACTTTGTTATTATTATTTTAGCATTAAATTAGCTCCGGCGACAAGGATTTTTAGCTGTTCGAAGAGCTTAAGCTTTTAATCTTTTATTTTTTAGCTTTCTATGATATAGTTTTAATTAATTTTAGAACTATTTTTGCGCTTTATTTATGGAAAAATTGTTCAAATTAAAGTCTGATTTTTTGCCCGCCGGCGACCAGCCGGAAGCGATTAAGAAGCTGGAGACTGGTTTAGCGTCTGGATTTAATTATCAGACGCTTTTAGGCGTGACCGGTAGCGGCAAGACCTTTACGGTGGCCAATATTATTGCCGGGCAAGATAAGCCAGTTCTAGTAATTGCTCCCAATAAAGCTTTAGCGGCGCAGCTGTATCGTGAATATAAGAATTTTTTTCCGGATAATGCCGTTCATTACTTTGTTTCCTATTATGATTACTATCAGCCGGAAGCCTATTTGCCAATAACCGATACTTATATAGATAAGGAGGCGATGATTAACCAAGAGATAGACCGTCTGCGCCACGGGGCGACTTCGGCGCTCGTTTCTCGCCGCGATGTGATTATTGTGGCTTCGGTTTCTTGTATTTATAATCTTGGTGTCCCGTCTTCTTATTTAGAAGCTAGTTTAGTTTTAGAAACAGGGAAGCCGATGGTACGTACCGATTTAATTAAACAGTTGATTAAGATTCAGTTTGAACGGGTAAGCGGAAATGTAGAACGCGGCCAGTTTCGGGTTCGGGGAGATATCTTTGAAATCCGCCCGAAGTCGGAAAACATCGTTTATCGTTTAGAATTAAAAGACCAAATTATTTCCGAATTAACGATTATTGATAACACGACTAAAAATATTTTGGAAAATCTGGAAGAAATTGTTATTTTCCCGCCCAAACACTTTGTTTCTACCGGCCCGCAAATTGAAGGGGCAATTAAAAATATTCAAGCGGAATTAAAGGACCGCTTAGCCTATTTTAAAAAAGAAGGCCTATTATTAGAAGCTGAACGTTTGGAGCGTCGAACTAAATATGATATTGAAATGCTCCACAGTCTCGGTTACTGCCATGGCATTGAAAATTATTCGCGACACCTAACCGGTAAATTGACCGGTGAAGCGCCTGATTCCTTGCTGGCCTATTTTCCCTGGAAAGAGGGGAAAGCAGATTTTTTATTGGTTGTTGATGAATCCCATATCGCCATCCCACAAATTAGAGGCATGTATAATGGTGATCAGGCGCGCAAAAAGACTTTAACTCAATATGGTTGGCGCTTGCCCTCGGCTTTAGATAATCGCCCTTTAAAGTTTAACGAATTTGAAGCACGTATCGGCCAAACTATTTTTACCACCGCTACTCCGGGCGATTTTGAAATGAAAAAGTCCGAACAAATCGTGGAGCAAGTTATCCGACCGACCGGACTGATTGACCCGGAGATTGAAATTAGACCAGTGTTTAATAAAGAAACCAATTATAGTCAGATAAATGACGTGATGGAGGAGATTCGGGAAATTGCCAGACTGGGCGAGCGGGCGATTATTAATACTCTGACTAAAAAACAGGCCGAAGATTTAAATACTTATTTAAATGGTCAAGGGTTTCGCTCCAATTATCTCCATAGCGACATCAAAACCTTTGAACGCACCGAAATCTTAAAGAATTTTCGCGAAGGAGCCTTTGACGTTTTAATCGGCGTTAATTTATTGCGCGAAGGTTTGGATTTGCCGGAAGTAACTCTTGTTGCCATTTTAGACGCCGATAGAGAAGGATTTTTGCGCAGTCAGACTTCGCTAATGCAAACCATGGGCCGAGCGGCCAGAAATGTTAAGGGTAAGATTATTCTTTACGCCGACAAAAAAACTGAATCAATGAAACGAGCAATTAATGAAGCTGAAAGACGCCGCAAAAAACAATTAAAGTATAATAAAGAGCATAATATTACCCCGATTAACATTTACAAGAAGATTGAAGGCTTCTTGGATGTGGCGGAGGAATAAGAATATGTTTAAATTTGATTCATTTTTTAAAAAGGGGCAGGAAGATGTTAAAAAAGCGGCTAAAATTGGCACGCTTGCCGTTGGCATTGGCGCTGGCGTCGTTTTAGGGGCGGAAAAGGTTGAGGCGCAAGACACGGTTCGTAATAATAAAATTGATATTGAAGCGGAGTCTAATAAAACAGAGTCCGCGGCTACTAGCGAGCAAAATTATAACTTTCAAGAATATTTTAATAAAGAAAAAGGGTATAACCCCGCTGAGTTTAATGAGCAAAAAGTTAGGATTTTAGAAACAAGCATTAAAAATTATAAAGAAATTTTGACTGATGAGACATTTTTTTTAACTCCAGATTCAGTTAGGGGAGCAGAAATTAAAAAAAGTTTTCAGGTAGATTTAAAGGAGGCTGAGGAAAACTTGCAAAAAACTTTAGCTGAAAGAGGAGCGGACATTAAGTCTTATGAAGATGCTAGGGCAGAATATGATAAGATTTTTGAGAAATTAATTAATCATGTTGCGGGTTCCGAATATTTAGAAAAATTGTCTCGGGAATATGAGTGCTCTATAGAAGAGGCTAAAAAAATACAGGAAGCCAGGGTTGACGCTGTTAAGTCCGGAGATTATTCCTTGGTCCAAGGCGATAGTAATTTTAATTGGCGCTATGAGGTAGATGGTGGCATTAAAAAGAATTCCGCCAAAGTTTCTTTAGAGGAGGGCGCTAAAAATAAGGACGAAATAATTACTCATGAAGTCTTGGGACATAAAGCCACTTTTGCTGAATTTGGTCTATCTAATAAAGCCCAACAAACATTTAAAGAGGCTTACCGTGATAACCCAGAATTTCTGCTAAATTATGCTAAGGCCGAAAAATTTAATATAAGTACGCCCGAAAGAACTAAAGATGTGTTTGCTGAGTTAACTAATTATTTTTCTAATGTTAGTGAGATGTATGCCCGCAAAAAGAATTTGGAAATGGAGATGGAAAATTTGGGAATTAAAAAATATGGCGAAAAGTTTAGTTTAGAGCATATAGCAATTCTTAATGAATTTAAAAAGCAGAATAAGCTTTCGGATTCAGCAAAACATTTTTTAGAAATAGTAAAACCGGAATATTTAGAAACAATTTTTAACGAAATTGCCGAAAATAATCTAGCGCCGGAGAATAATTTAAATAAAGAAAATAAAGCTTAGAATATGAACATTGAATACGAAGCAACTTTTATTAATATTGATAAGGGCGAGATGCGCGCGCGTTTAAAAGCCGCCGGTGCTCAGCTTATTAAAGCGGAGTTTTTAATGAAACGCGTTGTTTTTGAATTACCGGTCGGTCATGAAATTCCCGGTGCTTGGCTTAGAGTCCGTGACGAAGGCGATAAAATAACGATGAGTCTAAAAGTTGTCGACGGCGATAAAATAGAAAATCAAAAAGAAATTCAATTAAAAATTGATAATTTTGCGGAAGGCATCATGTTTTTAGAATCAGTCGGCGCCAAGCAGAAAGCCTTTCAAGAAAGTCGCCGCGAACTTTGGACTCTGGATAATACCGAAATTACCATTGATGAATGGCCCTATCTAGAACCCTATGTGGAAGTTGAAGGCCAATCGGAGGAAATAGTAAAAGCCGTGAGCGCTAAATTGGGTTTTGATTATTCTGAGGCGTTATTTTGTGCCGCCGATACCTTGTATAATAAAAAATATGGCGTTCCGAATGATATTATTAACCATCACACACCGCTAATCACTTTTGCTGGTCCAAATCCGTTTTTAAAATATTAAATATGTTTAAGTTTGAATCATTTTTCAAAAAAGGGCAGGAGGATGTTAAAAAAGCGGCTAAAATTGGCACGCTCGCCGTTGGCATTGGTGCCAGCATAGTTTTAGGAGCGGAAAAGGTTCAGGCGCAGTCAGAAAAAATGCCAAAAAATGATGAATGGATGTTAGACCGTAATTCGCCTAAAATGTATGATTTATCTAACAAAAAAGATGTTAGCGGCGAATTAAGAGAAAAACAAGAAAATCCTGATATTCTCTTAGCGGAAAATATCGAAAAAGTTAAGTTGGCTTTGGATAATGCCAAGAGTCTTCTTTCTGACGGGAATAATATTGAGGAACAGGAGCAACTCATAAACGTTTATGAGAAGTATCTTGTTAATCCTGATTTGAAAGTTAAAGAAGTAGGCGATGTTTATTTTGATAAGGAGAATTTTTCTAAAAATAAAGAGGACTTTGAATTTTATGATAGTAAAATAGAGGCGTTAATAGAACATGTAAAAAGTCCGGAATATCTTAAAAAATTAATGTTGGAATACGATATCGATGAACAGGCGGCTAAAGAACACCAACAAACGAGACTGCAGAATATTATGCATGGAACTTATTCTCTTGATGACAATAATGCTAACTATGAAACTGATGAAAAAAGGTTCTCGGTGATATTGCCCAAGAATCATAAAAAACATGAATTTACCGTCGAGCATGAAATATTGGGGCATAAAACAGTTGACGCCGACGAATATTCCCGTAAAGCGGCTAAATTAATGAGTAAATCTGGTCAAAAAATTGATTTCAAGAAACCAGAGTTTAAAGAGTATCTTAAAAAAACACACGGCGATACAAGAGAGGATACAAAAAGAGTATTAAGTAATTATTTTAGAAGTCAGCCGGAGCGTTATGCGCGCAAACAAGTTTTAGAGTTAGAAATGGAACAATTAGGAATAAAGAAGTATGGTGAAGAATTCACTGATGAACATTATCGCCAACTTTCAGATTTATATAAAAAAGGTAAATTATCAGATGATTCAAGGCAATTTTTTAGCACCACTAAGCCTGAGTATTTTAAGATTATATTTAATGAAATTGCCGAAAATAATAGTGAAAACTATCGTCATCCTGGATGGAATTACAATAAGGATAATAATCAAGAAAATAAAGCCTAAAATAATATGGAAAATATTGAAAATCGACCAAAGGTCGGCCTAGGGGTAATGATTAAGAATGACGAAAATCAAGTCTTGCTGGGTTTGCGAAAATCTCCTCATGGTCAAGGAACTTGGTGTTTTCCAGGTGGGCATTTAGAGTTCGGAGAAAAACTAATTGATGGAGCGGCTAGAGAGGCCCTAGAAGAAACTGGTCTCGTGGTTTCTGAGTTAGAATTAATTTCAGTTCAAGATGAATTACGTTCAATCGATAAAGGCAAGCATTATGTTGGCCTAGGATTTCTGGCTAATAAATCTCAGGGAATTCCGAAGACTAAAGAGCCTAAAAAATTTGCTGAGTGGCGCTGGTTTGATTTGGATAATTTACCAAAGCCGCTTTTTGAAGGCACAGAGCTGATGATTGAAAGGTATAAAGAGGGAAAAATTTTTAAATAAATTGAAATTGTTTATATATGTCAGATAAAGGAAAAATGATAATCCGCGGCGCGCGGATGCATAATTTGAAAAATATTAATTTGGAAATACCGCATAATAAATTAACGGTAATTTCCGGCGTTTCGGGAAGTGGCAAATCGTCGCTGGCTTTTGATACGATTTTTGCCGAAGGGCAAAGACAATATGTTGAATCCTTATCCCCCTATATGCGTCAATTCTTGGGCCAGAAAAAACCGGCCGATGTGGATGAAATTATCGGTTTAGCACCGGCAATTGCTATTGATCAAAAAGCCTTATCTCATAATCCGCGGTCCACGGTCGGGACTTTAACCGACATCTATGATTATTTACGGGTTTTATACGCGCGCGTAGGCGATGTGCATTGTCCGCTTTGCGGCCATAAAATTGAAAAACTGACGACCGAAGAAATGGTGGACATTATTATTAACCGCGGCCAAGATTCTCAGGAAAAATATGTGACTATTATGTCGCCGGTTATTCGCAATCGTAAAGGTGAATATTATCAGCTTTTATACAATTATTTAGGTTTAGGCTATGCGGAAGCACGGGTAGACGGAAAAATTCACTCGCTCCGAGAAAAAATAAAGTTAGCCTCCAAACAAAATCATGATATTGATGTTGTGATTGATAAAGTAATGCTTGATGACCAATCCCGCTTATTTGAAGCGGTAGAAAAAGCCATGGAATACAGCAAGGGCTTAGTGGTCGCTAAATATGAAAAACAGGAATTTCTGCTATCTTCCAATTGGACTTGCCCGAATGATAATTTTTCTTTTCCGGAAGTTGAGCCGCGCTTGTTTTCTTTTAATTCGCCGGCTGGGGCTTGTCCGGAATGCGCGGGACTAGGCAAAAAGAATTTTTTTGGCGAAGAAAAATGCGAGACTTGTAAGGGCGCACGCTTAAAACCGGAAGGTTTGTCCGTTAGAGTTGCTAACAAGAATATTGCTGAAGTCGCTAAGTTGCCGCTTGATAAAACCTTAAAGTTTTTCAATAGTTATTATGAAAAAATGACCAAGCGGGAGCTGGCGATTGCGGAGAACGTGGTTGTCCAGATTATTAGCCGCTTGGAGTTTTTGCTTAAAGTCGGTCTGGATTATTTAAGTTTAGAGCGTGAAGCCCATACCTTATCCGGTGGTGAGGCTCAGCGCATCCGTTTATCTTCACAAATCAGTTCCCATTTATCGAGAACTTTGTATGTTCTTGATGAACCGACAATCGGCCTGCACGAACGCGACACTGAAAAACTGATTGATACTTTGAAAAAATTACGCGATAAGGATAATACGGTAATTATTGTGGAGCATGATGAAAAAACCATTCTAGCAGCGGATTATTTGGTTGATTTAGGACCTTTGGCTGGTGTTCACGGCGGTGAAGTTATGGCCGCGGGTGAGGTTAAGGCACTTTTGGACGGTAAAGATAAGACGGCCACCAAAAAGTCCTTGACTTTGCAATATTTAAACGGTCATCGAGAAATTAGCCTGCCTAATAAAAGACGCGAGCAAAATCACGGCTCCTTGAAGATTATCGGCGCGACGGCTAATAATTTAAAAAATATCACCGTAGAAATCCCACTCGGACGCTTAGTCGGTATCAGCGGTGTTTCTGGGAGTGGAAAGTCATCCTTTCTTTACGATGTGTTATATAAAAACGTTTCTCATATTAAAGCGCGTCCCGGTGGTCGCGCCAAAATGGAAGATGTTAAAGAAATTAAGGGCACTGATTATATCAGCAAGGTAGTTGTGATTGACCAATCGCCGATTGGCCGCACTCCGCGCTCTAATCCCGCTACTTACACCGGTATCTTTACGCCGATTCGCGATTTCTTTGCCGGTTTACCGGAAGCCAGAGAACGCGGTTATGGTATTGGCCGTTTTTCCTTTAATCGTCCGGGCGGACGCTGTGAAGCTTGCGAAGGAGCAGGTGCAAATTTAATTGAAATGCATTTTTTGCCTCCAGTTTTAGTGGAATGTGAGGTTTGCCGTGGTAAAAGATTTAATCGCGAAACTCTGCAAGTTAAATATAAAGATAAGAACATCGCCCAGGTATTGGATATGACGATTGATGAGGCAGTTGAGCATTTTGACGGCAATTACTATATCACCGAAAAATTAAAAGTTTTACAGTCGGTCGGTTTGGGTTATATTAAAATCGGCCAAAGCGCGACCACCTTATCCGGCGGTGAGGCGCAGAGAATTAAAATTGCTAAAGAGCTAACCCATACCTTAGGCAAGCGTACTCTGTATTTATTGGATGAACCGACAACCGGTTTGCATTATTATGATATTGATATGTTACTTACCGTTTTGAATAAGTTAGTGGAGAAGGGGAATTCGGTGTTAGTTATTGAGCATAATATGCATATGCTTAAGTCTATGGATTATATTATTGATTTAGGGCCCGATGGCGGTGAAAAAGGCGGACGCTTAGTAGCCGCGGGTGCGCCGGAAGATATTGTTAGGGAACCGGAATCGGAGACTGGCAAGTATTTAAAGCCTTATTTAAAAAAGTAATTTGGTCTTTTAAATAAAAAAAGACCCTAGCAACAGCGGTCTTAGGATTGGTTATTTGAACAAGAATTTCATTAATTAAGAAACCTTATAACCATTAATGCCCAACTTTCGTGAGCAGACGTTTGTTGCTAGGGTGCAATGCTACTTGACTTGAGTCGCTTGGAGGGCGTTACGATTAATGCAAGAATTAACTTGCTCGAGTATGCCTCCACGAAGTCGTCGCAGCGATTTTCCGGTTTTATCCGGTTGTTGAATTTGCAAACCCACTATTTGTGGGCGAACTATATTAAGCATATTAATCCTTTTTATTTTTATGTCAAGAGATTTATCCACCGTTGCTAAATCCGCCCCCAAGAAGCCCGGGGTCTATTTTTGGTTGAATAAAAAGGGAACAGTTTTATATGTCGGCCGGGCTACGAGCTTAAAGGCCCGCCTAAGCCAATATTTTCAAAAAGGAATCAGCTCGCGCATCGCGGAAATGGTGGCCGCGGCGCATAATATCCGTTATGAAGAAACCGAAACTCTACTGGAAGCCATAATTTTAGAGGCAACTAATATTAAAAAATATTGGCCTAAATATAATATTGTTGACCGCGATGACCGTTCCTTTATTTATGTTGTCATTCCAAAAAAAGATTTTACGCGTCCGCTTATTATCCGCGGGCATGAGTTAAAAAAGTTTCCCGCAGGAACCGCTCAAGTATTCGGCCCCTATCAATCATATTATCTCTTACAAAATGCCTTGCGTTTAATTCGTCGCATCTTTCCGTATGGGACTTGCAAGCCGAATAGCGGCCGGGCTTGTTTTGACTATCAAATTGGACTTTGTCCCGGAGCTTGCGCCGACAAAATTAGTGCCCGTGAATACAAAAAGAATATTGATAATATTATTCTGCTCCTAAAAGGCGAGAAAAAGCGTTTAATGCTTAAACTTAAAAAAGCTAATCCCGAACAAGCCAAAGCACTCCAGCATTTGCAAGATGTTTCGCTCTTAACGCGCGATGAAGATTTAAATGAAAGAAAAATAAGCCGTCTTGAGGGCTATGATATCTCGCATCACTCCGGTAAGGAAAGCTATGGTTCAATGGTGGTTTTTGAAAATGGGGAAGCTAATACTTCTGAGTACCGTTTATTTAAAATCAAAGACGCGCCCGGAGGCGATGACGAACGGGCTTTGTTAGAAGTTTTAACTAGGCGCTTTAAGCATTTAGAATGGCCGCTCCCTGATTTAATTATGATTGATGGTGGTTCGCCGCAAATTAGTTTTTTAACGCGTGAACTGGCTAAATTAAATATTAGTGCCCAGATGGTTGGGATTTCTAAATTCGGCGGCGATAAGTTGGTTTTTAGCGTAAAGACTAAAAAAGAACAGCGCGAACTCGCCGAAAATATTAAAGCTACTTTATTAAAGTTACGCGAAGAGGCCCATCGTTTTGCTAATCGCGGCCGGAAGGCGGGATTAAGAGCTAAGACAAAGGGGAAATATTAAAAAAGAAATAAAAAAGGCCGCTCCCTCTGGAACGGCCTCAAAACTAACGTTTCCCGTTACGGTCTCATTAACCGTATTTTTTTAAGTTTCTTTAATCGCCTCGGCGAGTTCTAAATATTTTGGCAAAAATTGCCAAAGATTTCGCGCTTCTACTTTTTGTTCAGCGGTAATGCTTACACAAGGAGCAAAAGGGTCATTTAAATTTTGGCTGATAAGGACGCCAATAAATTCAATGCCATCAGCCGTTCTGGTAGCGGAATAATCAGGATAGAGGGAACGGCCGAAATAAACCATTTCCCCCAAGCTTAATTTTTTCCGTTTTCCCCAAGAGATTATGCTCACTAAATAATCATCTAGGTCGTAAACTCGTCTGACGTATTGAACTTTATGAAAAAGGTGGCTGATATCCACTCTTTTTCTGCGCGTCATTCTTAAAAGAGTTTCTTCCGGGGAGGTGCTGACTAGCGCTAAAAAAAATCCATTTTCGGATAACTTTTCCAGCATCTTTAGGGTCTTTACAAAATCCGTTGGCTGAACGAAGTCATTGAAAAGAGCCTGTTCACTAAAAATTAATAATTTTTTCATTTCCAGTTATTTAAGGGTTAATTGTTAAAGTTCCAATTTTTCTATATTAATACCAGAAGTTTCAATTGTCAAAGAAAAAAGCCGCTTCTTTAGGGGAAGCGGCTCGGAAAATAAGTGTGTGCATAACCGATAAATACCGGCTATATTTTTAAACTGTTGTTAGTTCTAAATATTGACTCAAAAATTCTTCAAATAGAATCGGGTGGACACGCTTTTCATCAGGCAGGATTTTGTTTAACAATTGCGTTTCTGCCAAATGGTCAATTACGCCGATAAAATCAATTCCTGCTTTTTGCGCAGCTTGGTAATCGCTGTAATAATTTCCGAAATAGACAATTTCGTCTAATTCAATTTTATTTTTTTCAGCGAAGCGGAGAGGTTCGTCAAGTTGACGGTCAGGTTGATGCGAGGAGATTAATTTATCAAAATGGGTGTGAATAGTCTCGCTCACTTCACTCATTGAGGTTACGGCCCTCAGCGTGCTTTCAAACCCCAGGCTAGTCGTTAATATTAATTGATAGCCATCTTTTTTTAACTCCCTGAGGAGTTCCCATAATTTTTTTTGGATATAATACTGTCCAGGGGTAATGTCTATTAAGACATTTTCGAATCGGAAAATCAATAATTTCTTTTTCATCTTTAAATTTTTACTTTGGTTTTTAATTTTGATTGAATTTCAGTTTTTTGCCGCATTATCTTATTTAAAAAAATAGGTAAATCGACAAAGTCAACGATGCGGCATGATTGGACACCGGCTTCTAAGAATTCTTCCCGAGTGTTAACACCAGAAACAACACCGACGAAGTCAATCGGCCATTCGTAGTTCTGGGTTGCCCGCAGGTCTTGGGAAATAGTATCTCCGAAATAAACCATGTGTTCCGGTTTAAAGCCATGAGAAGTAGCCCAGTTAGCGAAGGGTCCGAAAGCGCGGCCGCTAGGTTTGTGGTGTTGCCAATGGTCGGTTGTCTGAATTTTGTTGAACAATTTCTCGGGTATTTTAGCCTGTGTCATAACTTGCTGCAAGCTTGAGTTGCTGCGGTTAGTTAGTAACCCCACATAGTATTCAAACATCCGCAAATTTAAGAGGGATTCAAAAGTCTCACGTGGAAACTTATAAGGTAGTTCAAGAGAGACTACAGGCTCCATTTCGTTCATCGCCTTTATTTGTGTTGGTGAGGCGCCAACTTGAGCCCCAACCAAATCAAATAAGTCCGGCAATTTTACGCCCCAGTGTTTAATTAAAAACGGGCGGGGAATAGTTGGTAGGCCGAGACGTTCTAAAATAATGTCCACCTTTTGGCAACTAAGCCGAGTGCTATCAATCAGGACGCCGTCCAGATCGAAAATAAAAAACTTTTTTTGTTCCAAGTCCATGACTAAGGGTTTTTTAAGTTAATATATATGTATATTTATTTTTCAAAGAAACAAAATAACGTTCTAAAAACTTACCAGAAAAAAAGGAAGATGTCAAGGCTATTTTTGACAATACATAAAAATTGTGATAATATTGGGGGTAATTGAAAATATGCCTAAAAATATTAAAAAAACAGTTAAAAAACCAATAAAAAAGACGCCGCTCAAAAAAGCGATTAAACGGGTTAAAAGACCCAAAGATACTGATGGCGACGGCCTATCGGATTTTGACGAACTTAATATCTTCGGCTCTGATCCGAATGACCCGGATACTGATGGTGATGGAATTGAAGACGGGGAGGCAGTGTTAAAGGGGATTCATCCTGTTACTGGGCAAAAGTTGAAAGATTTATTTATTCCTCATGCCGGCAATAATTATTGTCCAGGAGCCCTAAAACCAAAACGAGTCTTTTTTCATGCTTTATCTGCAATTGCCGTTAAGGTGGTTGTTATTATTTTTGTTACTTCCTATCCTCTCTTAGCTTGGATGACACCAGATATTGCGGCCGGTGAAGCGCAAAAAATCATTACTTTAACTAATGAATTAAGGGCCAGCTTAAAACTGACTACTTTAACTGAGAATGCTAAACTTGACGAAGCGGCGGCCGAGAAGGTCTCTGATATGTTTTTAAATCAATATTTTGCTCACGTTTCACCGCAGGGGCGCGGTTTGGAATATTTTTTAGGTTTGGCTGGTTATAAAAATTACGTGACGGTCGGTGAAAATTTAGCCATGGGCTATAAAGATGCTAATGAAGTAATGGCCGCTTGGGAGAAAAGCCCGACGCATTATGCTAATTTAACTGAAAGTAATTATTCGCAAATCGGAGTAGCTTTAGCTGGCGGTTTATATTCTGAAACCGATACGGTTTTTATCGCGCAATATTTTGGTTTGCCGCAAAAGACGACTGCAGCCCAAGTTGTTAAATCAGTAGTAATTGCTAAAAATGAAGCCACAACGACTCCAACGATTCCTGGGAATAAAGCGGTTTTAGCTGAACAGACTGAGGTTGCCCCTGTAATTCCTAAAACCAAACAAATGCCGGTTATTAGTTTAAGTGAAGCTAAAATTGTTGTTTCCACGCCAGAAGCTAAGTCGACTGAAAAAGTAATTAAAGTTGAGGCCTCTTTGCCGGCGGAAACGGTTAGCGCTGTCGCTCAAGTTGGGGGCAATAACGTTGTGTTAGCTCCTATGGAGACAGTAGCTACCTCCAGCGCGGTTATTGGTTCAGCCACTGAAACAACTTGGACCGGTCAAGGCGCCTTTGCTGGTACCGATAATAGCGTTTCCCAAGTACCGCCACTTATTTTAGCAACTGACAGCGCCGGTCAGACTGTCCAAGTTATGGTTTCGTCTGATAGCATTAAACCGCAAAAGACTTCTATTTTGGAACAATATAGTTTGTTTAAGGATAATCCTAATCAGGGTTTGCATAGTATTTTTGCCGCCAGCTCCATTTATTTTAAGGTAATGCTTGCGTTTGCTATTTTAATTCTCGGCATCAGTACCTTCTGGCAAATTCGCAAACAAAACAAAAAAGCCATCTTCTCCGGGCTGGGGATTATTTCATTATTGTTGGTTTTGGCGATTTTTTAAACATTTTTTATCTGTGGATAAGCTGTTCCTGCTTTCTGGATAACAATATTTACGATTCTAAAAGTTTGTGTTATAATAATTAAACTAAAAATAAAATTTATATATATTTAAGCTAATTAATTTTTAAAAATTATGAGGTATTTATTGAAAAATAAAAACCTTGCTTTACTCATAATCGCAGCTTTTTTGTTTGGCGGTTTTTTTGTATTTGCAGGGAACGTTAAGGCCATTGTAGCACTGCCAACAACTTGGAATGTTGATGGTAGCCTGGTTAGTCCAGCTTGCACAGTAACTGAGCCAAATTGTGCGACAATCCAGGAAGCTCTTAATAGCGCTTCCAGCGGCGATACTATTTTTATAAATGGTATTATTGGCGACGTTTCTAATTATACTGCTTATGAAATTACTGAACCTTTAACTATAGAAGGCGCTTCCGGAGCGGAAGTATATGGTTCGTTTATTATTAAAACCGATGGCGTCACTATCAATGGCTTAAAAATATATACCCGTGGCGGCGGCAATGGTCCATTAAAAACTGGAATTGACGTTATCGCCAAAAATGCAACTATTACCAACAATGTATTTGAATTGCCAAATCCGGAAGCTCTAGCTGCCAGCGGCGGAGTAGGGAATGGTCTAACCATCTGGCCTAATGGTGACGGAAGTATCAATTATAGTGTTTCTGGTAATACCTTTAATGGTTTCAGTTCTGACACTAATGATTGGTCATCAAGCGCTTTGCAAATTGCTGAAGGAATAAGTTTATCAAGGTTCAGTATGACCGGCAGCTCTGCTGTGGTAGATCTTGACCCAGCGGTGGAAAAATCATTAGCTTTAGGTAATACTTACGTTAGCTGTAGTAATAACTATGTTCATAGTAATTGGTCTTCTGGAACTGTTTATAAATATCTTCTAGCTTCGACCGCCGATCAATTAAGCAGCATAGAATATGTTGGCGATGGTGGCATAGTTTTATTGGGTGGCGACATAACGACTACCTCTCAGATAAATGTAGACGCGGCTTTAACCATCGATGGCAACAGTTATACTTTGTCACCGAATTTTACTAAGACTGACAACACTAATAACTCGGCATTAGGAATTCATCATGACGGTGTAACAGTTAAAAATATTACGATTAATGGCCACGAAGGAACTAATCTTCATGGTATTAATACTTATCTTGCTAATGATGTTATTTTAGATACGGTTACTATCTCTAATAACACCAATGGGGCCGCGATGATAGTTAACGGTTCAAGCGTTACCGCTTCCAATTTTAATACAAGTGGAAATGCTTGGGGGGCAGTAAATGTTGACCCGGGGTCAGGGGTGACAGTGCCATCCGGTTTTACACTTACCGGGGCTAATAACTTATCAGAGAATACGCAGGTTTGGTCAGATGGCGCTCATGTTTCTGAAACAGCAACAGTAGCAGTTAGCGTCGGCGATGAATATGTTAAATATACCGTTGCTGGTTATAATAATTATTATATCTGGGCTAACAAAGCGATGACTGATTCTATTATCATGAATAATACTATTTATTCAAGTATCCAAGCGGCAATTGATGCCAGTTCAGCTATAACGGCGGATACTATTGATATTGGAGCGGGTGAATATACCGAAAATCTTACAATTTCCCATCCAGTTAATTTAATTGGTCCTAATGCTGGCATTAATCCTAATACTGGGACGCCAGTAGCTGCGGCTGTAATTACTGGCAAGATTCTTATTAGTTCGGGAGAGGTCGCCGTCAAAGGTTTAACAATTACCAACCCGACTTATGGAGGCGCAACTATTAAAGGCGTCCATATATATAGTGCCGGTCCTGTTGTTAGCAATGTAAATTTAGAAAATAATATTTTTAGTAATATTACTAATTCTCAGACCAAAGGTTCTTATGGGGTTATGATTCAGGGAGATGTCAGTGGTATTAGTGTCTTAAATAATAAAATTGACAAAATTACTTCCGCTGGATGGTCCCATGCGATAGAAATAACACCGACTTGCAATAGTACGAATGTTCCACAAGCAGTTATAATAACGGGAAATAAGATTTCTAATGTTACAAACGATTCCGGGACGGATCAATATGGTTTCAGTATTGACTGGTGTGATAGCCCGGAAATATACGCTGATGCTTCTCAAATTACTTTTAATCATAACAGCCTTATTGGAGTTAGTATCCGCAATCTTGATCAAGATCACATTCTTGACTCTTCCAAGAATTATTGGGGCGCAGATTCCGGCCCAGCTAGTGGTTTAGTGTCTGATTATGTAACTGCTAGTCCTTGGTATGTCAATGAGACAATGACATTACTTTCTGATGGTGATAATAATAGTATTACAACCTCATCTGACAATACCCAGACTACTTCTGATGGCGGCGTTACTGTTACTTCCGATATTCAATCAGGCACAACCATAACTGGAAATTTATCTTGGGATGGAACAGTATCTAACCCTACAGCCACTACAAAAACTGTTACTATTTCTGGATATAACACAACCGTTACTTCCGCAATTGCTATTGGTTCTAGTGTTAGCGATTTAACTTTTGACAAGGCTGTAAAGTTAAGCTTTTCTAACCAGGCAGGAAAACATATCGGTTGGTATAATCAGGCTAACGTATTTACGGAAATTACCGATATTTGTGATTTAGATACCAACACTACAACTATCAATGGTGGCAACGTTTTTGTAGATGGCGGTAGCTGTAAAATGGATGTAGGCAGTGATTTAGTTGTTTATACTAAACATTTTTCTACTTTCGTTACTTATACACAAAGCGTAATTAGTAGCGGCGGCGGCGGTTCAGCGCCTAGTACTTGTTCATCTGTTGTTTATGGTGATTGGGGTGCCTGTACTAACGGTTTTCAGATTAGAACCATCTTAAGCCGTTCTTCAGCCAGTTGTTCTTTAAACACCGAACAACAAATTGCTTTATCTCGCGCTTGTACAAATGGGGCTTCTACAGAAAATAATGGAACTGGAGAAAATGTTAATCCCAAAGAAAACAATGGCGGTCAACAGCAGGTCTTAGGCGTTCAAAAATATGCCATTGGCACTTTATTACGCTCCAAGACTAACGGCAAAATTTATGTCGTAACTGGTGAAACCACCATTAAACACATCGTTAATTTAAAGGAACTCTTTAAATATAGAGGGGCGATAACCATAGTCGTTACCGACGGCGTGATTGCCGCTTATTCCCAGGTTTTGGGAGTTCAGAAGTATGTAGACGGCACTTTAGTTCGTCATCATGGCAACCCTAAAATTTACGTCGTGAAGAACGGGGAATTGGTTCATATTAAGACTTTAAAAGAGCTTTTAAAATATATTGGCCAACCGATTTTGGAGATTAACTAACTTCAATCTTAAAATCTCAAATAAAAAAACCTGGACTTTGTTTCCAGGTTTTTTGTTGTGGTTTTTAACTTTAATCTTCAAGTTTAAGTAATAATTCGGTAACGATTTTTCGCTCTTGCTCGCTGGCATCAGTTTTTTGGTCGATAAGGACACAATCTTCGTAAAACTTTTTAGCCATGTTTTTAAAGCCTTCGGCTTGATAAGCCTCCGCTTTACGGAAGAAAATTAGAGATTTTAACCTCAGATATTCAAGGTTATCGGGGTCGGACTTTAATAAATCATTAATACCAAAAACTGCTTGATCAAAAGCTTCTTGGGCCTCGTTAAAACGATTCATTATGCGGTATAAAAAGCCCATCTCTTCATAAGCAGTCGCGATGTTTAATTTATTACGCGGCAAAACTTTATGAATAACTATTTTCCCGTTTAGTGAATTGATATACAGTTTGCCATTAATACTTTTGGCCGTGATGGTCTTGCCGCAATAATTGCAGACCGCCGTTACGCCTTTGGGGGCATAGTAGGGAGCTTCGATTGGCATACAGCAGACCGGGCAAGAAGAGTGAACAGTGTTTCTGTGGCTGAGTTCCACTGTTTCCAAATTGATAACTTTTGGGGAAGCGTCTGAAACCGTAGACACGCCTTTTTCCTGGACCGCAATCGCTTCTTTAAAATACTCAAGAGTTTTGATGGCTATCCCAAAACTTCTCAAAATATCACCTTGTTCAGCTAATTTTTCTCCCGGTCGGTAACTCGTTAAACTCCAATGAGTCGTTCTGATAATTGCCCGATTGTAGTTAAACTGCCCCTTGGGCATAAATAAATTACGTTTCAAAATTAGCCAAGCGAAGGGAACTCCCAACATAACCAAACTAGCTTGCCTGAGATTGTCTCCAGTTAAAAAACTGAATTTAAGTTCATAGTGCTTTTGCAGTAAACCAGCTATCAGATAGCTCGTCATCCCGACAAAGGCGGCCATAATGACCGACATATTGGCTGGTTTTTGAATGCCGACTTCTAGCAAGCCATATTTCGCCCAGTTATGAGCGATAATTAAGCTGCAAATCAGCATAACCCCACAGGTCGTAAATTCTATCATTTCCGTCATGATACACCTCCGTCTCTAATTGCTTCAATAAATGACAAGATGTCGCCAAAAAAAATGGAAATAGGCATCATCAAGATGGTGACTACCACTGAAACTGCAATATATCCGGCCGAGGCTTCCGCTAAAAAACTCCATTGCGTAATCCAGGCAATAATCGCACAAACTAAGGCGCTAAGAGAAGTAATGGCCTTAGACAAGTGCCCCCTAGGTAGAGTGGCATCAGTGTTTAGGCCTCCTAAAAAGCCAATAATCAAACCCGGAATTAAGCCCCAGGTGATAGTTTCCTTAATGATAAATCGATAGAGATCATCAGGGATTAAGAGCGTGTCAAATGAAAGATTGCTGCAAATCAGCATTTTCGCAGGAATAATATAAAAAATCATTCCTGATATTGCTCCGATAATTAAACCGGCAAATAATGAAAGCAATAAATTGTATCGCATAATTACCTCCTTTTTAAAGAACGTTAGATTTCTGGTTAATTGCTTTTATCCTAGTATTTTAGCTCTATTTTGTCAAACCGGGAATTAGAGTTTAGCCTTGACAAATATATATAAGCTGCTATTATATACGCATAACTAAAGATACCGCAGACAGCAAGTGGCCACTTCGGCCGTAAATCTTGCCGAGGTAATATCCGCTTACTTTAAGCGCTTTTACTTCTGTGGTACCACAGATTTTTTTATTATATGCCAAAGAATAAGATTCAAAAACAAGAAATTTTACGCAATTTAAGCGAAAAAATTAAGAAATCAAAATCTGTTATCTTCGCTGGTTTTAACGCCTTCGGGGTTAAGGATAATGAAAATTTACGCGCGAAATTGATTGCTGAAAACAACGAATATTACGTTGCCAAGAAGACCTTAATGAATATCGCTTTTAAGGATCAGAATGTTGAAAGTCTAAATGCCAGAGATTTTGACGGAAAAATTGCCGCTATCTTCTCTTATGAAGACGAAATTTCTCCAGCCAAGATTTTAGGCGAATTCCGTAAGGATAAAGAAAAAGAGAATAAAATTATCTTTTTGGGCGGTATTTTGGAAAATAAATTATTATCCAAAGAACAGGTTGAGGCTTTAGCTAAATTACCAAGCAAGCAAGAATTGTATGCCAAGTTGGTCGGTTCTATGAATGCGCCAATTTCCGGCTTCGTTAATGTTTTAGCCGGCAACTTAAGAAATTTTGTTGGCGTCTTAAAAGCCATCAGCGAGAAGAAATAATTAATCATTAATTAAAATATAAAAAATTAATTTTAAAACTATGAGTGAAGAAAAAAAGGACGTTGTCGTCCCAGAAAAGTTTGTGAAATTGGTTAGCGAAATCGAAAAAATGAGTGTTTTAGATTTAGCTGAATTAGTTTCTATTCTTGAAGACAAGTTTGGTGTTTCCGCTTCCGCCCCAGCCATGATGATGGCTCCGGCTGCCGCTGGCGCCGCTGTTGAAGAGAAAGATAGCTTCGATGTTGAATTAACTGAAGCTGGCGCCAATAAGATTGCCGTCATCAAAGTTGTTCGCGAATTGACTGAAATGGGTCTTAAAGAAGCTAAAGATTTAGTTGATGCCGCTCCTAAGGTATTAAAGGAAGGCGTTAAGAAAGAAGAAGCCGAAGCAATTAAGAAAAAATTGGAAGAAGCTGGAGGCAAAGTAACTTTGAAATAATAGGTTTCTCTCTTAAAGATAAAAAAACCGTCCCGATTGGGGCGGTTTTTTGTTTTTCCGTTGTTATTACTAGAAACATTCCATAGCCAAATTAGTTTAAATATGGTAAATTATTAATATATTTTAACTAATATTATATGGAAAGACATTTTGGCTCCGACAATGAGAACGCGAAGCACCCGGATAATCCTAATAATAATGAGGGTGAGGATTTTAAGCAAAATTTAAATAATGAGCAAGAGTATTCCCAAGACTTAGAAAAATCTTTTTTGACTGATTTGAATTCTCAAATAGAACTGGAAAGTCAGATTATAGAAGATGCCTCTAAAACAAATAACCATGAAAAACTCAGGGAATCTTTACTTGAAGTAAGAAAATTTGGAGAGGAGCTGTTAAAAAATATTTCTGCAACTACCGTCAGAATGTTTAATTCCAATAAATTAGTGGTTAAACTTCGTGATTCTTATATTGGCACCCGCGGTTTAAAAATTTATAAAGAATTAAGCGTTAGCAATAGCCTGGCTAGACCTGAAGATTATGACAGCTTTATAAAAATGCTGGAGTCTGATTTTTGGGGAAAATCTAAAAATACCGCTGACGCTGTTTTTCATGCCGATAGGGCCCTGGAAGCGATAGCTAAACGTTTTCCCGGTAAATCCAATGATGCTTTAGATGCTTGGCCCGAGTTATTTAATAGAAATGTTGAGAACATTAGTTTTCGAGGTTTTAACGCCCATGTAGACGACTTAAGAACTGATTTTAATCAACTCCCGGGGATGAAAGAGAAGGCGGAGTTTATAAAGGATAGCAATGACTTGGTGGCGCTAAAATGTTTAAGCAGTTACTCGCTAGATGATGAAAATATTTATGTTAAGGACGAAACGATAAGGCGTGTCGATTCTATTATAGATAAGTATCCAAAATTAGAGCGCTTGCCACAAGATATGGCGCAAAGGCTTCTTCGTTTTGCTGGTGAATATCCCGACCAAATTTTAGGAGACAGCCGACGAGTAGATTTTATTTTTAAACTTTGGAAAAGCGAATTAAAAAATAACTTTGATAAAAGTCTTAGCTCCTTTATCGTTCCAATTATTGCTGGCCGCCTGCAGGTGTGTTCATCTGAAGAAATTAAAGAAATCATCGGTCTTTTGCCACACGCCGCCCGTATCAGTAATGATTTTAATTGGTTGTTAAATATAACCCCGCTCGATAAAAGTCATCTTAAATTGTTAAATGCCGCTTCTGAGAATAAAATAATCGAGCTAAACAAAGACCGTGCCGCCAACAAAGAAACGCCGGCCGATAGATTATCAACTTTACTTTTTGAAGAATCAGAAAAACTGGGCAAAGGTGAGGAAATGGTTTTTATAAGCAACCTTATTGTTAACTACCCCGATGGAAAAAAAGGTATTAATGAAGCGGAATTAGCGACTATGCTTGACTCCCTAATTAGTACTAATAGCACGCGTTTTAACCTTAATAATTTACATAGTTTGGCTGAGTTAATGAATCGCCATTCCTGGCCTAATAGTCTCAGAGGGCGCATCTTCTCCGCTAATGATTTAAGCGCCCGGTCTTTAAATGAGATTATGTCTGGTTCCGAGCAAAAATACGCCTGGATAGAGGCTGAGCCTTTGCTCGCTGAGCAGCTACAGTTAAGTTTTCATCAGCGGGCAGCAAAAAATGATTTGCGCCACTATTTCTATAATGTTTTAGATGGCACCAAAAAAAGCAATAATCTTGATGACTTAATAAAGTCATATGGCCAATCTGAGGAAAATTTTGATTTTGAAGAAATTAAGAGTCTTTTTATTGATGGGAAAATTGATAAAAAATATATTCCTTATTTTATAAATAAAGTATCGGTAAATGATATTATAGCGGGTTTGGACGGGAATACGATTTCTGACCTTGATCAAGTCTGGATGCTGGAGTCAATTGTCAAACACGGACAGCCTAACAGCACTATCAGAGCCTTTCGACGTCTAAATGCCATGGGCGAACTTAATGACCAGCAAAAAAAGATGGCCTTAATCGATTCTTTTGCTGATAATGTTTTATTGAAATGCGATATCGCTAAAAATGTTAAGCCGGGTGAGAGGGAGCCGCTTCAGGCTAACAACGAAGAAATCAGGCAGACGGCCAATGAAATATTCGATCCTAAATTAGAAGAAATTTTAGGCAAAGATGAAACTAGTTTATTAGGCAAAAAAGTTTTAACTGGTGCTTTAGATTTTGCCAGCCATAATCGTGCCGGTATTCTGGTTTTAAATGATAACCCGGAAAAAATAAAAAATATTTTTCCGGACAATAACGAGCGTAAAGATTATTTAATAAAAATTTTTAGTAAAGTAATGGGCGATTTAAGCAGCGAAAGTACTCGCCACTTAATAACCAGAACCTATTTTTCTAACCCGGAATTATTTGAAGTATTAAATGAAAATGAACGCTTGGATTTAGAAAATAAAGTATTAGCTTATTCTTTACCCGGCTATGGCTACATTTTATTGGATTGGCTTAATAAAATGGACAGCCGCCAACAGGAAGCATTTATCACTCTTTTTGAAAAAACAAATTTTAAAGATAGCCAAGAAAATTCAGTTTTATGTTATCGCTTAGTCGATAAAGGCAATTTTTCTAAATACCCAGCTATTTTTAAAAGAGCTTATCTGCACATGCTTCAGAGCCCCGGTCTTAATTCTGATTCAGCCAGTACTTTGTTTAAAAAAGATATAATATTGAATGATAATGATTTGCGCAGTACTTTTTTTGCAAATCTTGTTCGTTGGCCAGAAATCAATGGCACTAATGTTTTAGAGTCAATGGCGGAAAGTAAAGAACAGGGAGGCTACGCCTTGAGTCTCGAAGAAGTCAAACAGATAAGCGCCACGGTCATGCAAAATCGCGGTTTATCACCAGAGTTTTGGGCGGGCTATCAAAAATCAGACAAAAATAATCCAACTTTTTATCTTGATAAAGAAATCTTTCGCCTCGGTTTGGAAAATGTCGGAAATGATTGTTTAAGCGATCCGGGGAATGAAATCGTGACTTTTCTTAAATCATTATCTGAAAGTGAGTTTGAACTTAGTAATGAAGATGCACGGAGTATATTAAAAAAGGCGCTTAATAGAAATATTAACGCTGAGCGTATAAAAGCGTTTCATGAATACGACGCCGATTTCATGGAAAATTTTTTATCCAATTCTTTAAGTGACTCTCATACTAAAGTTTTGGATGCTGATTTGAATTATTCCGCCGCTTTTAATAATAAGTTATTGGATTACATATTGCTTGAAAAATTTTCGCAATCAACGGTGGACGCAATTTTTGCGCGTATCAAGAAATATGACGATTCTTCACTATTAACTAAGTCCAAGGAACACTTATCAAAAATGAGCGCCGAACAGAAGATGTTGGGCCGGCTATCGCTCTTAAAATACGATTTTCTTAGTGTTGAAGAATCAAAGAGTTTTTATAAAGAAATAACCACTTCTTCAACAGATAACGTTCGCACCCAAATCCTTAACTCCATAGATGTTATTAGTTCAATGCTTAGCAATCGTAATAACATTGATAGTGTAGAAAAATTTCTTGATAAGCCGCGCCCTCAAGATATTGCTAATTTGAAGGAAATATCCGGCTTCATCGAAAAATATAGTAAAGAAAATAAAGGACGGAGTATTGCCGTTATGCTTTTTGCCAGAGAATATTTACCCGATCGGCCGCTTGAGGAAGTAATCGAAAAAGTGGCCTATAATCTTAGGAAATCCGAAGAGATAATTGAGCAAAATTCTTATAAAAATGTTCCGGCCGGTATTAGAGCTTCCATTGGAATGGAATATGAAATTACTTCCTCCACTGCTAACGGATATCAGGAACTGACATCGCAAGCAAGCCTGAAAACAGATATTGCTCGACTCAGTCAGGCCGCCAGAATTGGTTCCGGCAAAGATGCGGTTCATGAAATAGCTACCAGACCAACGGATAATCCATATTTAATGTTATTGGAAATGAAGCTTTTGCATGATATAGAATATATTGATTTAAATTTTGATCGCTCGGAAAATTATCAAAAAGGAGCACGCGGATTTCATTTAACTATTGGCGGGGAAAAGGGCTTAATCGTCGACAGGGAAACTAATCTTTTGCAGAATGCTTTGATTGCCGCTTCTTGGGGTGGTGTGCAATCTGGAGAAATTGGGCATAAAGTAAATGGCGGCCGAGGCGTATCTCTAAGAAATCGCGAGGGAGCGACTACTAATAATGTTGCCTTTTTTGGGGAAGCTACTAACTCCGTGGAATTGCGTTCACTGAGCATTGATAAACAAGAAACTCTGCAAAGAGCTGTTACCACTGCTTTTAATGGGGCAATTGCCATCCAGGCTTTTCAAAAATGTTTTCCAGCTGGGTCAGCCAAAGCAATGGAATTATTAGAAACCGGGGAGGGGCAAGAGACTCTTCAACGGAGTTTGCGTATTAATGGTGAGGAAACGGCGGCAGTCGCTAATCTTTGGATAAACTTAGTTAAGGAAATAAACGAAGCGACTAAAAGACATAATGAATCATTTTTAGATAACGAAATGTTAGGTTATCTTGATAAAGATGGAGTTTGGGTGGATGCGAGTGATTTTGGTGGCCAGTATAATAAAGAACGTTTTCAATCCATAGTAAAAAATATTGACCCCACCCTAAGCCTCGAGGAGTATGTAAAAACCACAGAAATAGGTGCCGACGACTTCTTCAAAAGCCTTAATCTTGAATTATCAGATAAGCTGATAAAGATAAATAATCTATATCTCAAACCGGGGGTTGTGGCTTCCGATAATGGAGAAAAAAAGACCAATGTTTTTAAAGGGGATCAAGCTAATTCCTTGTCCATGCTCACGGTGACTAAAATGGATAATGATACTTTAGAAAATTATGATGATTATTTTTTAAAGAATATGGTTTTTGATACCGCCGGCGAGAAGCGTAAAGGATATTACGCTCTTCAGGGAGGCAGCGAATTAATGTTAACACATTCCGTCCAAAAATCTTTGCTCAGTTTTAATGAGCAAATGGAAAAGATGCTTAATTAAGATTATATTATTAAATCAAAAAACCGCCTCAATCTGTGAAGCGGTTTTTGTTATCTGAAGTTTAATTTTAAACTCTAGCTCATCACTAGTTATTATAAGGCTAACTTATAAATACTCTCGCCTGATAATAAGTAGATAACCTTGCCGCCGTCATCAAGCGCAAAATCGTTTAAGCTCGGCAAGGAAGGAAAAACATATTGATTCATCAAATGACCGTCACTTTTAGCAATAATTGCTAAGCGCTTATTGGCGGCATCCAGAACGTAAAGCTGATTGGCGTCACCAAGGATTTTAGTAGCGGAACTTGTGGCTGGGTCCAGGGCTCTGTTAGCCGCATAATCCGCTCGCTTGTTCAAATGAAGCTTGGTGATGGCGCCGTCGCTGTTCAAAGCATAAATCGAGCCATCAATATATAAGTCAACAATTTTAGATAAATCAATCGTTTCTTTTAGCCAGTCAGATTTAGTAGCTAAATTGGCCCCGCTGTATTTATAAATCTGATTTTTGGCACTGGCTGCTAAATATAAATTGGCATTAAAAATATTCAGTCCGGAATAATTATCGGCTTCGTTATAATCTTTGATATCATAATTAGCAACCTTAGCAGTTTTAATATCAAATTTAAAGATTTTGGCGCCATTACGATAGAAAATTGCGTTCTTGCCGTCATATTTACCGCCGCTTAAATTAGCATCAACTGCAATCTCGGTCGCAGTCACTTTATCCGCTTTAAAATCTATAGTTTGAACGCTACCGCCGCTGGTGCCGTAAAGTTTGTTATCAGCAAAGACTAAACCGGAAACATTTAAGCCGACTAAATCGCTTATTTTTTCCAAGTTGTCCACTTGGTTTATTTTTTTAACTTTATTTTCTAGGGCTTTAAGATTAGCGCTCAAAGTTTGATATTGTGCTTGTTGCTCTTTAGTATCTTGAGGTAGAGAAGCAATTAAAGCTACGGCGTCCGTTAAAACTTTAGAGGCGCCGTCCTCGTTGTTGTATAAAAGATAAGAATCAATCATTGTTCCTTTTTCTTCAATTTGCGTCACTAGCGCCTGGAATTCGGCTTCAGCTTTTTGTTTGCGGCTCTTGTTGATTGAAGAAGTTAAACTGATTGCCAGAACGAGGGCGACAACAATCAGGCCGGTGAACAATAAACGATTTTTTTTATTCAAGTTTTTAACCCAAGAAATAGCGCCAGAGACTAACCCTGACCAAAAAGATTTATGAACTAGAGCCGGAGAAGCTTTTACTAGCTTTCCGACATTATGAAAGAGGAGCGAGGAACTTTGTTTTAATTTTATTTTTGAGGGGCTAAGGAAGGAACTGGCGCTTGGTAAATTCAAGCTAGCAGTTCTTTCTTTTTCCGGGCTAGGCTCACTATAAGTATTTTCTGAAATAATTGTTTTACGTTTCGCTTTTTGAGAAGCCTTAACTCTGGCTTTGTTCTGCCAATTTTTAATTAAGTCGCTAAGTAAGTTAGATATTTTTTTAAAACTGATAATTCCAGCCGGGGCTAACATTTTTTCCGTTCGTTGTTCGGTGGAGTTCAGGGAAGAGATGGAAGTATGAGCCGTTAGAGCTTCTTCAACCGGCTCTTTTATTTCTTGGCCGCCGGAATCGGTAGTATTTTTAATGATAACTCCTAAAAAGGGAACATAGGTATTCATTTTTAAGAGCGCATTTTTGATTTGTTCTGCGGCCACAATCGGCGGCAGTTTTGTAATAATCTCTACCATTTCCCGACCAGAAAGATATTCCGGTAAAGATTCGCTCGCGAAAATAAAATAAGAACCGAGCGGTACTTCGCCACTGATGACTGAGGAAAAAAGACCGGCAATTTTTTGGCCATCATCATGGCGCTGCGTGTTAAGATGTTGATCTTCCGAAGAACTCACAGAGTTTTCCGCGCTAGTTTCTACATTGATAATTTCGTAACCGTCAGAGCGACGATAAATCAAAAGAGAACGATTTTTACCAAAACCGGCAAAATGAAGTTTGTTTTCATAGATTACTCCGATGGTAACGCTGGTGGCGGAAGAATTAATTTTTATTTTTTGATTGTTTAAAAATTCAATTAAATTTTTATTAATTTTAGCGAGCGCCGCTTCAAAAATATTTTCTATTTTTAAACCTTCAATTTTTCCGCGCAACATTAATTTCTCGTCATTGTAATAATGCTCGTTGAGTTCGGAAATCAAGAAACTAATTATTTTTTCACCGTCACTTTTTTTACCGCCAATTTCCGCCAGAATAAATATCTTTCCAGCCAAGTTTTCCTGGTTGGCATCCGGCTGAGAAACAAAAACATCACTCGCGCCGACCCCCTTGCCGGAGTTCAAAATAATTTGTGCAATTTTATTATACATAAGCAAAATAAGAAGCCAGAGCGAGTTTAATTTTCGTTTGACTGTTTATGATATATATTATACTATAAATTTATAAATAACAAAATATGTTAAG
>JBAYKT010000004.1:0-78952 GCA_041664445.1 Patescibacteria group bacterium | reverse complement strand
TGTGGCACTTTCCCTAGCCGCGTCCGACGATAACCGAAACGAGCCGGTGGGCGTTACCCACTATCATTTAAGTCTCAAAAAATTGAGATACTAGCGAAGTCCGGACTTTCCTCCCCTTGCTGGAAAAACCAACAAAGAGTAATCGCCCGCTCCCCCCAATAACCCCTAAATATTACAATAAAAAGCCAAAAAAGGCAAGGCGCGACCGCGACTACTCAATTTTGGTCTGATTGTAGATGTTTTCTATCTGTGAAGGCCTTAAAGTGCCCTCCCAGAGGCTTAAATCGTCGAGCTCAATACTATTAAGTTCGTTTCTAATTTCCAGACGATTCGGTACATCTCCGTCTTTTATCCAGAAGTAAGGTAAAGAACGCTTTTCCTGGCCATCAACAAAAAATTTTAACTGATAGCGATAGGAGTCAAAAGTTAAAGCTAAGTGATGCCATTTGTCATCATGAGGGATATCAACGTCATAACCTTCACTAAAAATTCCATAATTATTATTAAAAAAATAGGCATGCCGAAAGGGATCGGCAATTAATCCAAGTTTTTCATTGCCTGATTTACTTAAAGAAATAACCGAGCGCCCCTCATTAGGCTCCAACTGACTACGCCACCAGAAAGCCAAAGATAAATCTTTAGAATCAAGCGCCGTTGGCAAATTAACGGCGATATCTTTTCCCCAAGTATTAATGATTCCGGTATTATCGGCCGTCCGCCAAACCCAAGAATTTTCCGGCAACTTTAATTTAAGGCCAGCAATCTCGTCAATTGCTTCTAATCCTCCGCCTTCATTAACCAACTCATATCCTTCGTTAAAATCCCAGAAATATTTTAAAACCGGCGCAACTTGATTAACGCGAGCGGTCATCGGGCCAAACGGCGCATTAGCTAGAGAATTGGCGGCGATTTCTGAAGATTCTAAACTGCGATTCCAAAAAACAAGTTCGTCAATTAAGGTGCCACCAGCCGAACCGCTTATTTCTAAATTAGAAAAATTATTAGCGAGCGCTTGCGTCAACTCTTCCCGAATGATTTCCTGGCCGTCAATATTAACCACCCAGTAACCACCGGCTTGATTAACCGCTAAACTAAAATGATGCCAAGTGTCACTGGCAAACATCGACGCCAAAGAATAGCGCCAATCAGAGTTTGGCAAACCTTCAATTTGCAACATTCCTTCGGCTAATAATAAATCTAATAATTGGCCATCGGGATTACTTAATTTGAGTCTTAGTTCCGGTGAGATTAATCCTACTTTAGCTCCTCGATAATGAAAATTTAAAGAAAACTGATTAAGATTAACTTCAGGGTTTAAATTTTTTTTAAACGCCGGCAACCTTTCGCCAACTGTTAACGCGCAATCAAACTTCCCTACTGAAAATGTTTGTTCGCCATAACATTCGGAAAAATGCCAAAGATTACTGATACCCGACGACTCCAGTGGCGCGGGCGTAATAAAAAGACCTAAGGAATCGGAGTTCTGATTATTACCGTCTCCCGAACTTTGATTAGATTCGTTATTAGAATTATTCCCAGAACCAGAATCTCCTTCGTTCCAATTTATTCCCGGATCATTAGAAATAATCAAATTAAAATCTTTGGAATTATCATGATATTCATGAACACGATTCAAAACATAGTTGTCTTCAATTTTAGGCGCCGAAGCAGAGCCGCGAAAATAAGTAGCCGCACCAAAGCCGACGGCGTCGATAATATCTTCATCGACACTGGAACTAATTGCTCCTTTGCCAAGATAAATTGTATAGCCGCTAGCGGTCCAGCTAAAATCAGTCCGCGAGGCAACGGCATCCGCTATGTTTTTATAAAAACTATTAGCATCATCTCTGACAATTAAATAATATCCCTTGGCCTTAATAACTGTGCCACCAGGATAAAGACCGTCGCTCGCATTGCCGATTCTCATTATTAGGCTGGGGTCAGCAGCGGTCTTGGCGCGTTCTAAACGAAAACCAGCTTCGGCTAAATCAAAATCATAATTAGTTGGATTATATAATTCCACAAAGTCATTATTTTCCGTGCTATAAACCTTGCTGATAAGAGCGAGTGGTTCATAGGACGAGGGGGTTTCGGTTGAGGATTGATTGCCGGTATTACTTGTCGCTAATTTAACACCGGCAACTATCTTAGAAACGCCGTTGCTTAAATTATTAGAAGTTCCAGACGCCGAATTATTTGCCGCTGAGCTGCTGCTTATTTTGGCGGCGGTAATTATTTTGGTAGTTGGCGACGGTAATTCAGAAATTACTTCTGCCGGCGATATTGAGGCCATGACAACTTTAGGATTTAGAGTTTCATTATTATCTTGATTTACCTCTGACTCAGGATTGGCATTCTCAGTATTAGCATTATAACTCATATTAATACCACTCGCTTTAACGTCAGCAACGCCAACATCGCCCGATAATGGTTCTTCGGTACTTAGCTCGGAATCGGTTACCGTATTAACATTTATCAGCGGCAAATGATTGGCATCATCAGCAATTTCCAAATCAGTCGAAGGCTGATTATTTTCATCCATTACGTTATCATCTAAGACAACGGCCTCGGAGTCGGTAGCGCCGAATATTTTTTCTTTTAAGCTGATAATGGCGCCACCGATTTCCGAAGCAATTATTTTAAACGAAGAAATCGGATTATTAATCAGACTCCAACGCAAAATTAAAGAGTTAGTCGGCAATTTGCCCCTGATTTTAGTATCATCAAAAAAAGTTTTTAAATTAACATCAATAATCTCATTGCGCAGTGAGGGTTGGACAAATTGTGTATATGGTAAAAAGATATAACGCTCGCCGGCATATTCCAGGCCAGCATTAAAACCGACAATTTCCGGCAATGGCAAACGTAGTTCGCGACGGGCGGCAATTTTAGAAAATTCCGCAGTGGTCGAAAAACAATCGCCTTCATTACCGACAAAACTACGATTATCAAAACCGTCAGGAGTAATATCCACGGCATAGTAATTGGAATCGTATTCTAAGGAACCTAAATTATTAGGGTTGGAAACATTAGCGCTTTCATAAATTTTTTCCGTCAGACCGACGCAAGTCCAGTCGCCATCATTCGGTCCTTTTTGAGTTTTAAAATCAAAATCATAACCCAATTTTTTGCCCACTAAATTATTAGCTATTTTAACGGCTTTGGCTAATTCCAAAGGAGTAGCTTGAAACGGCAGTTTAGCGCCCAATAATTTTTCTTGATTAGCGTCATTAACAAAATAGCGTGCCGGTGTTTTTACTATCCCACCAGCCAGGGCTTCAATAATATAATCATCACCATTTTCTTGACCGATATAAATACCGACGTGTCCAGAATTAATATGTTCCAAGATTCCCTTCTCACTAATTTCCAATAAGGAATTGCCGCTATAACCATACATTTTCCCATCGCTGGAAGTGCGATAAACTAAAGCGCCCGGGGTAAGTGCTGAGGCTGATTTGGAAAATCCCAAAATAATTATTACTGGCACCAGAATTTTAAAAATTATTTTTATTCTCATATTTTTAAATTAAATTAATTATTAAAATACTCAGCCCATTCGGTCTCAGTGACGTTTGGCACTTCAACTCCCATAAAACCTAAATTCTTTAAAGCGTCGGCAGTAAAAGCCTTAATTACATTTTGTGAAGAATATTTTAATATTTCACTTAATGCCAATTCGGTTTCAGCCGGGAAAAATTCATAAAAATCGGCAAGCAGAAAAATTAAATCAGCCTTAAAACTTAAAGGCGCTTCACTCTGTAATATTAAAGTTTTCAGTTGTGAGATTTCTTCAATTTTAAAATAAATGCTTTTATCAGGTAGACTGCTAAGGGTCTTAATTGCTTCCGTTTTTACAACCATGGCCTCCTGACTGCTTAAAAGAGAAAAATAGTAATCCGCTAAATCGGGGCTGGCCGTTGAAGCGAGAAATAATTTAATTATTTCCGCTTTAAGTTCGGGATGAGCGCCAGCACTTAAAAAATAATCGGCAATGAAATCAGGCGGGTTGGCGGCCCCGCTCCCGATAGCTATAATTTCTAATAACTCCTTTTTTAAATTTAAGGAAATTGCGTCATTATTGCCACCATTAGCTAAAAATAGTTTTTCTACTTCTATTTGAAATTTTTTATTTTGCTTAAAATAAGCAGCCAGTTCATCTTTTAATTGCTTCCTCGCTAATAAGCATTCTTCGTGACAGGGACCGGCGGCTTCAACATTTTCTTGAAATTCTGATAATTTTATACGCGCCGGACTAATCAAAAGGAGTGCACTTAAAAGATAAACAATAATCAAAATTACGAGGCCGGGAAAGATGAGCAGCCAGGGGTGACGTTTGAAAATCTGAAACATTTTTAATTTTCGTTTAAAGGCTCTTTTAAATAATTGCCCTAATTTTAAAAAGGCGGTCTTAATCTTTTTCATAAACTAAAATTAATTAATTATTTATTGCTGACCATAATAAGCAGCC
Source organism: Patescibacteria group bacterium (assembly GCA_041664445.1). GTDB lineage: Bacteria > Patescibacteriota > Patescibacteriia > Patescibacteriales > UBA12465 > UBA12465. Next base: position 74,481 of record JBAYKT010000004.1, on the reverse strand, counting down.
CCAATAATATAACACTGGAGCCCTAAGGCGAGACTAAAAATATCCTAAACCCCAAATAAAAAACCGGCAGCGTTGATAGCTACCGGCTCTAAAATATTAAATGAACAATTTTGTAAATGCCTTATGGCATAAACATAGTTTCTTCCGGAGCGGGACCGGTAGAAATAATGGCAATGCGGGCCCGATGGTCAATGGCGGCGTCAATATAACGCGTAATTTTGGTTAATTGTACCGGCAATTTTGTATCATCAGTTAAACCCCGAATATCAGTTTCCCAACCAGAGAATTCTTTGTAAACTGGTTTACAATTTTCCAAAAATTCAGGATCAGGGATAGCCTCATCAATTATCATTCCCCTTTGGAAGATCTTTTCTCCATAAGTATAATCAGGCCCATCATATTCATAGGAATGACAAAGATTAATCGTCCTAACTCCAGTCAGAATATCTAACCGCGTTAAAATCAAATGTTGAACTCCGGTTACTTCTAAAGCGTACCGCAACATTGGCAAATCTGCCCAACCGATTCTCCGTGGGCGTCCAGTGCTTGCCCCATATTCATGAGCGTGACGCCGTAAAGCGACTCCTTGGATAAACGGATTTGGATCAAAAATTGTAGCATCCGCATATTCTTCCAGTTCTTTCGCTTTGGATCCTTTTTCATTACACCAGATTTCAGAATCAGCTCCTCCAAGCTCTGTAGGAAATGGCCCTTTACCAACCCGGGTCATATAGAATCCCTTAATTATGCCAAATGAGGCATCAATATCAGATTCTTTTAAACCCGCGCCTTTGGCCATACCTGCCGGAGTACAATGGGAGGAAGTGACAAATTGACCAGTACCATAATCGACATCAAGCATAATCCCTTGAGCGCCCTCCAAAGCAATATTCTCTTTACCCAAAAACCCTCTAATCATTTTATCGGTATTTTTGATAAATCCCGCTAATTCCGTTGCAAAAGCTAAATAGGCGTCCGCAATATTATCAACATTAAATAAACCATCTTCGCCGATGCTATTAACGTAATCGGGATTGATTTTTTCCAACATTTGCCTGGCTTCATAACCGCAACCCATGCCATTAATGACTTGTTCGTGATAATTAAGCAATGCCCTTAATTTACTCCGAAAAATTTCCGGATTTAAGAGGTGGTTCATAACCAAACCGCGACGAGCAGTGTGATCAGCATAACAAGGACCAATGCCTTTACGCGTTGTCCCGATTCTTCCTTTTCCTGCTTTATTTTCACCAAGCCCATCAAGAATAAGATGAGACGGTAAAATTAAATTAGCTCTTAAGGAAATAAAGAAATTGTGGAAAGTAACACCCAGGCTCTTTAAATAATAAATTTCTTTCAAAAGTGACTCCGGATTAACAACCGTGTCACTCCCAATAATATTTATTTTATCGGGAAAAAAAATTCCTGAAGGAACTAAATGGGTGACAACTTCCTTACCTTTGTACACACTGGTATGTCCAGAGTTATCACCGCCACTGGGACGAATAATTACTTTCGCCCACCTGGCAAATACATTTGCAAATTTCCCTTTGCCCGAATCTCCGAACTGGAGACATAAAAAGGCAAGTACTCTTTTCTTAAGAGAAAATTCCCAACCGAAATAACTTTTGAGAAATTCCTGAATTTGGTATTCAATTGATTCTTTTTTCATTTTTTACAGTTTTTTTTGGTTTTTGACTAACGCGGGCTCCGATAATTAGGAGCCTCATTCATAGAAAACAAGTCATGCGGATGCGACTCCTGCATGCCTGAATTAGAGACTAAATGGAAATCAGCTATTTCTTTAAAAAAGCTAACTTCTTTTACGCCTAAGTAGCCTAACCCAGCACGCAAGCCGCCGAGCAGTTGATGAAGAACGTTATGAACTTCCCCCTTGAACAATACTTCACCAGAAACTCCTTCAGGAACCAATTTATCGGTGCCACCTTCAATCTGACCATAACGTTGACGCGAAGTTTTATGTTCCTTCATTGCCTCCAAGGAACCCATGCCGCGATAAACCTTTACCGCTTTGCCATTCTTAAAGAAAACATCGCCAGGAGACTCTGTGGTTCCAGCCAACAAATTGCCAAGCATGACACTGTCAGCTCCCGCGCCCATAGCAACTGCGACGTCGCCAGAATATCTGATGCCACCGTCAGCACAAATAGGAACTCCGGAACCGCGAATTGCTTTTTCGCATTCGTAAATTGCCGAAACCTGAGGATGCCCGATACCAGCCGTGATTCTGGTCGTACAAATAGAACCAGGACCCTGACCAATCCGCAAACCATCGGCACCAGCATCTGCTAATCTTTTAGCGGCCTCTCCTTCGGAAATATTGCCGGCTACGACATCGATGTTTGGATAAGTTTTTTTTAAATACTTAAGCATCTCTATCACACCCAGCGAATTGCCGTGAGCGGTATCAATTACCAAAACATCAACTCCTTTCTGCGCCAATAACTCAGCCCGCTCCCTGTCTTCAGGAGAAACTCCGATAGCGGCACCGACAAATAAACTGCCATTTTTATCAAGATTATAACCTTCCGCATTGTTGGTCATTATCCTTTTAACATCAGTCCAGGTATAAATACCTTTAAGATCCCGGTCATCATCAAAAATCGGCAGAATTTTTTTGTGATGCTTACGCATCAGTGAATAAGCGTCGGTAACATTTGTTCCTGGTAAAGCGCTGATTAGACGTGAAGACATGATGTCGGAAATCAAAGAATTTTCTTGATCATGGCAAAAATCGAAATCATTGCTGGTTACAATGCCAATTATTCGTCCATCATTATCCATTACTGGAAAAGATGAAAAGCCATAATCTTTAATTTCTCTCATTCGCAAAATGTCAGTCACCTTATCATTCTGCTTAATGCAGATTGGATCTGGTAAAAAGGCATTTAAGCGATGTTTTACCTTAGCAACGTGGGCGGCCTGTGTTACCGGGTCTAATCCTCTATGAATTATCCCCAAACCACCATCCATGGCAATCGCAATAGCCATTTTATATTCCGTCACCGTGTCCATTGGTGAACTGATGATTGGGATATTGAGCCCAACATTGCGAGAGAATTTAGACTTTAAACTAGTCTGCGTTGGAAGAATTTCCGAATAAGCAGTAAATAATCTAACGTCATCAAAGCTAACGGCAAAGTAGCGCTGTCTCTGAGCTGCGAAAAAATCATCGCACCTTCTAACTGCTTGAAACTTGTCTGTCTGATTCATAATCAATGGTTTTAAGTTATTAAATTGTTAAAGAATATTAAAAAATTTGAATTTTATAATTCAGGAAATATTAACAGAAAAATTGTTTTAAGTCAAATAAAAAACCCCGCCTGGAAACGAGGTTTTATAAGCTGTAATTGCGTCATTTTTAAATATGAAACAATAAAAAAGCATTCAATCTGTTATCCTCTTGCGTATAGCAAACATACAGTAGCCCTTTGAGCCAATTAGCTTGAAAAGTTTTAATAACTCCAAATTCCAGTTTCCGAAATTTTTGCTCTTCAAAACAATAACCGGCGTCTATACAGACTTCCAAATTATGGCCAATAGGCACACTAGTATAATTAGCTAAAAGATTAGAGGAACCGACATTTTGAAATACAGAAACGCTGTAGACATAATCCGGCTTGAAAGAAAAAACAGATTCAAACATCTTGGTGGCGGTGCTATAAGAAGCGGCAGAAGAGATTACTCCAGATTCCAATTTTAAATGGTATTCAGGTTTATCACCACGCCTGGCAATCCCAAAACCAAACAAACTTTCTTTAATTTTGAAAGTTGTTTTAGCGCCGATAGCCGGCCCAATAATTTGGCTTTCAGCCCAAGTACTAAAATGTCCTCCGGGACTAAGCGGGATTGGCATCATTTCCGTGGATAGAGTCGGCATGCGGCCAAACTCTAAACCCATCTTTTCATTTCGAGAATGAAGCTTGAGAGAGAAAAAATTTATATTCTTATCCTCTCCATTTGCCCGGTCGTAAACGACTAAAGCTTTAGCCTTCATCCAAGAAGAAAGTTGCCAGGTTAAATTACCACCAATGCGGAAATCATAGCTATGCTCAACATTCAAATCAGAATCAAAGGTGCTGGCATTCAGAAGCCCAACATAGACATTATTAACGACCAAAGAACTGTCATCAGTGGCAACTAAATTCTTAATCTGAGCGAAAGCGGCCAAATTTATGGCAGCTAAAAATACAAAAATTACGATGATTTTTTTCATGATTGATATGATTTTTGGTTTTTAAATTGTTAAAGTAACAAATCGAAAAATAATAACATTTTTTATTACTTAAGTCAACAACAACTAAAACAACAAAAAACCGCGATTCTAAACCGCGATTTTTTACTTAATATCAGATATTTTGACTATTTCTTAAGTTCAACAGAAGTAATAATTACCGCTTCGGTTGGAATATCACGTTCACCAGTTTCTAAAGCTTCAATCTTCTTAACAACATCCATCCCGCTAATAACCTCTCCAAAATTTACATGCTTGCCGTCAAGCCAAGGAGTTTCAGCGGCGGTAACAATAAAGAACTGGGAACCATTGGTATCTGCCCCAGAATTAGCCATGGCCAAAGAACCGGCAACTAGCTTGTGAGAATTAAATTCATCGGCAAACTTATAACCTGGGCCGCCAGTGCCGTATAGGCTGGTATCGGTATTCTTACTGTTTGGATCGCCACCCTGAATCATAAAATCTTTAATCACTCGATGAAACTTAGTTTCATTATAGAAACCTTTTTGTACCAAGTTCATAAAATTATTAACGGTAATCGGCGAATCGTTGCCATAAAATTTAACGGTAATATTACCTAAGCTGGTTTTGATAATCGCCTGGGAATATTCCGCTGCTAAATCTAAGTGATTGTTTAAAGTTCTCATAGGATTAGTGACTACTGGGTCTTTGATAGTCTCCGGACTAATAGCCGGGGGTTCATTCAAAACAACAGCGTCATCATTAGTTGAATTATTAATAACATTGGCTTCCAAGCCTTCACTCTCCGGCTTATTTTCCTCTGCCTTTTGAGTTTTAGTCGAGCAAGCCGATAACGAAGCGGCTAAAATAATTAGCCCCAAAAAAAATAAAATTTTTTTCATACTTTACTTAATTATTAAACTTTATATTGTTTTTTAATATCTCGGTCTTCTTCCTGTCTTTTTTCTTCAATAATTTCTTTAGCTTTAGCTCGTAATTCTTCCAAATTTAATTTATCTAGTTCCTGGGCGTGCATGATTAGTATTTTTGCTTCATTTAATTCCGGGTCTTCAATTACTTCGCTTAGCAAGACATCTAAAATCGCGCCAATCTTCGGTCCGGGAGCGATTCCCAAAATCTGCATTAAATCATCGCCATTTATTTTTAACATTTTAACAGAAATTGGGTCATTCTGCACTTTTTCCATCATGTACTGCAAATGGCGCAATTTATAAGGCATCGCTTTAGGCGTGCCGGAACCAAGTCTATCGGCGATGCGCAAATCAATTAAATCTTTAAGATTTTCGCGGCCGACTTTAACAATTAAACGTCTGACCGAGGCGGCGCTCACCTCTCCTACATTATAATAAAACATGTGGTTTTTGACTAGGTTAACCACCCGCAAACGGTCATCATTGGAAAATTTTAAACGCGTCATGATTTTATCGGTCATTTTTGCGCCTAAGTATTCATGATTATAAAAAGTTGCAACATTATTAATAATCTTTCGAGTTTTTGGTTTAGCAACATCATGAAGCAAGGCAGCAAATCTAACCTGCCATTCTTTACTCGGGCAATGCTTAAGCGCTAAGGCGTTGTGCTTAAAAACATTATAAATGTGGTGTCTATCCTGTTTAACGTCTACTCCCTGCTCTAGTTCCGGCAAAATATATTGCAACAACTTACAGTCATGAAGCAACATTATCCCTTCATAAGGACGATCGGAAGCCAGAATTTTTATCATCTCATCTTTGATTCTTTCTTTAGAAACAAACTTCAAACTCCCGGCTAACTTTAAAATTCCTCTCTGAGTTTTTGGCTCTAATTCAAAACCTAACTGCGCGCTAAAGCGCACGGCGCGCAACATTCGCAAGGCGTCCTCTTTAAATCTATCTGATGGTTCACCAACTGCGCGGATAATTCTGGCCTTAATGTCTTTGCGTCCGCCAAAATAATCAACCACCTCTTCAGGATTCGCCGGATTAAGCGCGAGCGCGTTAATCGTAAAATCGCGGCGCTCCAAATCTTTATCCAATTTTTCTTCAAAACGAACTTCATCCGGATGACGCCGGTCAGAATATCCTTGTTCACTGCGATAGGTGGTTATTTCCAAAACATCAATCACTATCTCTTTTTCCCGAATAGGCAAAAGCACGGTCCCGAAATCATTTTCATATTTAGCGTCAGCAAATATTTTCAAAATTTCTTCCGGCTTAGCATTGGTCGTAATATCCCAGTCCTTGGGCTCCTTCCCCATTAAAAAATCCCGTACGCAACCGCCTACGATATAAGCTTCAAAACGCCCTTGTTTCAGGGCGTCGATAGTTTTAACAACATATTCGGGAATTTTCATAATTACTTGTTCGTCGCTTTAAACTTGGTATGTAATAACTTGCTTGCTAATTTATTATTCTTAACCCACTGATAATATTCCACCATCGGCTGATTTTCATGAGCGCGTCTCATCTTGGTCTTACCCTTATCAATCGCGTACATACCTTCCAAGCGCTTTTGTCGAATCGCGTTAGTTGTCGGCAAAGGTTGGCCGCCACCGCCAAGACAACCGCCAGGACAAGCCATCACTTCAATATAATGGTATTTATGCAGTTTAGGCAAGAGGGCTTCAAAATGAGCAATTCCATTGACCACACCGACCCGCACTTTTTTACCGGCCAAATCAACCGTTGCCTCTTTAAATCCTTTTAATCCTCGAACTTCCTTGAATTCTAAACGACTGGCACATAATTTATTTTTAGTCTTTTTTTGCGCGCAAGCTAGAGAAACGGCTGTTCTTAGTGCTGATTCCATTACCCCGCCAGAAGCGCCATAAATGGCCGCCGCGCCCGAACCATCATTAAATATCGGGTCAACTTCGCTCTCCGGCAACTTTGCCAAATCAATCTTATTCTTTTTTAAAATAAAAGCCAATTCTCTGGTTGTCAAAACATGATCAACTAAAGGTTTTCCTTTATATGTTAATTCCGGCCGCGCCGCCTCATATTTTTTGGAGGTACAGGGGACGATGGAAACAACTTCAATATTTTTAGGATTAATTCCCTTCTGCTTGGCGAAATAACTTTTAATCGCCCCGGCACTATGAATATGCGGTGAACGCGCCGTGGTCAAATTCGGCAATAATTCCGGATGATAAAATTCAGCGTAAGCCACCCAAGCTGGACAACAGGACGTGGTCATTGGAAAAACTGCTTTTTTGTCATTTATTCTCGCCATCAATTCTTCCGCTTCGGTCATTGTCGTAATATCTGCCCCAAAATTAACATCAAAAATATAATTAAAGCCAAGTTCCTTCAAAGCGGTATTAATTTTCTTGGCGCAGTTATAACCATAGGGTAAACCAAATTCTTCCCCCAAAGAAACACGAATTGAAGGTGCGAATTGAGCAACCACAATTTTCTTTTTATTTTTTAGAGCCGCTTCCACATTTTGCCATTCACCCTGTTCTTGCGCGGCCGCGACCGGACAAGCATTAGCGCATTGCCCGCAATAAATACAAGCACTGCCTTTAGCTTTTACTGGCTGAATCTCTTGCTCGTGACCATGACCGGAAATTTTTAAGAAATCTATACCTTGATTATGGCAAGCTTCAACACAGTTGCCGCAATCAATACATTGCGTTCCGTCTATTTCGACGGCGTTAGCAAATTTATAGGTTTTACGCTTTACTTTACGATCGGGAAAACGGGTAATCTTAATACCGTATTCCCGCGCTAATTCCAATAAATCACAATTAAAACGCAGGGTGCAGCTTGAACATTTTTCGACATGAGAGGCAAAAATTAATTCAATATTAAGATTGCGTGATTTTTGTACGCGCGCGGAATCAGTATATATTTCCATCCCCCCTTCAAGCTCGGTTGAACAGGCGGTCGCTAATTTTTGGCGTCCGGTTATTTCCACAACGCAAATACGGCAACTCGCCCGCACGTCTAAATCGGGATGATGGCAAAGACTAGGAATTTTTATACCATGTTCACGGGCAACATCTAAAATAGTTTGGCCCTTGGCAGCACTGTATTTTTTGTTATTGATTTTAATAATCATCTAAAAAATAATTATTTCTTAATTTTTATTAAATCCGTATAAATTTTATAAGTAAACAACATAGCAATCGGTCCAACCAGCCAACTAATGACTTGGGTAAAAAAGTTCCAGCCTTGCACCACCGCGCTATTTTCCGGTACGAGAGCCAGCGGCTGATTCGAAAGATAAATTTCACTCGGAATAGAAATAATCATCATAAATATCCAAGCAATCAATCCTAAAAAGCATAAGCGCCCCATGACTTCCCAAAAATAACCTTTGATAATTTCACGGCTACGGCGAACCGCTTTCATCCCTCTTTTATCTTCAAAAAAGAAAGCATAAACGGCAAAGCTATAAATAAAGGCAAAAATAATGCCCGGAATTATTAAAAGCAACATCCAGCATAAAATCAATAAACCGGTTAACAAAGACAAGCCAATATAAGGCCAGAATAATTTTTTAGTTTCTTTATAAGTTTCTGTCGCTTCATCTTTATAGTTTTTTTTCACTAACAAAAAGATGCCGGCATAAGAGCGAGTCCAAAAATAAATTGCCAAAACAAGCGTAACGGCGGCAGAAATAGACATGGTGATCTTAAAAACAGTCCCCAATGGTCCATCAATAACCACCGCTAAAATACCAAGGACAGCGGTTACTCCGAGAGGAATAAGGGTCGGCTTAATTCCTTCCCAATAAATTTTTAAAATTTTATCCAAATTTTTCCACCAAATACTAAGCGCCTCTCTAAAAATTTCAAAAACGGGGGTTAATTTCGGCTTGCTATAAATTACAGCCGATTTTTCATTTGTGTTTTCCATAGTTTTATTTTTTATTTATATTTTCCATCATGCTTTTAACGGTGAGTGCCAAGGAAGAGCCGAGCGCACAGAAACTGGAATCTTCTAAATTATCCAACAAATCAATAAAAAGCTGCTGATCATAATTTGCTTGTTGGCTCAGTTCCCGAAAACGATAACTCCCTTCGCGGCAAGCAGCACACAAGCCGCAACTTTCCGCTTCGTAAAATTTCAACCAATAGGCTAACAATTTTTTTAAATCAGTTTTCTGTTTATCAAAAACCATCACTAAAGCGGAACCTTCAACCGGAGCTTGCAATTGGTCGGAACGCAATAATTCGCCGCAAACTTCACCGCCGGTCATCACAAAAAAATCAAAAGTCGGATAATTGTTAGTCGCTTGTAAAACTTCGCGCACGCTCATAACTGCCGGCAATGAAAAAACACCACGATGCTTGACGGCTCCGCCCAGAGTATAAAGACGATGTCCTTCATAATTATCAGCGCCGACTAAGCTAATGTCATAAAAAGTTTCTACATTGTTAACTAAGGTCGGGTGATTATGAATGCCACTAGCCGCTGGAAAAGGCGGCTTTAAACGCGGTTCCGCGCGACGACCGGAAATAATATTAATAATCGCCGTTTCTTCGCCGCAAATATACATCGGGGATTCCGGTTTAATAAAAAATTCTATTTTCTTGGATAAAGCGCGATATTTTTTAGTATCCAGAATCTCTTTTATCTTTTTAGAATAATCGCGATGATACTCGTGCTTCAAGAAAAAATAAATCTTTTTTATCTTATTGCCGCCAAAAAATTGATCCGCCAAATAGATGCCATTAACAACCGCTTCAGTTTTTTCGGCCAGTAAATAAGCATCTTTTTTTATTCCCGGCTCACCTTCGGCACCATTAATTACAATATAACCGATTTCCCTATTCTTTAAAGACTGCGCAAAACTAGACCATTTTTTAGCCGTTGGATAACGAGCGCCGCCGCGACCAACTAGACCGGCGGCTTCTATTTTTTGCAAGATATTTAGCGTTTTAGCCATACTAATTTTTAAATTGGCAAAGCAAATTTATTTAATAAACTTCCCCAAATAAGCGGCGAGCTCCACTAAACGGTTAGAATATCCCCATTCGTTGTCATACCAAGCAATGACTTTCAACAAATCGCCACCAACAAGCTTGGTGGATAATAAATCAACAATAGAACTATGGGGATTGCCAATGATGTCAGTGGAAACCAGTTCTTCACTCGAAGCTTCTAAAATACCCTTCATTTTTCCATTAGCCGCTTTCTTAAAGGCAGCGTTAACTGCTTCTACGGTTGTTTTCTTGCCAAGTAAATAAACGGTGTCGCATAAAGAACCAACTGGGGTGGGAACGCGAACAGCTAAGCCATCGAACTTGTCTTTCAAGGATGGAATTGTTTCAGTGGTGGCAATCGCCGCCCCGGTCGTGGTTGGTACCATATTAACCGCAGCTGCGCGCGCCCGACGCAAATCTTTATGTGGGCCATCAACCAAATTTTGATCAGCTGTATAAGAATGAACGGTGGTCATCAAAGCTTTCTTAATACCAAAAGTATTCTTAATAACCGCCGTTGAAGGCGCTAAACAGTTAGTGGTACACGAAGCGCAAGAAACTAAATGGTCAGATTTACCAACTTTATTTTCATTAACACCCAGGACGATAGTTTTCACGCCGCCCTTCTTGGCTGGAGCTGACAAAACAACTTTCTTCGCGCCGGCAGCTAAATGCAAACCAAGTTCTTCCTTAGAACGAAAACGGCCGGTACATTCCAAAACGACATCAACTTTCAGAGCTTTCCAAGGGAGTTCCGCCGGATCTTTAACGGCTAAAACTGGGACTTTAAGCTTACCAACAATAATCGCATCTTTAGTAGCACTTACTTTCTGGCCATAACGACCATAACAAGAGTCAACTTGTAATAAATGAGCTAAAGTCGCGGCATCAGTTAAGTCATTAACCGCTACCACATTCATATTTGGGAATTTATTAAGAATAATCTTAAAAGCGGCGCGTCCAATGCGCCCAAAGCCATTAATGGCAACGTTCATTTTTTTCATAAATAATAAAAAAGAATTATTAAATTAAGCTTTAATATTATATCATAATTTTTAAATTTTAAAAAACAAAAAAACCGCCATTTAAGGCGGTTTCGGATATATTTGATAAAACTATCTGGTTTTATTTTTTTTATGACGATTAATATCAACTTCAATTGTCAGGTCCCGTTCATCAGATTTTTGCGCCGGAATGCGAACATCAACTGTTTGTTTTAATAAGTGGTGACCGCAAACTATCCCTCTCGTTCCGTCCACATTAACCTTGGTGCCAATAGGAGGCAGCTGACCGGCTAAATCCTTATAACCTTCATACTCATAAGCTAAGCAGCACATCAAGCGCCCGCACATCCCCGATATTCTTTCGGAACCACGATGGACAACTTGCTGAGTTTCCGCCATTTCGGAAGTAATAGAAGAAAATTCGCACAAAAATTCTCGGCAACAAAGTCCGCGGCCGCAAGGACCGCAATCACCGGCAATCTTGGCTTCATCGCGGGTACCAATCTGCGTCAAACGAATATTAGCCCCGAGACTAGCGGCCAGTTCTTTAACTAATTCTCGAAAATCAACCCGGCCGTCAGAAATGAAGGCAAAATTAATACGGCTGCCATCTAAAGAAAAATGAGCATCTATGAGCTTCATCGGTAATTCCAAACGCTCAATTGCCTCGCGACAAAAGTCCAAGGCTCTTACTTTACGCTCATTATCTTGAGCACCGCTAATATCTTCAAAATCTGCTTTTCTTAAAACTGGCTTTATTTCTTTGTCAGCGCCGCTTTTATCGGCTTGGCAACTAATAATTTTCCCGATTTCCTTCCCCATTTCCGTCTCGACGATAACATAATCCCCCGCCGCCAGTTCTAAACCGGCCGCGGAAAAATTATAAACCTTGTCCCAAGGGGCGAATTGTACTTGGACTATACGCATGGACAACTTTTTTTAGCGCTCTTAAAGAGCGTAACGAACAAACTTGGTCACGGCGGCGCCGCCCAAGATGTCCTTAACTTTTTTCTTATCGTCCTTAATGAATTCTTGTTCCATTAAGCAGACTTCGGAATAATATTTGCCCATCTTACCTTCTAAAATCTTATCAACCATCGCTTCTGGCTTACCTTCTTTCAGTAATTGTTCTTTATAAATAGCGCGCTCTTTATCCATCTCTTCCTGGCCGACTTCAGCCGGAACTAAATATTTAGGATTAGCGGCTGCCACTTGCATAGCGACATCAACAGCGACATCTTTCTTTTCTGCTTGGTCGATCACTACTAAAATACCCATTCGACCGCCTAAATGAGAATAAGCGGCTACGGTTGGGCCACTAACGATTTCAAAGCGCTTAATAGCCATCTTCTCGCCTACTGTGCCACTTAAAGCGTCAAGGGATTCGGAAACGGTGGAGGCTTCAAAAGGAGCGCTTAAAAGAGCCTCTAAAGAAGCAGGCTTGCTAGTTTTAACAATTTCTAAAACAGAATCGGCAAAGGCTTGAAACTTTTCATTACGAGATACAAAATCGGTCTCGGAATTCATTTCCACGATATAACCCTCGGTATTATCGGAATTAACAGCAACTTTAACCACGCCTTCATTGGCTTCGCGGTCAGTGCGTTTAGCTGCCTTGGAAATTCCTTTCTTGCGTAAAATTTCGACAGCTTTCTCCAAGTTATTGTCAGCTTCTTTCAAAGCTTTTTGGCAATCAACCATGCCCGCACCGGTCATGTCTCTTAATTTTTTAATTAACTCCATATTGATAGCTAAGGCTGGGCGCAATCTTCAAGATGTGCTGCCAAGCCTAAAATTATTTTTTATTTTTGCTTAACTCCCGATAAAGAATCCTTGATGGCCGCTAAAACTAAAGTAATGGTCTTGGTGGCATCGTCATTTCCCGGAATCGGGTAATTAACTTCATCAGGATTAACATTGGTATCGCAAATAGCAATGATAGGAATATTTTTTTGTTGAGCTTCGCGGATAGCAGTTTCTTCTTCCTTAATATCCCAAACAAACAAAGCGTCCGGAAGTTTATTTAAAGCGGTTAAACCGCCAACACGAATTTTTAATTTTTCAATTTCACGGTCAAATTCTAATCTTTCTTTCTTGGTATATTTTTCTAATTTACCAGATTCTTTCTTTTCCATTAAATCTAAATATTTTTTAACGGATTTTTTAACCACTAGAAAATTAGTTAAGTAACCACCCAACCATTTACCAACGATATAAGGCTGGTTGATTTCAATGGCCATTTTCTGTAAAGGACCGGCAACTTGATTCTTGGTGCCGACAAATAAAATGCTTTTACCTTCGGCCACTAATTTTTCCATAAAATCCAAAGCTTCTCCTAATTTTTCCTGGCTCTTCTTCAAATTAATGATGTAGATACCATTTTTAGAAGTGTAGATGAATTGCTTCATCTTCGGGTGCCATCTGTTAGTGCGATGGCCGAAGTGCATGCCCGCTTTAAGCATGTCTTCGATTTTTGGGGTCTTTGACATATTTTTTCTTTGTTACGTCCGCCTCCTCGCCTCAAAATATGAGGAAGAAAAAATGGCTCGAAAGCCATAGAGGCGTGATGATTAATAAATAAAGATGCCTCCTCAAAAATGAGCAGGTTCTCGTACTACTAAAATATACTAATTTGGGATAAATGTCAAGATTAAAGGCCTTTTTCGAACTTATATTGAGGTTTTTTGTTTAAATGCCAATACTGTTTCCAATTACAATCCCCTAGCGAACAATCAAAAATCTTAGCGCCACTGTTAATGGCTAATTCCATATTAGCCTTGGTCAAATATTTAAAGGCATCTTTAACCTCGCTAATATCCGAGCCGACAATTAAATAATAATACACTTGGTTGTAAATTACCGAGAGCGAATAGGCTAATTTACGACCATCAACCGTGAGGGCCATCATTTTCCAATCCAATGGCAATTGCAATAAATCAAAAAAAGCTTGGCGTTCAACCTTGGTATTCAAATAGGATTCGTCTCCAAAATTTTTAACATTCAAATCCATCAGTGCCTCCAAACCGCTAAAATCATCTTTAACAATTTCTAAGGTATGTTCTTTTTCTAGGATAGGAAATAATCTTTTAAAATTATAGCGCTTGCGCCCATTAGGAAATGCGTAAAGCAAATAATCATCAAAATTTTTGAACCCGGAAACATCGACATAGTAAACATAATCCTCCAGTGGGAGCGCGGCGGTAAATTGGTCAGCGCCGTCTAAATCAAAAATCTGAACCGGATGCGGCCAATCAATTTTAAATAATTCCGGCAATAAATATTCATAGCCCGGCTTAAAAAAAGGATGGTTCCCTTCAATAAACGACTCGGCTAAAAATTCTAGATAGTTTCCTTTGGCGCTATATTGCAAAGGCAATAAAGCCACCGGCTCACCGCCATCATAAGCGACATAAAAATAAAGCGGCGCCGGCGCATTTTTATAAAAACAATAACGCACATCCCAGCGGTCATAGAGAGTTTCGTTTTTAGAAAGCCGATTCCAAATTTCTTTAGCCTGCTCCAAATCTTGAATTAATTTAATTTCAATCATAGCTAAAGAATATTGGGCTGTAAGTGATAGTAAGGCGGGTTATCTTTATAACGCTTAATGGCTAAGCGGATAATTTCTTCTAAAAAGTCGGCATAGTCTAAACCAATAACCTCGGCGGAAGCAGAAAAAACACCGTCTTGATTAAGCGAAGGGTTAGGATTGAGTTCTAAGACGTAAGGATTATTATTTTTATCAACTCTAATTTCCACGCGGCCATAATCATGGCAATCTAAAATCCGATAAGTGTCCAAAGCGATTTCGCCCAACAGCGCTTCCAGTTTTTTGCTGATATTTTTTGGCGGCCGCTGTCTAATAATACGGTCATAAATCGAATCATCGCTATATTTAGCTTCAAAAGGATAAATATGCCATTTGTCGGCCGGAAGCGCGTCAAAGATAGAGCGAGTCAGCGGTAAAACGCGCAAATCATCATCATCCCAGCCGATAACCGGCACGTCATATTCATCGCCATCGATATATTCTTCGATTAAAGCCGGGCGGCCGATTTCTTTAATAACCTTCTCTAATTGAACACGCAACTCTTTTTCATTTCTAACAACTGAATCATTGGTAATACCAATAGAATTATCCGTATTAGCCGGTTTAACAATCAACGGATAGCGCAAGTCTTCCCGAACATCGTCATCCAGGGAATAAATATAATCCCATTCCGGCGTAGGAATCTTGTGATAATTTAAAAGTTTTTTAACGCGAATTTTATCAATACATAAACCCAGGGTAAATGGATTGGAGCCAGTGTAAGGAATTTGAAGAACATCAAAAATGGAGGCGACGTGCGGTTCCAGCAAACTAGAATTATTAATACGTTCGCAGACGTTAAAAACTAAATCAACATCACTATTTTTAAGTTCGTTAAAAACTTTAGGCAGGTCGTTAAAATCAAAAAAACTAACTTTATAACCCCGACTTTTAAGCGCAACTTCTATTTCTTTACCGATAACTGTCAAATCATTTTCTACCAAACTTTCTTGGTCTTGAGAATTTTCGTCATAAAGATTGCAGGCCACGCCAATATGCAGATTACGCTGATTAGCCACGGCCATGCGTCTAATTTTTTCAATTTTAGAACCGCGCTTCAAAACCTCTCGGTTAACCGTAGAAATAGAAAATGGATTTTTTCTAGCAGTTTTTCCAATAGACGAAGCGGGGTGGAATTTAGCGACCTCGTAACTGATTAACTTAATCGCGGATCGAAGATTATCTTGAGCATCAAGCGGATTTTGTCCGGAAACTAAAATCCAGCCTAGATATTCATAACCATATGGTGGCGCCATCACTGAATCACCAATTTTTTTCTCAAACTGAAACTCTTCGACAAATGGCATTTTTTTCAATTGATCATCAATTTCCAGATTAACTAAAATACCGGAATGATCGGAAGAAAAAGTCTCGGCCACTAAATATTGATAAGGGCCGGCCGGAAAATCAAATTTAGGAATATAAAGACCGCAAACTATTTTTAAATAATTTTCAATTAAATCCACGCGCCAAGCGGCCTTAACGCTAGCATAGACTTCATCGCCGCCCAGGCGTAAATTAATTTCCAGAGGCATGGGGCCTTGCGGCGTTGATTTAGCTTCAAAATGAATACAGCCGTTAAGAATGCCCAATTTTTCCAAAGTTTCATCGGCCATGCTTAAAAGCTGGGCCTGATTTTTATTAGGTAAGTTGGAGGGCGTCATTCTAGTCGTTTCAATAAAAAATGGTTCTTTAGTTTGGCCATTATCAGAAATCGCGCAAAATTTTATTTTCCCATTTTGCACCAAAATATCTAAATCAACCTCGTCGCCATCAATATATTCTTCCACAAAAACCGCCAAGCCATCCGTTAAAGCCGATTCAATCTTGGGCGACATTTCTTTTTTAATATATTCATAGCTCTCTCGAAGCTCCTCTTCGTCATTAACACGCATTACAAAAGCACTGCCGGCGCCATAAGCCGGCTTAACAACCAAAGGAAAAGAAAAATTTTTGATGACCTCCTCCAAGTCGCGAGCGTTTTTTAATTCCTTGAATTTAACTACCGGCAAATTATTATGCGCACAAAAATCTCTAAATAAAAACTTGTTTCGAACGCGATTAGCAACTTTAAAAGGGGTGCCGGTTAAATGATAACGATCTACTATTTTAGAAACCAACAAAACGTCGTCTTCTAAAAAAGTAGCGACTCCGTCTAATCTAAGATGAGGATTTTCCTGTAAAAATGTTTCCAGGGCGGCTAAAGATTCCGCATAATTAGAGGTATTGGCGTTTATACAATAATCGGCATAAGGCTGAAAAGTGGAAGCTTCAGTGCTTAAAATAATTATTTTTACGCCCAGGCTCTTAGCCTTGCGAACAAAGAGTTTTTTAGAATGAAGCGGATCGCTGGCAGAATTACTATTTACTATCAAAACTGTTTTAGCAATCAACGAGGATTTAGCTTGATCGGAACTATCGTTACCGTTCATATTTATAAAGAGATGAATAAATTTTATTAATTTTACTTAAGGTTATAACTAACGCCAACCTCAATGATTACTTCGTGGCTACCAGAGCCAATTTGAGGGTCAGCCGCGCCTCCGGCCGCTCCGCCTTTACCTCCCTGATCATATGAATAAGGATAAGCGGCGGCATATGGCGACGGTTGGATAAGATTCTCCCACCAACCGACAATATCTTTAAGCTCCACCCCGGCCGCGGACGCAAGAGCCGCACTTTTATCTTTAGCGTCTTTAATGGCTGCGATTCTAGCTTGTTGCTTTAAATCATTAATATTAGATGAATCAAAACTTAGACCCGCAACTTGGTTAGCACCGGCCTTAGAAGCGGCGGCAATAACCTTATTAAGACGAGAAGGGTCTTGATCGTAATTGCTAATCTTAACGACTAATTGCTGATTGGCATTATAACCATTAACTTTAGAAATATTATCCACGTAATCATATTGGGGATTTAAATAATAATTCTGGGTTTGAATATCGCTGTCGGTCACGCCTAAAGCCTTAACCGCTTTGGTAATATTTTCCATTTTGGAATTTAATTGACTCAACGCCTCTTCCGCCGTCTTAGCCTTATCAATCTGCATTCCCAGAGTAACAATGGCTAAATTAGGAGTATAAGCGACTCTTCCCTGACCGTTAACGGTCACTTGTTGTAAAGATTGGTTTACAATTCTGTCTCTTAAAATAGAAACCACAACCACTCCGGCTAAAAGCAGAATTCCCACCAACATTAGAACGAACTTTGGCTCGCGCCAAGATGATACCTTTAAATTGTTCTCAGACATATATTTATAAATTAAAGCCTAAATTAGGCACTAAAATTATAGCACAAGCGGAAAAAACAACAATATGACTTGCCACCGACGCTTTGGTTCGGAAAAACTAGGTTTTAGTTAAATAAGCGCGTCTTTTTGGTTCCTCTAAACGTTCAATGGCATAACGCAAAGCCGTGCGTGGCATATTTTTCAAATGAGTATCTAAAAATTCCAACAACTCATGCTCGCTAACTCTTTTCCCGGCTTCCCTAAGCATCCAACCAACAGCTTTATGAATTAAATCATGTTTATCGCTTAAAAGTTTAGCGGCGATAACAAAGGTTTCCCGCGTTTGCCCCTGATAAATAAAATAAAAAGTAGAAATTATAGCAATGCGCCTTTCCCATAAATTACGGGAGTCGGCTAAATTTTCCAAAAATTTTAAAGCAGATTTGTTTTTTCCCTGATAATAATTAAATAAAAAATCGCCGACAATTTTAGGAGCGCTCAAATCAACCAAGTCCCAATTATTAATCGCGGAAAAATTATCAATGTAAAAATCAAAAATTTCTTGTTTAAGCGCTTGACTATCGGCGGCTTCATATTTTTTTATGAGAATCAAAAGACCGACTAAGCGATATTCGTGTATTTTACTTTTTAAAAGTCTAGCGACGGCGCTTAGGGACGCACTTTGATATTTTTTGGCTACTTCCCTTTGCACCGGGACTTTAATGCCCAGAAAAATATCGCCCGCGCCGTATTCTCCGGGGCCGGTCTTAAAAAAACGCTGCAAAATAGCAGCTTGCTTCTTATCCGCCAAGGAATCAAGGCTAAGAGCGATATCGTTAAAATTAAACATAAATTATTTAGTAATGATAAGCTTTTTGATTATCAATGGCGGCCGCCCGATATAATTGTTCTAATAATATTACCCGCGCTAATTCGTGCGGGAATGTGAGCTTAGACAAAGATATTTTTTTATAGGCTTTAAAAATTTCCGGACTGTATCCCAAAGTTCCGCCGATAACCAAGATTAAAGTCCCCGCCAAGCTGTTTATTTTTTTAGAAAACTCCACGGAGTCAAATTCTTCCCCCCTCTCCGCCAATAAAAAAATATTTTCTGATTTATAAGCAGACAAATAATTTTGCAAGCGTTCCCCCTCTATCCTTTTGGCTGCTTCTTGGCCGGATTTGGAAAAAGCTTCCGCTTTTAATTCCGTAATTTTAAGACGGGCGTAAGGTTGTAGTCTTTTTAAATATTCAATTTCCAGGGCCCGAAAATTTTCTTGCTTAATTTTACCATAGGCGACAATTATAATATCCATCATATCTACTGTTGATAAAATTCTGTTAACAGGCGGTTGAAAGTATTAACTTTTTCATTATAAACCACGATGCTATTATAATCATTTTGCGCGGATGAGCGGCTGCTGACAATATCGTCATACAAAGCGCTAATGTCGGCGACTTTCTGCCTGGTCGCCGCTACCCCTTGATAAAGGTTCCCTTGGCTCTTAAGAATTATCTGAATCGTGCCTAATTTTTTTTCATCAAACAGAGTGTCGAATCCGTAGTCCCCGGAACGAGCTTGGCCGCTTATACTGTTAGGGATAACGCCGATGGGAAAATAATTAGTGGTTTCCGCATAACAATAACCGGAACCGGAAACAGAATAGGCTACCGGGCAAGCGATGCCAATAGTGCTATGATTAATGTCCGGGAAATCCATAATCGCCGTACCATAACCTAATTTTTTTATTAAAGCGACCGCCAAAAAAGTTTTATCTGAACAAACGCCTTTATTTAGATAGAGGGTTTCGTAAGGATAAAAAGGATTGTTAAGATCCGAATCGGCCTTAGCTTGGTCATAAGGGATATATTGAATAAGAGCCAAAGCGCTTTCTAATAATTCATCGTTAGACCAATTATTCTTTAGAGCTAAAGCTTTAAGCTGATAGGAAATATCCGAAATAGAAGTATCGCCGCTTTTCATTTTCAAAAACATGCCATAAAAAGCGCCCTGCAAATCAGCCGGCGGATTATTTGCCGGATAACTATAAACTTTAGGCGATTCACTGTAATTTTTATATAAATCTGGCAACAGAGCAAGTGCTAATGATTGCTCGGTATTTTTATATTTAAAAGAAAACGCACGATTGACCGTAACCTTGCTTATCGGCGCCGAAACAGTTTCTGCCGCTACGGCCCCATTAACTAAAGTCCCTAACGGTATCTTTGCTAAATCGGCATTGCTTATGCCTAAGCCAAAACTTCTAATGGCCGCGAAAGCGTCGACTGGCCTCCCTAAATAACTAAGCTTGAGGGTGAGCGGATTTACATAATAAGCCTGCCCCTTATCTTCAACTCTGAGCAAAATTCTACCGGACAAACGTGCTGGGGCCTTGGTGCTTAAAAAATAAGCCAAATCTTTATTAGAAACTCCTAGACCAAAAGCGCGCATTATGCGCCAAGCGTCATCCGGACGCCCCAAATAATAACGTTTAGCGCTTTGTGGGTCAACATACCAAGCCTGGCCCTTATCCTGAACTTGCAACAAAATCCGTCCGTTTAAATTAGTAGCCGCCGCCACATCGGCACCAACAGAAAAATTAGCGGCTATTAACAACGCTCCGAAAATTAACAACCATGATTGTAATTTATTTTTCTTCATGATCAATTAAAGTTAGAAAAACATCTTTATCCGGCGGTGACGGCAAATGATGAACGTCATTGATATAAATTATTTTTATATAGCCGTCGCGATCGACAATAATTTTGCTAATTGATGATTGGAATATTTCTAAGGATAAAAATCCAATAATATCGGCATTTAAAATTCCGGTTAAAACTGATTTGATAAAATTGCCATGGCAGAAAACGGCAATTTTTTTACCTTTATACTGATGAAAAATATCAGCCATTGCTCTCCGAGCGGCGGTCTGCATTTTATCCAATTCAGCATCCAAAACTTTATGACGTTTTAAGCGTTTCTCACGCTCCTTTTCCGTCATGTTAAAATATTTTATTTTATACCAAGCCACCCAATTAAATTCATTAAGCCGCGGATTAATTAGCAGATTCTTTTTAGATTTCTTTACAAAATCCGCCGCTGTTTCCTGGGCTCTGATTAATTCACTGGAGCAGACAACATCAATATTGGCGCGCAATAGGCGCGCAGTCAGATATTTTCGCTGTTTTAAGCCGTCAGGAGAAAGCGGCAATTTTTTATCGCCCAATTTTTTTTCTAATTTATAATTAGGATGGCAATGGCGGATTAATAAAATCTCAGTGTACGGCCGCTTGGTTTTTGGCTGTATTTTAATGTAGGGATTTTTATACATAGATTAAAGCAGGTTTTTGGCGGCAAAATTCCAATTAAATAAATTTCTCATAACGGCTTCCACGAAATCGCCACGGCGATTCTGATAATCCAAGTAATAAGAATGTTCCCAAATATCCAAACCTAAAACGGGCTTAAGATTATGAGTTAAGGGATTATCACCGTTAGCGGTTTTAATAATTTCCAAACCATTTTCACCCTTAGCTAGCCAGGCCCAACCGCTACCAAACTGTCCGAGCGCAGCCGCTTTGAATTGCTCATAAAAACCATCTAAGGAACCAAAGGCCTCAATAATCATCTTGGACAAAGCGGCCGGAATATTTCTATCTTCAGCCTGAGCACTTAAGCAATTCCAAAAAAATTCATGATTATATGATTGGGCGGCATTATTAAAAATAGCCGCCTGTTCCGGCTTACCGGCAGTCTTAACAACTATTTCTTCTAAAGAAAGATTCTCTAAATCCGTCCCGGCGACCAGCTTATTAAGATTATCAATATAAGCTTGATGATGTTTGCCGTAATGAAAGTCTAAAGTTTGCTCGGACATATGCGGCTCTAGAGAATTCTTGGCAAAAGGCAAGGGTTTTAAAGTAAACATATATTTTAAAATTAGTTTATTAGCTTGTATATTATAACAAAAACTTGAACTTTTTGCCACTTAAATGGCAATTAATCTTTAAAAAATTTTACTTTTTTCTTTAACTGGCGGTAATCCGGAATTTGTTGCGCCACTAATGACCAAAAATTTGGCGAATGATTGAATTCCCCCAAATGACAGAGCTCGTGGACAATAATATAATCGGCCGCCGCCGGTTCCAAAAAAATTAAGCGATAATTAAAATTAAGGTTTCCGGCCCGAGAACAACTACCCCACCTGGTCTTTTGCCGCCTAACACTTACCCGTCCATATTTAAAGCCATAGAATCGATTAAAATACTCCAAACGATCGCTCACAAAATTATGCGCCCGCGTTTTATAACGCTGATAATCAGCTAATTCTTGAGCCGGTGACAAACTTTGAGCGCTGGCAGCACTTTTAGCTAATTGCTGTAAAATCCAGACGGCTTTAGTTTCTAAAAAATCACCAACCGTTTTCTCGCTCACAAAAACTGGCTTGGTGACGGACACTGTTCCATTATCGCTAATAGCCAAACGTAAGTGACGGGATGTTTTATAAGAACGCAAAGAATAGCTTATTTCCTGCCCCTGAATAATAATTTTTTTATTTTTCTTCATCATAAAATTAAGCGCCTGTTTCTATTATACAGGCCGGAGACCATATTTGACAACTTGTTAAAAATATATTATTATTTACGGGTGAATCGCACTTTAAAATAATAAAAACGCTCAAAAAAAGTTACCAAATGAACAAAGCAAATCATGTTTTAATTTTTATCAATTCTCAAAAGCCGGAATTAATTTTCGCGGCTACCGAGATTATGCTGCAAACACCCAAGGGAGCTCAAATTATTCCCTGCCTGTTTGAAGATGTGATGAACTATCGTCTTCGTTGCGAAGAAGTTTACGTTCTAGAAATAGAACCAAAAACCGAAGATGAAAAAAAACGACTGGCCGAATTTATCGCTCAGCGTAAAACCCTGAAGCTCTGGAGCTATGACGGAAAAATTTTTACGTCTGAAGGCATGAGAGATTCTGCCGGCTATATTCACGAGCTTAAAAAACTCCGGATTAGCATTCCAGAATATCTGTACAAACGCGCCGGTCTAATTGAACTTGGCCATGAAGAAACCGCCGATTTAGAGGCCGCCCGCATTTTAAAAGCAATCGCCGTTCAAAAAGCGTTTGATTTTAATGTCGGCAAAACCGTCGGCTACTTAAAACTTTTAGGTAAAATGATTACGGAAATCGTTACCGAAAAACATGACCCTGAAATTGAAGCTCTAGCTAAAATGCGCCCTGAATTAATTAAGAGCACGGAAGAGGAAAATAAAATTCTATCCACAACTAACTTTCGGGGATTAAACTATCGCCAGCGCGAATTTGGCGGGGTAATCGTTATTAGCTTTAGGGAAATAAATCCCTTCTTGCTGGACATCCGAGATGTTATTAAGGCTATCAAAGCGCCGAAATTTGTGATTGAATTTTCTTGTACCGGTCATTACCGATTTCTGTTCGTTAAAAACGGCGAAATAATTAGCCGCCGAGATTATGCCGAAATTTCCGGCCAAAAAAAATCACGTGAACGAGCCGCTAAGGCTTTTAAAAAAATGGACGTTTAAAACTTCAAAACTTCAAAACAAAAACCCGACTGAACACAGCCGGGTTTTTAAAAATAAGGCTTATCAAAAATAAAATTAGCGTCGGCCTTTGACAGCCGAATTTTTTTTATGCAATTGCCCGCAAGCGGCAGCAATGTCCGAACCAAAACTCAAGCGCACAGTTACCGAGACGCCCGCCTTTTCCAAAATATTTTTAAAATCATTAATCGTCTCCCGGCTTGAAGTCTGAAAGCGACCGGTGTCATTATAAGGAATTAAATTCAATAAATATAGAGGCTTATGCATTAAAAGCGCCAAATTTTCAGCATCTTTCTGACTATCATTAATACCTTTAATCATTAAATACTCAAACATCACTCGTCGCCCGGTTTTCTTGATATAATCGTCAACGCTTTTAAAGATGTCGGTAAGCGCATATTTTTTAGCAATCGGCATTAATTTTTGGCGGAGGCTGTCAGTCGCCGCGTGCAAGGAAATCGCTAAATTAATTTGTAATTTTTCTCCCGCTAATTTTTTAATGCCCTCAGTTAAACCGGCAGTGGAAACCGACATTCTCCGCGCACCAATATTTAAAGTTTCCGGATTATTAAGGAATTTTACGGCTTTAATAAATTCCGGATAATTTAAAAACGGTTCACCCATGCCCATAAAAACAATATTATCAACTTTCTCCTGAACGTTCTCCGCCTTTAGTAATCGCTGCCAGAAAACTACTTGTTCGACAATTTCCGCGGACGACAAATTTCGTAAAAATCCTAATTGACCGGTAGCGCAAAATGTACAGCCCAAAGGACAGCCAATTTGGCTAGAGACGCAAACAGTATTGCGATATTCCCTCTTATCCGCCTGATCTTCGCTCTTATCATAATCAGCGTCTTTATTTTTATCGGCCTTTTGTCTGATTAAAACCGTCTCCACACTTTCGCCATCTTCCAAATAAACTAAGGCGCGTTGAGTTTTTTGACGGCCTTCAGCGGCAAAAACTTCCGCTTTTATTTCTAAGGGGCAAGCGGCGCTTAATTCTTCGCGTAATTTCTTGGGCAAGCTGGAAGCCTCGTCCCAATCAGAAATATAATCCTGAAAAAGAAATTTATTGATTTGGGCATAACGATATTTTGGCTGGCCCTCAAGAACTTGCGATAAATTTTTTATTTTCATCTTAAAATGCTTAAATTAATTATAATGGCAATAACTTAATTCTAACTATTTCTGATTGGCTAGTGGTGCGCATTGGTGGTCCCCAGGTGCCTAAACCGCCGTTAACAATCAGATTGAAGGTCCCAAGCTTAGATAGGCCATAACCATACCCCTTGTAGGCTAAATTAGCTAGAGTATTAAAAGGAAACAGCTGTCCGCGATGAGTATGGCCGGAAAGCTGCAAATCTATTCCCGCCTGGCTAGCGGCATCGATTCTCTTAGGCTCGTGGAACAGTAAAATGCTTGGCTGTGCTTCGGTGTAACCGGATTGGTCAAGAATAGTTTTATATAAATCAAAGCTTCTATCAAAAGAATAATTGATGCCGATAATTTGCAGGCCGTCGACTAAAACACGACGATTGTCCAAAATTTCCACCGGACTATTCTTCAATAAATCTTTAACCCGATCAAAGCCTAAATACAAATCATGATTACCGAAAGAATAATAAACTCCTTTGGGCGCTTTTAATTTAGCAAATGGAGTATTCATCCAAGAAAAATCAGATTCCATGCCGTCAAATAAATCGCCGGTGATAAAAACCGCCTCGGGATTTAAAGTGTTAATTTTATCAATCGTTCGTGAAAAAAAATGCTTCCGATAAACCGGACCGAGATGGATATCAGAAATCTGCACCACCGTTTTTCCTTGCCAAGCTAAGGGTAAATCTTTGATTCTGACTTCATAATCTTTAATCCGAGGAATAAAAGCGCCATATAATCCATAAGCAGAAATAAGAAAAGTTCCGATTATTAGAATTGATTTGTAAACCGCGGGAGACAGGCTGAAACCAAACCAAATTCCTAACATTTTTATAATTAAAACCAATAGCAAGCTCAGGAAAAAATTAACTAGAACCCCAATCCAAAAACCGGCAATCATATAATACCAACGAGTCGCCAAATTATCCCACTTATGAATCAGATAGGAGGCGGCGATGGCAGACAGAAACAAAAAGGCAATTATAACAGCGGCTGTTATTTTAGCGCTCATGGCCGTCAAACCAAAAAATTTAACTACGGCCAGCCAAACCAAAAAATGGCCGAACAGTAAGACTAAGGCGGAAACAGCAAAAAAGATTAACTGCATCATATAGTTTAAAGCGGCGCCGGTTTAAGGCGCCGCGCTTGATTAATTATTGGTGGCTAAAAATGGAAATCGAGAAAATTCAGAATTCGCGCCTAAATCATTTTCTATTTCCATTAAACGATTGTACTTAGCGGTTCTCTCGGCTCGAGCCGGAGCGCCGGTTTTAATTTGTCCGGTTCCCATGGCAGCCGCTAAATCAGCAATAAAAGCGTCTTCAGTTTCGCCACTGCGATGTGAAATAACGGCGGTCAGCTTATTTTTACGAGCCAGCAAGATGGCGGCCACCGTTTCCGATAAAGTTCCAATTTGATTAAGTTTTATTAAGATAGAATTAGAACTCTTATTGGCAATCCCCTTCTCCAAGCGTTTAACGTTCGTTACATATAAATCATCGCCAACTAGCTGTCGATTAGGATTATCTCTCAAGAAATTTTGAAAACCATCCCAATCATCTTCGGCAAAAATATCTTCTAAGGAATAAATTGGATACTCGGCCATTAATTTGCCGTAAAAATCAGCCAATTCCGCGCTATTTAAAACACGATTCTCTTTTTTTAGGTTATATTTACCGTCAGCATAAAATTCCGTAGCCGCAGCATCAATCCCAAAAATAATATCTACCCCTAATTTATAACCAGATTGTTCAGTAGCCATCTTTAAAAGTTCAAAGGCTTCGGCATTACTGCTGACGGCCGGGGCAAATCCCCCCTCATCGCCGACGCTGATGCTATAATTTTTAGCTTTCAAAACTTTTTTTAAAGATTGATAAATTTCGGCACACATTCTCACGGCTGTAGCCATATTTTTGGCACCAATCGGCAAAATCATATATTCTTGAATGTCAGTCGCCCAATCAGCGTGCTTGCCGCCGTTTAAAACGTTCATCATGGGCATTGGTAAAAAGTATTTCCCTGAAAAATCTGGATTGAATTTAGAAAGATATTGATAAAGCGGTTGCTTTAATCCGGCCGCTGCTGCCCGGGCTGCCGCCAAAGAAACGGCCAAAATAGCATTAGCCCCTAAAACAGCTTTATTTTCCGTGCCATCAAGAGCAATCATCGTTTCGTCGATTTTTTGTTGATCTTCGGCATCACAACCGATAAGAGCTGGAGCGATTTTTTCGGTGATATTTCTGATAGCATTTGAAACTCCCTGGCCATGATATTGAGACTTATCGCCGTCACGCAACTCTACGGCCTCATAGGAGCCCGTGGAAGCGCCACTTGGAACCATAGCTTGGCCGCTGGCGCCATTATCTAAAATTACTTTAGCGGACACTGTAGGATTACCTCGGGAGTCTAAAATTTCCAAGGCGCTAATAGCTGTTATTTTCATATCCAAAAATTAAAAATTAATACACTCTTTATTAATATATTTTTCCGTCCTGTCGATTACCTTCCGTAAAATACGAACCGCTTCCAAACCGTAATCGCCAACGGCGGTTTCGTCGGAAAGCATAATTACATCAGCACCATCTAAAACGGCGTTAGCGATATCGCTAATTTCCGCGCGCGTTGGGCTTGGACTTTTAATCATTGAGGTCATTACTTGAGTAGCAATAATGGCTGGGGTTTCATGCCAATGGGCGTGTCTAATAAGATTTTTTTGCACAATCGGCAAATTCTCAATCGGAGTTTCAATTCCCAAATCGCCGCGAGCAATCATGATAACATTAGAGGCAACTATAATTTCGTCAATATTCTTTAAGGCAATTCCCCGTTCTATCTTAGAAATTATACCAACTTTATGCTTGCCGATTAATTTGCGCAATTTAAAAACATCAGCGGCCGTCTGTACAAAAGATAAACCAAAATATTCAACGCCCGCCTTTAGACCAAATTTTAAATCTTTAATATCCTTGGGCGTTAAACCGCCTTTGCGCATATTGGTATCAGGAACGTTAATTCCTTTATGGGACGTAAGTAATCCGCCATGAATAACTTTAGCGCTAATAACTTTATTTTTAACGCCGGTAACAATCAATTCGATTTCGCCGTTACACAAGAATAGCGGTTGGTTTTTT
This sequence comes from Patescibacteria group bacterium, assembly GCA_041664445.1. Lineage (GTDB taxonomy): Bacteria > Patescibacteriota > Patescibacteriia > Patescibacteriales > UBA12465 > UBA12465. The sequence continues at coordinate 46,633 of JBAYKT010000004.1, read as the reverse complement.
TTAATATCTAAATATAAATCTTGATTATCAATTGGAATAACGCTACCGATTTTATGAACATCTTTGGAAAAGGTAAAATTATAAACCCGACCGTCATTCAAGATTATTCCGCCTTCCGGCATCTTTCCAACTCTAATTCTTGGTCCTTGAAGATCCAGTAAAACAGAAACTTTATGGTCGCTGGTTTTATTAAAATCTAAAACCAATTTTCTTATTTTAAGATACTGTTCATAGTTGGCGTGGGAAAAATTGACCCGAACAATATCAACCCCCGCTTTTAAAAGCGCGAGTAGTTTTTCTGGAGCCTCACTTTTAGGCCCGATAGTGGCAATAACCTTCGTATTCATAAAAAATTAAATTAATATTTACGCCTAGCAGTATAGAGTAAAACTTAAATTTTATCAAGATTTTTCAATAATTTCTGATAAAACTCTAAATTATTCAAACTGGCCAGTTTTTGTCCCAAAGGTTCCTTTAAACGAAAGAGATGGTGCAAATAAGCGCGCGAATGACTGCGCAGTTCCGGTAATGCGCTATTTTTATTAATTGAGCTAAAATCTCCGGCAAATTTAGCGTTACTAATATTAATGGTTTGATATTTTAAATTATTTTTTACGCTCTTAACTTCTAAAAACAAACGTCCGTGACGGCCCTCGCGAGTCGGAATAACACAATCAAAAATATCCCAACCCATCAGCGCGCAGCGCTTAATATCCTCCGGCGTACCAATTCCCAAAGCGAATCTAATCGCCGTTTTAGGAATAAAGGTGGCTGTTTGGCGCAAAACAGCTTCTAAAAAATTTCCCTGTTTATCAATCGGTCGCGCGCCAAAACCGTAACCGTCAAAACCAATTTTTACCAATTCGGCGGCGCAATAGGCACGCAAATCAATTTCGGCTCCGCCTTGGATGACCGCAAACAACAATGGTCTTTTAGTCTCGGGGAGTCGGCGTTTTTTTAATTGCTTATCATACTCCTGGCGGCATCTTTTTGCCCAGCGCAAAGTGCGTTCAACCGCAATCTCTAAATCGGCGCGCGCGAATTCATTGGGCGGACAATCGTCCAAGCAAACCATCATATCTACCCCCAGCTCAAATTGAATTTGAATTGATTTTTCCGGAGTAAGCTCATGCCAAGAACCGTCAAGCGGTGATTTAAAAGTTACGCCTTCGTCTTTAATCTTCCCCATGTGGCTATTTTTATGAATCAAGGAAAAAACTTGAAACCCGCCGGAGTCAGATAACAGCGGGCCGTCCCAATTCATAAATTTATGGATTCCGCCCGCCTTTTTAATAGTTTTTAATCCCGGCTGAAGATAAAGATGAAAAGTATTAACAACTAAGGCGCGGGTGTCGGTTCTAATTAGGTCATGATTGTCAGTTAATTTAACAAAACCGCGCGTGGCATCCGGCATATAAAACGGCGTCTTTAAAAGCCCATGAGGAATTTTAATTTCTCCTTGGCGTAAACCGTTTTTCTTAGTCTTAATTAATTTGAACATTAGATTAACTTAAATGCTGATATTATTGAGATACCCGACCAGAATTATTTAAACCAGCAATATCGTCATCCTCCAACTTGGTAGTTTTAGCGCTGGTTTTTTTAGTAATGGTAGATTGTGTTTCGTTATCAAGCGCGGTAATAACCGAGCCCGGAGAAAGGATTAAAATCTTATCTTGATCGGCCGAGTTTGGTATTACCGAAATTGAAAAGGAAGCGTCAACTTGATAAACAGAAACCGGCAAGCGGCCGATATCCCAAACGACTGCATGGCGCGAACTATCATAGTATAAGTTTCCGACTCCGGCGCTCACTGAATTATCCCAAGAAACCTGGGCCGGTAAATTCAGAATAACACTGGTCGCGCTCAGTTCGTGCAAATTATTTTTAACAGTCCAATAAACTTTAAAACTGCTCTTCTCCCCCACTTTTGGTGGCAGAGGTCCAGAACCAACCGGAGCATTATCATCGTCAAAATAGCGGACTTGTTCGGCTAAAACTAAATCACTATTAAGCTTAGTGACAATGATATTGCTTTTATTGTTCTCGGCCGCGTTTTTATTATCAATTCCATACTGCGAGTAAGCGGAAATTTCCAATTTATTACCGAAGTCGCTTTCCTGATAATTTTTTAACTTAACAGAAAAATTTATTTCACCTTCGTCGCCAGGCTTAATTTCTGCCAGTGCCGGCAATGCCTGTTTAGTCCAGACTATTTTGCCATTTTGGGTTTCGCCATTTTTATCCGCGTGAATTGAGGACAAATCTAAAAAATAACCGTCAACCACAGCCATAATTACCGCGTCTTTAAAACTATTAGCGCCTTTATTACTGTAGTTTAAGGTATAATTTAAAGTATCACCAAAACTGGCCGCACCGTTATTTTTAGAACCATTTAAAAATAGAGTCAAATTCAAATCACTTTTTACAATTTCCGGGCTAAGTGTTTTTTCCCAAAAAACATAGGTTTGCCCGTCAGCCAATTTCTTCTCTAATCTAATTACTATATCAGTTTTATCGGGCTGATTCTTAAACAAATAATTAAAAGCTAGTTTCTGATTGGAGTTTTCTACGCTTAACCCTGAGACCAACCAGGTATTAGCTCCCTCGCCGACGATTTGCAATCTAGTGCTTGAACTAGTGGAAGCAATAGCGGAAGAGGTTGCGCTCTGATTAACATCATTAAAACTAGTTACCCCGTCTCCCGGCAGTATAAATTTAATATTGAAATCTCCAAGCTGATTATCATCAACTTGAAAAAAAGAAATATTTATTTCATTATTTTGCCCCAAAAAAGCCGTATTAGAAGCTTCGACTCCGACTTGAAAACCAATACCGCTAACGACCGTAGCCGCCGAGCTCTCTTTTTTAAATTCACTAGAAAAATTAGACGGAATATAAGTCAGGCGTCCGGAAATTACATTAACCGAATCGGCCGGAGAAATCATCTTGCCGCTTACCAATAAAGAGCCACTGGCTCCGGAAGCTAAATCAGGCAAACTAAAACCATAATTACCACTGCTAGGAGTTAAGGAGGCGGAAGAAAAAATAAAATTATCCGGATATTGAAGTTCCAGACGAATATTGGCTAGCGGAAATTTGGTCGGATTATCATATTTTATTTGATAAGAAAATTCTTCACCCGCTTTGATATTATCCGGAGCAACAATAGAAAATTCCAAGCCGCTCATATCGTTGCCGCGATTAAAAAAATAAAAATAAGAAAAATAAGCGGCGAGAGCCAAGAGAACAACGGTAAATAGCTGTTTAAGGATTTTAATCATAAAAATTTGCTGGCGTTTGACGGTCATCTTTTTGACATTGATTAGCGCCCCCTTTTTATCGCTATAAATTTCCGTCAACTTAGAATCGATTTCTTGATGCCTGATTTCTTGCCCGACTACGCGTTCAAAATTTTCCACTTCGTTTTCAGTGGGAACCGGGCGCTCAACAAAAGCCGACAAACCGGAATTCTCTTCCTTATCAATTCTAATTATTTTTTTAACTTTTTTACCACTGGCCATATATATTATTTTATTTTTTTAATAACACGGAAAAATATTTATCGGCGCTTATTTCATCGAAAATTTCCCAACCATTAGACCAGGATAAATTATCCGGATGCTTCCAAAAAATTTCTACCGGCTCGGCGATATCCAAACGGCCATGGAACTGGCTAGCGGCGGCTCCCGGTTGTTTTTGGACTAGCAGCGAATACGACCATAAATTTTTAGAATCCGGGTTTAACAAATTGTTTAATCTGCTTAAAAAACCATTATCAGTAGTGGCTTCAAAAAAATTAAATGGCAGCTCATAACTTAAATTTATTTCCACTGTTTGTCCAGGATCAACCATTACCCAGCCGGCAAAAACAGTTTTCCCGTCTTCTTGATATATTTTAGCGCCGCTAACGGGATCGGTGACAGCCGCTTCTTCATTGGCTAGTAATTCGCTGCTTTCCCAAGAACTATCCGGCTCTTCAAAATAGGCGGCATCAGGAACTTGAAACCCGGAAGCGGATAATAAGCGACTGCCCGCGGGTACATAAACTCGCAGCCAATTTACATTTCTTACGCCGGTCAAAATTTCATTTTTTTGCCCGGAATGAGCTCTAATAATTTTAACTTGATTGATAATTTTTCCATCCGAACTAACTTGCGATAACTGCTCAATCTTTTCAATTATTTTTCGGTCAGACTTCTGGCCGGCAATATTAGTATTGACCACTAACAAATAATCACGCGGGGCATTTTTTATTTCACCGCCATAATTGCGCGCACTCACTTCCGACTCTAAAGCCGGATCGGTAAAATAAAACATTATTTGCTTCTCCGCTAAACTATCTTCAAAGGCAGAAATTATTTTAACCAAACTATCGCGATTTAATTTTTGCGGCAGAGTCTCCAAAATCTTAGCCATCAAATCACCAATAATTTTTTTAGGCTTATTATCAACGTTCTTATCTAATCCCTGCTCTAGAGGCACGGAAAAATCAATTGTGGTAGTAGATTCCTTAAATCCGCTAGCCTCTTTAAAATCAGCCGTAGCTCCCGGATTAGTTTTTTCTAAATTTTTATGCTCGACTACCGTTTGAACGGTTTCCCAAAAATTGTTGCTGTCAATCACTAGGCCATAATCTTCAGTTAAATCAATTGGACCGGTAATCTCTAAAAGTCTTTCAACGACTGTCGGCGTAATACCAATAACGCCGTCAACCGTCGGACCGCCGCTTTTCTCATAAAACCACATCAAATTTTGCGAAGTTCTAACCCAATTTGGCCACCAATTAGCATCCCAAAAATGCCAGAGAGGATTGACTAACCATAGCGGGCGCGGCGCCTTAACTTTAACGCTCATCCCGCCTTCAGTGTCGTAAGAACCGCCACCAGGCACTTCTAAATTCTTAATCTTGCCGCCGCTCATATCCAAAAGCGCATAACTTCCTAAAAATCCGCCGGAAGCTCTTAACTCGGAATTATTTTGGAAAATAAGTAAATACCGTTTATCTTTACTTAAGCCAAAAACTTCGCGCATTTTATCGGCGGCGGAAACAAAATTATCCAAATTAGTACTTAAACTTTTAGTTTGACTGGCTAGAGTTAAAAATTTTGCCCGATATTCTTCCGGTAAATTATCAGGATTTATCTTACTGATTATCTTATCTAAATCATTGGCATCGTTCACTGCCAAGCGTCCATATTTAACAAAACCATCCAAAGCCCCTAAAAAATTATCTGATTGTTGATTAAATAAACTATCGGTCGCCAGCACCAGATTTTTCCCCAAAGAAGAACTAAGCGCTCCGGCCGCTAAAAATCGCTTACTCTCAGCCGCTAATTTCATTTTTGGATCTCCAGACAAAGAAGCTAAGAATAATAAAGAATCGCTAATAACGCTTAAATCTTCTTGGGCCTGCAAAAACCCATTTCCGGCTTGAGAAAATTCCGTGCTCGCCTCCTGAAAATTCATGGTTGAAACTGAATTAGCGGCGGACACCAAATTATTAAAAGCCATTTTGGAACTGCTTAAAACTTTGGTTTCTAAATTTTTAAAATCTAAAATTTCAAAATAGGCTAAAAGTTTAATCGGAATAATTATAAAAATCAAAACTAAAACAAAGGATAAAATTGATCGGTACCAAACAACTTTGTTTTCCGCAACCGCTAAACGTTCTTGGCCGTTAAATCTAAACCGGGCGCCAAGAATACGATGCTGCTCCACAACTGCCGCCCGCCAAAGATTATTAGCGCTGCGACGCTGAGTTTTAAAAATACGAAACAAACTTTTCTTTAAATTATGATGGGAGCTAAAAAAATTACTTCTCGGGGAGCGAAAATGTAAATGTATTCTAGGGATGGCCGGCAGATTAACTCGAAGAGATAATTTTGGCCCTTTAAATTTATGAGCTAAAGAGAATTTTGGTTTTTTAAATTCAAATTTATGACTCTCGGAGACGCTAGGCTTAGCTGCCGAGTTTAAAGACTGTCGCAAATCTACAACAAAACTAGAGTATCGGGCTCTTTCCATTTCTACTCGCTTATTTTTATTAGTTTCGTTAATCATTTTTTATCTTTTAAGGATTGTTCATAAACGGCGAAGGTTTCACGCGCGCATTCCCACCAGCTATAATTTTTAACTTTATTCAAACCGCGAGTAATGAGTTCATTTCTAAAATCTGGATTATTTAAAATCTGTTTGATTTTAGCCAGCATATCGTCATCATCCTCGGGATTAAAATAAACCGCCGCGTCTCCCAAAATTTCCGGCAAGCTCGCCCGGTCAGAACTGGCGACCGGACAGCCTTTAGCCATCGCTTCTAGCGGTGGCAAGCCGAAACCCTCGTACAAAGAAGGAAAAATATAAGCTTTGGCCGCTTGATAAATTATTTCTAATTGCGCATCGGGGACATAGCCAGGAAAAACTACCGGACTGTTAATATTTTCCTTCTGCCATAAATTTAAAGATTTGGCATAATCATGTATCCGGCTATAGAAAAAATCTTCCTTGCCAACTAGAACTAGTTTTAAATCAGACATCTCGGCGCGCAACTGCGAAAAAGTTCTAATTAAGGCTTCCAAATTTTTGTGTGGATAAGCATTGCCAACATAAAGCAAAAAATTGTTTCCTAAATGATATTTTTCTAAAGTTTCCCGGCTATCTAATTTAGCAACAAACAAAGAATCGCGTCCGCGCTTCAAGTTAGCTACTCCCTCGTAAGTAACTGTTATTTTCCCCGAGGCCTCCGGGAAATTATAAATAATATCACGCTCAGTAAACTCGGAAACGGTAATTACACGCTGTGCTCTCCTAATCGCCGTTTTAGTAACTAAGCGATAAGCTAAATTTTTCCAATAGTAAACAAAGTTGCTTTTGGTGGTGGCGCGCACTGTCGGGAAATGAGTCAAAATCAAGTCATGAAGAGTCATGACAAATTTAGTCGGCGTTAAAATTGGAATATTAAAATGAGGAAAATGCATTAAATCTAAATGTTCGCGCCAAATATAGAACGGGAGTTTTAGTTGTTCGCTCCAAGAATACCAAGGGATATTAATTAAAACTTTTTTAACTCGCGAACTAGAAGAAATAAACTCATCAAAATTATCAGGACTTAAAAATATTACAAAATCAAAAACCCCGGGAGAATCGACTCCTTGGGCTTCATTTATCATTATTATATTATCAACTACTTCTTGGGTGTAGCGGCCTAAACCTTTGCCGACTGGGCCATAGAAGCGAGCATCAATCCCTATTTTCATTTTTGCTTTATTTATTAAACGCCAATTCTCTAATTAAACAAAAGGTAAATTATCCGGGGGTGTCGAGCCGTCCTCTTCCAAGGATGACGAAGGTTTTTCCGAGTAAGTATTCGGCTGTTCTCTATTTTCTAAAAAAATTCCGGTCTTCAAGAAACTATCATCAGCGGTAGTTAGCTCCGAGGCGAGCGGTAATGATGACGGCGCATCCGCTTTTCGACCCGGCGCTTTTTGAACTAACGAAGCCTTAACATTAGCCTCCACCGGAAAGTGCCACAAAGTCGCCAGTTCCTCAATGTTAAAGATGCCGGGGCTAATTCCGCGACCATCGGAACGCAAAGTATAGGCGTGAAAAATCTTGTTCTTTTTTAAATTCAAACGAGGCACTTGGCGAAAATAAACGGTTTTAGTAAAAGTTTTTTTAATATCCGGTTTCAAATTATTTAAATCCAAAGCGGCAAATTGTTTCATATAACCAACCATGCCATTAGCCACCTTGGCTTTATTCATCACATCTTTTTTAGCGACATAGACCACTCTAATTTTAGCCTCAAAAGACAACTTTGATAATTTTTTATGAACACCCTCGATTCTCTTCTGCTCCAAAGGATTCAAATCCATCATGGTTTTTTGCTTTTCCTCCTTTTTACTAGTTTCAACATCCCCCCAAATACTATACAAAATTTCACTGGCGTTGCCTAAAGCCTCAACGCCCTGCATTGCTAAACTTGGCTTAGACTTTGGTTTCCGCCCTAAAATTTTATCGATTTCTTTTTCCGCCTCTTTAACCCAATCAAAACCGATAGGAATTACCAAAAATTGAATCCAAAGCTGCTCGCCCTGGCGCAAAGAACCGCATAAATCCATTAAAGCAGCCATCGGATCTTTAAACTGAGTTTCGCTCGGTCCCATTTTATGCTCAAACTCCTCATAAGTTTTTATAGGGTACACCCAAGGACCGGCCTGCATAAATTCCGTTCCCCAGACATCATATTCTTCATCGGGATAGTGCTGCGGGACAGAATCAACATAATCATCGACCACCGAAATTTCAGCATCCGGATATTGAGAATAAACCGAGGACTCAATCAAATTTTTATATTCCGCTGGCGTTCTAATCAAAAATTGCGTATAGCCTTCCAAGCTAACAATTTCATAGCTAAAAGATTTTTGATACTTCCCTTCAAACCATTTTTCAAAAAAATTAATAGAACCGTGAGCGCCAGCCAAATAAGTAAACATATTCTCTACCGCTTTTGGCGATTGCTCATTAGCCTTAGGAATATCAACCGCTAGTAGAACATTTTTATGAGTTTCTGACCATTTATCACGTATCCATAATAAATAAACCTGAAGGGTTCCATAAATAAAAAAGATGCCAATTATTATCCAGCCGAAATTGGCAAAAAAAGCCCAAAACATTAAGTCCGGAGGCAGGTTTAAAAATCTGTCTATACCCTCAGTATTGATAACGATATCCATATTCGGTTTATCTTTTTGATACTAAGATTTTATCATATTTTAAGAAAAAAAAGAAACCTAATCAGCTTTGATTAGGTCTCTTATAAAAAGTGTTTAGTTTTGGGATTTTACTTCTGCCATTCCTTTAGGCCATAGGTACCGCGGCTGATTAGGACATAGCGCCCATCAAGGATTAATTCGTTATGAACGGTGGCGGCATTGGCTTTCTTTTTGTCAAATTTTATATCATTAATTTTATTGGCGATTTCAGTAAAATGGAGTGGTTTGCCTTCATGTTTTAAAATTAAGTAAATCTTATCATTAACGGTTTTGGGCTTAATCTCTTGCCAATCAGCAATTCCCCATTCACCATATCGATTCTGTTCTAAGTTCTTAACGGCCTGCATTAAAGAGTATAAAACCTTATTACCATTTATTAAAGCGGCTTTATCAGGGAAAACTTGACTCTTAAAGACAGATTCGATATCTAGGCCTTCAATTTTATCCTGCAGCTTTTCTTGGTGCTTATTATAAGCGTCTAGTTTCTTCAAAATTTCCAATAATTCCTCGGTATTCAGGGTTTTCTTTAAGCCGTCAACTTTATTTAATAAATCATCGGCCAATTCTTCCAAATGAGTGACTTCGTTATTTTTAAACTTGAATGATGGGGTAAAGCGGTCATTATTGCTAACCAGTTCTAAATCATCGCCCATCAACTTAGAAATCAAGAAATTAAAATGATTCTTATATGATTCACGAATTTTATCGTCGCCAGCCTGACCTGATTTTTCGGAATTTAGCTCTAAAGCAATGACCGTCAAAATATCTAATAAATAATCACGTCTAATAAGACCGCCGTGTTCAGCTAACAGTTTATGAACGGCTTGTTTAAGATCAGAAATATAACCCTCTAAGCTCTCCAGTTTCTTTATTTTTCGAATACTGGCCGCTTCAATTTGTCTAACTCTTTCGCGAGTTAGTTTATGCAAGCCGCCAATTTTCTCCAAAGTCTCGCTTTTATCACCCTTAAGGCCAAAGCGTCTGGTCAGCACGTCTCTCTCTCTTTCTAATAATTCAGAAAACAAAGAGTTAACGATATTAATCGCGTCTAGACGTCCGAGTTCTTCGGATTTTTCTTCTTTAATTATCTTTTCGAGTAAATTTTCCATATAAAAAAATAAAGCTTTTAGATTTATTTAAGTATCAGCTTAGTAAAGCTTTATTTAATTTATCATATTATTTTATATTAGTCAAGCCTTGAAAGAGCGCCAAATCGACAAATATTCTTTTAAGTTAAATTGTTCTAATATAAGCGAAAAAATAAACAAAACAATAATCCGAGACATAATTAGCAGTTTGCTGACCAGATTCTCTTGCCAAAAATGTTTGACAAAAAGAAGGTGTTGGTTCTTAAAAGACCAGGCTCTTGCCTGTCGACTTAGCTGGCGCCTTTCCTTAAAACGCCCCCAAAATCCCTGGCCAAAAGACCCAACTGTGCGATCATGATAGACTAAAGCCTCGGCCACTAAACGCGATTTGAAACCGGCTTTCTCCAGCCGATAAGCTAAATCGCAATCCTCTTTGTACATAAAAAACCGGGAATCGAAATAGTCGTGATTAGTCTTAATTTTTTCCAAAGCACTCAGACGATACAGGGCGGCGGCACCTGATGGCCCCAGAATGGAGGCGGTGTCATACTGGCCCTCATCGAGCTCTCCCTGCCCCAAATCTCTAAAGCTTAAGCCAGATTTTAGCACTAAACCACAAGAATCAAGCTGTTTAGTCTTGATTTGCCGAACAAAATCCCAGCGCAAAATTTTCGGGCTGACTGAGGCTATTTTCGGGTCGCTACTGATTTTTGCCAATAATTTTTGAATAGTATCTGGCTCCATAATGGTGTCCGGATTGATGGCTAAAAAATAATCGGCATGCAATTTTTTAGCCTGCCTAATCATAAAATTATAGGCGCGGCTAAAACCGAGATTTTTATTTCTAGTTAATCTGATTAATTCCTCAGGATTATCTTTAATAAAATATTCCAGCGACAAGCGGTTAAAATTGTTATCTGGACTACTATTATCAAAGGCAAAAATTAGCCTTTCTTCAAGCGGTAAAAAAGCCAAAGCGGCCCTTAAACTAGGCAAAAAATCACCTAAATATTTGGCGCTAGAATCGTTATAAGTAATAAATCCAACCACAAGTTTCATATATTGACAAAAATGAAGAAATAGTATATTATAGATTAATAAAGTATTTTACTTTATTAGTTAAGTTCTTTTTCAAAATTTTTTTAAAAAAAGTTATCATGAACAAAGCAAAAGGTTTAAATGTTCATACCGCAAATGGTATGATGAAGGTTTTAGCAGACGAAATTGCGGATAATGCAGCCGCACAAGTGATGGACGCCATTCGTGGCCACTTGCCAAGTATTAATGGCAAAAGTAAAGAAAAAGTTGCTCAGGGAGTCACTAACTTCCTGGAAACCAATCTGAAGCTCACTAAAGTGGCTGTAAATGTTGTCGAATTTGACAGCGAGTATCGGGTTTTCCCCTCTTTCAGTCTCAACGGCACAGTTGTAGAAAGTCCGGGTAAAATTATTCATCCGAAATCAAAAATTGCTGTCGCCATCTTCGGCTAAAACCAAACAAAACAAACTTTTAAAAACAAAGAAAATGTGGGATTGGCTCTTCAATCCCACTTTTTTTATATCAACATTTTGCCGTCCAGTTTTTCTTTAGCAAAATTTTGGGCTTTAAGAAGGCTCTCAAATGTCCCAGCATCCAACCATTCGCCATCCACCATGGCGACTTCCAGCTCGCCTTTTTCCAAATACCAATTATTGACATCGGTGATTTCCAATTCTCCACGCGCGCTCGGTTTAATATTCTTAGCAACCTCCACAATTCGATTGTCATAAACATAAAGCCCGGTAACCGCATAATTGCTTAAAAATTCTTGTGGCTTTTCCACAATTTTTTCCGCTTTCATATCCGCACCAAACTTAACGACGCCGAATCTCTCCGGGTCCGGAACTTCTTTAGCAAAGACTTTAGCCCCGCCTTTAAAATTCTTAATATCTTCAGAAAAATCATCTTCAAAAATATTATCGCCCAAAATCATCGCGACGCTTTCTTTGTCAATAAAATTCTGACCGATAATAAAAGCCTGGGCTAAACCTTCCGGCTTATCTTGAATTTCATAAGTAAACTTAACACCGAATTCTTTGCCGGAACCAAGCAAATTTAGATAATCCCCAGCTCGTTCCGGAGAAACAATAATTAGAATTTCTTTGATACCAGCTTGAATTAAAGTATTAAGCGGATAATAAATCATCGGTCGATTATAAATCGGCAATAATTGCTTGCTGGTTATCTTGGTGAGCGGACGCAACCTAGTACCGCTACCGCCTGATAAAATTATCCCTCTCATATATTTATAAATTATTTAAGTATTCTCGAAGCGCCTCTTGATAGGAACGCAATTTTTTTACTTTATTGTTTTGTAAAACGGAAAACTTGGGACGCCTAGCCGGTCGAGTTAAATCTTCGCTTCTAATCGGCCGAATGGTAACTTTTTGTTTTAACAATTGAAATAGCTCCAAAGCCCCGTCGTACCAAGTCACCGCCCCTTCGTTAACTAGATGATAAATACCATAAACAGCCTTAGAAGAGATTAAACGTGCCGTGGCGGCCGCTAAATCAGGCGTATAGGTAAAGCAGCTAAGTTCCTCGTTAACCACGGTTAATTCCTTCTTATCTTGCGATAATTTGAACATAATGTCAAAAAAGCTGGGTTTAGCTTGCGGACTGCTGCCTTGAGGCCCAAACAACTTGGAAGTTCTAATTAAATAATATTTTAGTCCGCTAGTTGCCTGCTTAATTATTTCTTGTTCGCCTAAAAATTTACTTTCGCCATATTTGTTTAGCGGGTTAGGCGTATCATTTTCCGAAAATTCTTTTTTAGTCTCCAGGCCACTAAAAACATAGTCGGTGGAATAATGGATTAAGAGAAAATTAAATTGTAAGGCCAATTGCGCTAATCGGGCCGGCAATTCACAATTAAGGGCTAGCGCTGTTTCGTATAATTTTTTGTCTTCACAATTATCAACTGCATTATAGGCCACACAATTTATCAAAACTTCCGGCCTGACATCCTGAATAACATTTAGCAGGGCGGGCGCATCAAGAACATCAAAATCGGCGCGATCGAATACCAATAACTCGTGATCACGCTCTAAAGTTTGCGCTAATTGTGAACCGAGGTTCCCTAGTCCTCCCAAAATTATTATTTTCATATTTATTTTATAAATCCCATTCTTTCCCTTGGCGGACTATTAGTTTAGCCGCCTTTTCTGGTTCAGCCATTAATTCTTTAACAATTTTTTCCATCCGCATTCCTTGAGATCCTTTAATTAGCATAACATCGCCTTCTCTAACCCGATTCTGCAAGAAATGGCCAGCCTCCTCCGCCTTATCAAAATAGAAAAGATGTTCATCACCGCAACCAGCATCTTTAGCGCCTCTAATAAAGTCGCGCGCGCGTTCACCGACCGCTACCAAAAAATCAATTTTTTCCTGGCAAACTTTTTGGCCGACCAATTGATGACCTTCTTCGGTATAAGAGCCAATCTCCAACATATCGCCTAAAACCGCATATTTATGCGCGGCGGCGTCAATATTAATTTTACCTAAAATATTAACGGCCGAAATAGCGGCTTCCGGAGAAGAATTATAAGTATCATCAATTATAAATGAATGCTTGATTCCCGGGAGCAAATTCATTCTCCCTGATGGTAAACTAAAATCTCCTAGAGCGGCGGCGATTTCTACCAAATTCATTTTAAAATATAAGCCAACGGCGGCAGCAGCCAAAGCGGCATAAATTGCCGGCTCCGACATGACATTCTTCAAAAAAACCGGAACGATTGACCCCTCATCATTAAGCTTAAAATGAATTCCCGACAGTTCATAGGAATCACGGGTAAAATTATAATTAATATCTTGTGCCTGCAGATTAGCGCTATTTCTAAGACCGTAACTTAAAATCTTCGCCCGTGAAACCGAGGCCATTTCTTTAACCGCTTCGCTGTCATAATTTAAAATTGCCAGCCCCTGCTTATCCAGTTTTTCTATCAACACCTGCTTTTCTTTTTTGATATTCTGCAAACTGCCAAAATATTCCAAGTGAGAATAGCTAACTGCCGTGACAACCGCTACATCAACTTTAACAATTGATGTTAAATACTCCATATCGCCGGGACGATCAACTCCCATTTCTAAAATTAAAACCTCAGGATAATTTTTATCTTTAAAAATAAGCAGTTGGAAAATCTTTTGAAAAATTAACAACCAACCGATAAAACTTGTTCCCGGAGATTCCGCGCCAATAATAGTTAGAGGGACGCCAATTTCATTATTATAATTTTTAAGGCCGGCTCGGACTTTGAATTTCTTGTTTAAAAGATGAAAAACAGCTTCCTTAGTGCTGCTTTTGCCGATAGAACCGGTAATACCAATAATCTTCGGCTGATATTTCTTAAGCAGAAGCTTGGCGGCGATCTTTAATTTTAATCTTAAAATCCTGTTCATAATTATTATCTAGTCTTAGGGACGGCGTAATAATTTAAAATAAAGTCAGCAATATCGCGCCACAACGGCACAGCAGAGCCTTCGGCAAATTGGACATCTTTCGGATGATCAATTTTAGTTAACATCACAAAGACGGGGTCTTCAATCGGCGCAATACCAATAAAAGTATGGATATAATCGTTAGCACTGTAGCCGCCAATCGTTGCGACTTGAGCAGTTCCAGTTTTAGCGCCAATATAATAGCCTTCAATAGCCGCCTTTTTGGAATGTCCTTGTTCAACCACATTAACTAACATCGCTGAAACAGTCGCCGCGGTTTTTTCGGAAATTATCCGGCCGGATTGCTTAGGGGTGGTATTTTCAGTAATTCCGTTGGCCTTGATAATACTTTTTACAATATAAGGCTTCATCATCATCCCCTTATTAGCAATGGCTTGATAAGGCATCAACATCTGTAAAGGAGTAACGGCTAATCCCTGTCCAAAAGAAGCGGTCGCGGCGTCAATATTACGAATCTTATTAGTTAACAGATTAGCAATATTTCCGGAACTCTCCGAACCCAATTCAACCCCCGTTTTCTCGCCAAAACCGAATTTTTTTACATAATCGGCAAATACTTTAGGGCCAACTTGAGTCATGGCAAAAATAGCTCCAGTATTAAGAGAATTATCCAAAACGGAAGTCATGTCAACTACCCCATGCGGTCCGTGAGTAGAAAAGTCAGAATTTTTAATCGGTTTGGGCCAACCATCAATCATTATCTGGCCCTTATCATTATACGTAGTGGATGGCGAAACCTTCCCTTGATCAATAGCAATTGCCATTGTTACCGTTTTAAAAACTGAACCTGGCTCATACTGATAAAAAATAGCGGGGTTATTATAATGGGAAATGTCCTTAACGTTCTTATAATCATTAGGATTAAAATCGGGGGCGGAACACATCGCAATAATCGCGCCGGTCTGGGGATTCATCACAATCACCGAGCCGCCGCTGGCGCCGTGCTTTTCTACCGCCTCCTTCAATTTCTGGCAAGCCATGGATTCTATGTTGCGATCAATAGTTAAAATAATATCGCTACCCGCTTCTGGTTTAATATACTCACGATCGTTAACAATCATCACGCTGCCAGCACCGCCCTTTTCGGTTTTTAGAGAGCCGTATTCCCCAAATAATTCTTCATTGAAAAACTCTTCCAAGCCATACTTGCCCTGCCCTTCGCCGTCGTTATAAGTCACAAAACCCAAAAGCTGAGAAGCAATTTCTTTTTCTGGATAAAAGCGATAGGGCTGCAAATCAAAACCTAAACCAGGAATGCTAAATTCCTTAGTTTCATCATTCTTATAAACTAGTTGTCCGAGTTTTAATTCTAGCTCCTCCGACTTAACCGTAGGGGCGGAAGAAGTGGAATTGGCATCTCCAGAAAAATAAGAATATAGTTTTATTAATTCCTCACCATCAAGCTTGCTAACTAGAGGCTCATAGGGGTCACCGGGTTTATCTGTCTTCTTTAAATATTTAGCAATAATTTCTTCTTTAGTAGAAGTGGCAATAACAATTTCCGTGGCTGTTGCCTGCTTAGCCCTAAGTTCGGCTTCTAATTTTGGTTTATCAAAAAAGTTATACAGTTTTTCAGCCATCACCGCCGGGTTAACGACGGCTGACGGAACGATAAAAACCTCCGCAAACTCCTTATTGGTAGCCAACGGGTAAAGCTTTTCGCTGCCGTTCTGCGATCGCTCGCCAAAAAATATCTTGCCTCTTTCCGGAACCAACTTACTATAAATCTGATGCTGCGATGAAGCCATCGCTGTGTACATATCGAACTGGCCGATTTGCACGCTATATAATTTATAGACGAGAGATCCGATCAATAAAAAAATAACCGCCACGACAAGACGTAAACGATTATTATTTACCGCGATACTCGAACGGTTTTTGTGCTTTGTGTCTCGCCACATAAAAGAAACTTATCTGCCTTAACCGCCGACTTCTTATTTTTTAGCGACTACATGACTGCCGGTTGATAAATATTCAATATCGCTAATCTTAACCATATTTAAACTTTGAGCTCGAGAGTTTAAAGCATAATATGATTGTAAAGAATCAACCTGCTGTTCGTTATCGACTTTTTCCGCCGCTAAACTGGCAGATTGCATTTTTAATTCTTGCAAAACGAATCCTTTGACTGTCAGGTCGCTGATATTCAGTAAATGACAAAACCCTAGAGAAAAAATCAACGTAAATATAAACAAATTAAAAATCCTTAGATTCAAAGAATGTTTAACGGGCCGAGGTTTTAATTGTCCGCTATAGCAGTTTACCATTTTGGTCATAGGATTTATTTTTTTATATCTTAATTTAAAAATTATCTAATTTTTGAACGCCGCTCTCAGCTTGGCGCTCCGGGCGCGCGGGTTAGTTTCAATTTCTTGGTCGCTAGGGACTAGCGGTCTTTTGGTAATAACGGTTACCGCCGGGTTATCTTTTAAAAATCTTTTAACGATGCGATCTTCGCCGCTATGGAAGGAAACAACTACGAGACGGCCATTTTTTTCTAGAAGTTCCAGGGCTTGTGGCAAAACTTCAACTAAATTTTTAAGCTCTTCATTAGTTTCCATCCTTAAGGCTTGAAATATTCTGGTAGCCGGATGGATGCGGCGCCGGAAACGGAACGGGATGCGCGCTTCAATGATAGCGACTAGCTCAGCGGTGGTATTTATGGTTTTAAGCTTGCGCGCTTCGACAATGGCTTGAGCAATTTGATAAGCCATTTTCTCTTCCCCGTACTCGCGAAAGATTCTGGTTAATTCCAAAAGCGGATATCTATTTACAATGCTTACGGTTTCATTATCTATTTGCGGACCAAATGACATATCCAGCGGACGTTCACCCTTAAAAGAAAAGCCGCGTTCAATATCTTCCAGTTGAAAACTGGAAAGTCCTAAATCAAAAACAATGCCATTAAACTTAACTTTTTCGCCGAAAACCGTAGTGGCAATCGTTTTTAAATTTTTAAAATTACCCTGAGCTAAACTAATATTTTTCAATCCTTGTTCCTTAATTTTAAGTTCGGCATTCTTAATTGCATTGATATCTAAATCAGTACTTAACACTTGGCCTTTAGGTCCGATTTCTTTGGCAATCGCTAAGGTATATCCGGCTCCGCCCAAAGTCCCATCTAAATATCTTCCTCCCGGTTTAAGTTCAAGTAGTTCCAGAACTTCAGCAAGCATTACCGGTATGTGTTGGTATTGCATATTAAATTCCCAAATCGCCTAATTCTTCAGCAATCGCATTGCTATTCTTTTCCGATTCAGATTTATATTTATTCCAGGCGCCTTCATCCCAAATTTCTAAATGATTATAAAGTCCAGCGACAATCGTTTTCTTTTTTAAAGCGGAAAACTTTCTTAAATATTCAGGCAAAGTTATGCGTCCCTGGTTATCAAAATCTACTTCCATGGCTCCCGCTAACATATGGCGAGCAAAAGCGCGCGCGCGTGATTGGCTAAGCGGCAAAGCCGCAAACTTCTTGGCAATAGTTTCAAACTGTTCCTTGGAATATAAAAAAAGACAGTTGTCCAAGCCTTTGGTCACAACTGCACCCTTTTTTAAAATAGCACGAAACTTAGCAGGGATTGCTAAGCGGCCTTTGTCATCTAAATTGTGATTATATTCTCCAATAAACATCGTTTTGCTGGGTGAAGAGATTTAATAAAATCACCTCCATTCCCCACAATTTGCCTTACAAGTTTAATTATACACCACCAGCCCCCTAGGGTCAACACTTTTATTTACTTTAAAATAAGAGAAAAACTAATAAAAAAAGCCACTTATCAACAAGTGGCTAAAAAACATAAAAATTTTATATTAATTCTGGCTCTTAGTTTTCAACAAGTAACGCACAGGCCGTCAAGGCTTAAAAAATAGATTTTTTTGGCTGACCAATATTTGGCTCGGAATCATAAACCGGCTCAATTAATGAATATCCGGCAAAAACTTTATCCGCCTTCCCCGTTTCTTCCGAGATAACCGGAACTTTTAAAGCATAGCCAAGAGCATTCGCCGTCACTACGCCAATACGAAGCGAAGTAAAACTACCGCCGTAACTGGCGACCATAATTTTCTCGATATTTGCCAGTTTAAATTTATTAGCTTTTAACAATTTATCGATTGCCGGCAATAACTTCTCTGCCTGACGATGAGCAAACTTAAACTTTTTGGAAACAATTTTTTTATTGTTAACAATTAACGCAATAACGGTTTCCGCTTGCGAAGCAGTATTTATATAAAGGGTCATATAATTGCTTGATAATCTTTAATAATCTTTTTTAAGTCGCCAAGGCTTTCTACCTTAACCAATTGCTCACGCAAGCGACTAGCCCCAGAAAGAGACTTAACATACCAAACCAAATGTTTGCGTAGTTCAATAATTGCGCCACTTCCTTTTATTTTTTCTTGCAGTTGTGCCTGTTTTAGCATTAATCCTAAAGTATCTGCCACCGATAATTGGATTTCTTGATTCTGTTTAATTTCTTGGAATAACCAGGGGCGGCCTAATATTCCTCGGGCTAAGCCTAAACCGTCAGCCTGGCTGGCTTTTATTATCTTTTGCGCGCTACGCAAATCATTGATGCCGCCGTTAGCAATAATTACTCCGGAAAAATATTTACGCGCTTCTTTGATTAGGTCACAATCAGGCTCCCCGGCGAATCCCTGATTAACGCTGCGCCCATGAATCATGAGGGCTGCCAGTGGCAAATCGGAAAGTGTTTTTAAAAATTGCCGAGCGTCGACATTCCCTGATTTAGCTCGAATTTTAATAGATACCGGCAAATCAGTATTGTTCAAAACCGCCTCAATAACGGCGCGCGCTCGAGGCAAATTTTTCATTAAATCGGAACCGGCGCCTTGTTTTATAACTTTAGAAACCGGACAGCCAAAATTAATATCAATCCCATCCGGTTTTATTTCTTTAGTAATAATCTTCGCGGCAACCGCAAAATGCTCCGGATTAGAGCCGAAAAGCTGGACCACATAATATTTTTCTTGTCGGCGATTAAATTTCAAGAGTTCCAGCGTCGCATTCTTAATCTTTTGACGACTAACTTTATCTTTAGCATAATCGCTATAGTACAAAGCGGTCGCCGAAGCCATCTCGCTATACAAAACATCGGCCCCAAAATTTTTACAAATTTGCCGAAAAGCAGAATCAGTAAAACCGGCCATTGGCGCCAAGGCTAAAATCGGTTGTTTTTTATTCTTAAGTTCTAACCAAAAGTTTTTCTTAGGCATTTTATTTCTTCTTGAGTACCGAGCCGGTGACCGCGTCTTCAATTAAATAACCAGCATTTTCAATTTCCTGGCGCAACTTATCGGCCTGCGCCCAATCTTTTTGACGGCGCGCTTCATCGCGCAAGCCAGCTTTTTGGACAATGACTGCCGGATATTCTTCAGCTTTATTGACGGTTTGAAGCTCTAATCTCTTTTTCTGTAAATCTAGACCTAAAACTTTATCAAAATCCAAAATAGTCGCCAACTTATCTTCAGGTTTAAGCTTCGCTTTCAGGACGGCCGCCAAAACAGCTAAGGCTTTCGGTAAATTTAAATCATTATTAATCGCTTCTAAAAATTTAGATTTAAAATCGGCATTAATTTTTCCGGTCTTAGGGCCTAATAAAGCGACTTGCTCCCATAATTTCTGCAAGCCCTGCTGGGCCTGTTTTAGGCCGGCTTCGCTATATTCCATCGGTTTGCGATAATGGACTTGGCAAGCGGCAAAACGATAAGCTAGAGGATTTAAATCTTTCCTGGTTAGGGCATTATTAACGGTCAAAAAATTATCAGCGCTCTTAGCCATTTTTTTACCACCATGAATATTCAAGAACGCGCCGTGTAGCCAATAATTAAAAAATTTCTTCCCGGTTGCCGCTTCAGATTGCGCAATTTCGTTAGTATGATGAATATTGATATGATCGGCACCGCCGCAATGAATATCTAAATTTTTACTTAAATACTTCAAGCTAATGGCCGAACATTCAATATGCCAACCAGGGAAACCTATTCCCCAGGGAGATTTCCATTCCATCTGACGCTTAGCACCGGCAGGCGAAAATTTCCAGAGCGCAAAATCAGTCGGATTTTTCTTCTCAGGATTTTTTTCAACCCGCGCGCCCTCTTTTAAGGTCGCGAGCGGTAGATGGCTCAACTTATTATAATTTTTAATCTTAGCGGTATCAAAATAAAGGCCATCGCTAGTTTGATAAGTAAAGCCTTTTTTTTCTAACTTACTTATTAAAGCAATCTGCTCCGGAATATTATCAGTCACTCGGCAATACTGGCTGGGGCTGGCAATATTTAAAACAGACAAATCTTTTTTAAAAGCAGCTTCATAAAAATCAGCAATCTCCCAAGCAGTCTTACCTTCTCGCTTGGCACCTGCTTCCATTTTATCTTCGCCCATGTCCATATCGCCAGTTAAATGTCCGACATCGGTCACGTTCATTATATGCTTAACTCGATAATCATTATATTCCAGGGTTCTTTTTAAAAAATCCTCAAATAAATAGGTGCGTAAATTCCCAATATGGGCAAAATTATAAACAGTCGGGCCGCAGGTATAAAGACCAGCAACTCCTTTTTTTAGTGGTTTAAAAATTTCTTTCTGACGCGTTAAAGTATTGTATAAATAAATTTTTGGCATATTTTAAAAATTAACCGGGATTTGGAAAGAGGCGTCATTTTCCGGCAACCCCGAAGGATTGTCTTTAGAAATAATTAAATAACCGCTAGTCGCGGTGGTGGTAAATCCTAAAGTAGCTTTAAAGGGTACTAAATCTTCGGTCATCCAATCACTCTGCGCCTCAGCGTAATGAGCCACGATTATTTCGCCATCAGCTGCAAGCAGTTTAACTGGCAAGGTGGCTTCAAAAAACCAATTTCCCGGAGCCTGGCCAAGAACTTCTAAGGGAGAACTAATTACTGCGGCCGCTAAAGGCTGGAAAATAGAGACGACGGGCACAGTGCTGGTAGCTACCGGCTCCGCAATATTAATATCAACCTCATTAGTCTTGTCTGTGGTAGTACTAACAAGAGGCGCTTGCTCGGAAACAGCAATCGGTGTTAAGTTTTCGTCTTCAATTTTTTGCTTATCAAATAATTGAACCGCTCTTAAAACAATAGCGGAAACTAAAATTATAGCCACAATAATTAATAAAAATTGTTCTTTTTTCATATTAATAAAAATATCAAAATTGTTAATTCTCTTTTATAATTTTAACACATTAGGCAAAAAAAGTCCGCATTCTTTGGAAACGCGGACAGATGGAAGACGGAGTTGCCTAGGAGGTATTAGGCAAAGGCTTCCTGATAGTTTTTGTGGGTTGATTTGAAGATTCCCACAATTTTTTGTGCTTGCGGACGGCGCATGTAGCTGACCATTAGCATAAAATCGCTAATGGCATGCAATTCGCCGCTACGAGCCGACTTCAGCTCTTCCCGACAAACAGAGTCATCACAGCATAATAGACCGCCATTAACAGTGCCAAAATCCGGCAGCAAAAAATTCATAACTTTAGCAGCCTTACAATAAGGACAATCCTTGGTTACATCAATTCCCCGAATTTTTTCTAAGAGATTTTCTACTGCCAGTTGCAGCTGATTAGGAGTTTTTATCGCCGTCTTATTCTTAAAAGACCGCTGATAAAGTCGGGCGATATGGATTGGGTCTTTCAAAAAAACTTGCTCCACAGAAAAATTTTTATATACCCCGCTCTGGAACACATAAGAACATTCTTGCTTCTCGGCCATGACTAAAAGTTTTAGTTAGAAATATTGTTTGAGAACTATTTTATCTTTAACACGAAAATTGAAAAAAAACAAGACCAATAAAAAAGGGCAGAAGTTTAATCTCCTACCCTTAAGTTCTTAGTAAGGGCTCATCCCTACCTTAAACGGCGACGCGGAACCTGAGTTCCAAATGAGTCTGTGTGCCCACCCAGGAAGCCTTGTTTCAAGCATATTTTTTGTCTTTTCTTATCCCGAAAGGCTATGGCGTCTGGCATTCTTATGAACAAAGCACTGCGGATAGTATACTACAAAGAAAAATATATGTCAATAGTAAAGACGACTTATAAATATAAATGGCTTTTTTGTCAAATATGAGCAAAAATACCAAGTATATGTTATAATTTCTTTATGTTAAACTTAGAAACAGAAAATAAATTTTTTAAACTTGGCTACCAGCTAATTGGCGGTGTGGATGAGGCCGGCCGCGGCCCCCTGGCCGGCCCGGTAGTAGCGGCCTGCGTGGTTATTGGTCCAGATTTCAAAATAGAACCGGGGGATTTAGAACTAGTTGCCGATTCCAAAAAACTTTCCGCCAAAAAACGCGAACTTATTTTTAAAGCGATTCGAGAAAAAGTGTTGGCTGTCGAAATTGGGGTTGTCAGCCATGAAGATATTGATAAAATAAATATTTTACAAGCCAGTTTCTTGGCTATGCGCCGGGCGATTAAAAAACTAAAGATTGAACCAGACTATATCTTGCTAGACGGCGGTTTTAAAATACCTAAACTGACAAAACCGCAAACTGCAATTATTAAAGGCGATGCTCAGGTTTGGGCAATTGCCGCCGCTTCTATTATCGCCAAAGTCAGCCGCGACTGGATAATGACTGAAGCTGACAAGGAATATCCGGAATATTTATTTGCCAAACATAAAGGCTACGGTACTAAAGAACATTTAGCCATGATTGCTAAATACGGCCCCTGCCCTATTCATCGCCGCAGTTTTGCGCCGATAAAAGATATTCTGTAATTCTTAATTTAATAAAACAAAAAACACCGAAATCTCGGTGTTTTTATTTTTTAGCTTACTGATAATTATCTTTTGGCGCGCGACCGTTCGACTTCCGTCAAGAATTGCTTGCGCATGCGGATGCTTTTAGGGGTGACTTCCAAATATTCATCATCATTAATAATACTTAATCCGCGTTCCAAGCTTAATTCCCAAGGAGGAGTTAAAGTAATTGCCTCATCAGTTCCAGAAGCGCGGACATTGGTTAATTTTTTACCCTTAATTGGATTAACGGCCATATCATTTCCTTTGGCGACATTGCCAATGACCATACCTTCATAAACCTCCGTATTTGGCTGAATATATAAAACTCCGCGTTCTTGTAAATTCCACAAAGAATAGGCCAGTGTTTTACCGGTAACCATGGAGACCATTGATCCTCGGGAGCTACGTTCAATTTCTCCGGCCCAAGCTCTAAATCCTAAAAAATGAGTACATAAAATTCCTTCGCCGCGTGTATCAACCACAAACTCTTCACGATAACCAAGCAAGCCGCGAGTCGGAATGGCAAAAATAATTCTAGTTTGGCCATTATGAGTTTTCATATCAGTTAATTGGCCTTTACGCTTAGACATCTTTTCAATAATTACTCCAGAAGAACTCTCGGGAATATCAATACTCGCCTCTTCATAAGGCTCCATTTTAACACCATCTTCTTCCTTAATAATTACTTGCGGTTGGGAAACTTGGAGCTCAAAGCCTTCTCGACGCATATTTTCCAGCAAAACAGCAATGTGAAGTTCGCCGCGACCATAAACCTTATAGGAATTCATATCGGAAAAATCAATTTTTAAACCGACGTTAACTTCCAATTCTTTTTCTAGGCGTTCTTTAATTTGGCGATTAGTGACAAACTTACCTTCACGTCCGGCCAGTGGCGAGTTATTAACCAAAAAACTGAGACAAATGGTCGGTTCATCAATATTAATTGCGGGTAACGGTTCTTGACTGGCAGCCGCACAAATAGTTTCACCAATATAAATGTCCGACAAGCCGGCGATTAAAACAATATCGCCTACGGAAGCTTCCGCAGATTCTTGTCTGGCCAAACCTTTGAAGGTAAAAAGCTTGGTAATCTTTCCGGCTCGATCTTTATTATCTAAATTCTTAACCACTACTTGCTGGCCGCTCTGAATTTTCCCCTGATAAATTCTGGCGATGGCACAACGGCCTAAAAAATTATCATAGGCCAAATTAAAAGGCTGAGCGAGTAAGGGTTCAGCTAAAGCTTCGGCACTAGAAGCTGGAATGACATGCTCTAAAATAGTATCTAAAAGCGGATTAAGATTATCAACCAATTCATCAGCCTTAAGTCCGGCCAAGCCGCCCTTACTAATAGTATAAACTACCGGAAAATTAAGCTGCTCATCATTAGCGCCTAAATCCAAAAACAACTCATAAACCATTTCGGCTACCTCCGTCGGACGCGCCGCTGGCTTATCGACTTTATTAATTACGACAATTGGCTTTAGGCCGAGCTCTAAAGATTTTTTTAAAACGAATTTAGTTTGCGGCATCGGACCCTCTTGCGCGTCAACTACCAGTAGTACTGAGTCAATGGAACGCAAAACCCGCTCCACTTCGGAACTGAAATCGGCATGCCCCGGAGTATCAACAATATTTATCTTAGAATCCTTATAAAAAAGACTGGCGTTTTTCGCGTAAATAGTGATTCCTCGTTCCTGCTCGATAGAGTTGCTGTCCATGGTGCTGTTATCAGTCACCATCCCGGTTTGACGCAAGAGCGAATCAGTTAAAGTTGTTTTGCCATGATCAACGTGAGCAATAATGGCGATATTTCTAATATCCATAATTTTAGATGCTTTTTAAGCAATATTAACCGTGATTTTTCAAACAGAAAACGCGACCGTTAGTCGCGCTTTTCTGACAAACTTGTCTCTATAATACATTGATAATCATTTTATGTCAAGACACGACCTCTTCTTTTCCGGTTTTCATATCCTTAATTTTATATTTATGCTTCTTGTGCTCATCTTCGCCAAAAATTACTACTTTAGCAAAACCTTTTTTATTGGCAAATTCTAGAGCCTTGCTGATTTTTTGCTCTTCAAGGCCAGCAAAAACATTTCTGCCGGCAGCGCGTAATTTTTGAATAAGCTGCTGCGACTCTAAATATAAATCATGATTTAAAAGGGGAAAATAATATTTTTCCTGAGCATCAAACTGTTTGCCCTTAAGCATGCCCCAGCTTTCCAAAAACAAACGAGCCGTTTCATCTCCGGGGGCAAAACCAATCGCCGGAAAATTTTTCTCACCAAAAATCTCGGCTAAACCATTATAACGGCCGCCACCAAACATCGCTCGGTTATTATCAGGGTGCTTATCAAAAACTTCAAACACCAAGCCATCATAATAATCGAAGCCGCGAATAACTGCGGGATCAAATTCTACTAAAGCGCTGTAGCCTAAATCGGATAAAGCCGACATCGCTTCCTGGATTTGCGCAAAACCAAGATTATTTTTAAGTTCCGGCAATTCTTTGGCTAATTCCAATAAATCACGAACGGACATAAACTTTTTTAAAATTGCAATCGCTTCTTCTTTTAAGCCCGCCGCCAGCAAACGCTCCTGGATGGCTGAGGCCGACAATTTTTGCCATTTATCCAAAGTCCGAACCACTTCCGCTTTAGCTTCAGATTTTAATTTAGAAGCGCCCGCTAAATCTAAAACGCCATCGAGTAACTGGCGGCTGTTTAAATGTAGAGAAAAAGAATTTTTTGGCGGCTTGAATTCTAAAACCAAATCTAAAGCCAAAGTTAAAATTTCAATATCAGCGCTCGCCTTCGCGCTGCCAAAAATATCGCAATTTAATTGCCAAAATTCTCGATTGCGGCCGCGTTGCGGTTTTTCATTACGCATGAAATTGGCAATCGAAAAATATTTTAGCGGCTTTGGACTGGCGGTATAAACTTTAGAAACCATGCGTACCACCGAGGGTGTCATTTCCGGACGAATTGACAACTCCCGCCCGCCTAAATCGGAAAAGGTGACTAATTCTTTGCCACCAACATCTTCTCCAGATTTAGCGCGATATATTTCCGCGCTTTCGACAATCGGCGTTAAATATTCCTCAAAACCGTAGCGTAAACAAACTCGACGCCAACAATCAAAAATATATTTGCGAATCGCAAATTCTTCCGGAGTCCAATCCAGAGTTCCCTTAGGTTCTTGTTTTGATAAAATTTTAGCCATAAATTTATGATACTATTTTCTTGTTTTTTAAGCAAATACTTAAGCAAAATGATTTTATCTGGAAAATATAAAAAAATTAAGTTTGGTTTAACGGCGCTTTGTTATAATTAATTAATATTAAAAAATAAAAATATGAAAATCTTAATTATTGAAGACAACCCGGGGATTGTACAATTCTTAAAAAAGAGTCTTAGCGCCAAATCTTTCTTGGTCGAAGACGCTAGTGACGGCGAACGCGGCGCTTTTATGGCCCGTACCGGAAATTACGATTTGATTATCTTGGATAATTCCCTGCCAAAAATGTCAGGCCTAGAAGTTTTAAAAGAAATCCGTCAAGAAAAAAAATATTTACCGGTGATAATGCTGACCGTCAAAGCGGAGCTAAGTGATAAAAAAAATGCTTTTAATTTAGGAGCAGACGATTATCTCAGCAAGCCCTTTCTATTAGAGGAGCTAATCATGCGGATTGAGGCGCTTTTGCGAAGACCGGGATATATTGAAAAACCGATAAACAGACTGGGGAATCTAATGCTGGATTCTAAGATTGGCTGTTTTAGACGTGCCGGCAAAGAACTTTACCTAACCAGGCGCGAACATGGACTATTAGAATATCTTTTGCGTCGTAAAAACGAAATTGTTTCCCGCGGGGAAATTTTAGAAAATGTCTGGAATTATAATGCTGACCCCTTTTCTAATTCAATTGAAACACATATTGCCAGCCTGAGACGAAAATTAAACCGAGGCGGTGAGCGCAATATTATCCATACTTTTTCCGGACGCGGCTATAAATTAGCGCTGAAAAAAATGGATTAAGGAAGAAATTTTTTACCTTTAATTTTTTCCGGCAGATATTCTTGATTGGAATCGTCTTGATGCGGAGTATATTTATAATTTTTACCGTAGTCTAATTCTTTCATTAGCTTAGTCGGTGCATTACGTAGATAAAGCGGCACCGGCAAATTACCGCTTTTTTGAACTTCGGCCTGGGCGGATAAATAAGCTTCATAGACAGCGATGCTTTTCGGAGACTTGGCTAAATAGGCGACACAATGGGCCAGATTAACCGCACATTCCGGCAAGCCAATTTTATGGCAAGCCTCATAAGCGGCGGTCGCTAACATTAAGGCGCTGTTATTGGCTAAACCGATATCTTCCGAAGCAAATCTGATTAAGCGTCGCGCTACATAAAGCGGGTCTTCACCGGCTTCCAGCATGCGCGCCAAATAATAAATGGCAGCATCAGCATTATGTCCGCGCATTGATTTGTGAAGCGCGGAAATCAAATTATAATGTTCCTCGCCTTTTTTATCATAAAGTAAACCCGGCTTATTAATAATATCTTTAACTAATTGAGCAGTAATTTCTCCTTCATGCTTATAGGCGCTTTCTAAAATACCGAGCGCCTTACGGGCATCACCGTTAGCCATTTGAGCAATCAGTCCGGCAATATCTTTAGCTAATTTAATATTTAAACGTTTAGCGGCCAATTTAATTATTTTTTCCAAACTAACGGGTTCTAAAGCTTCCAAAACTACAAGCTTAACGCGCGATAGGAGCGCGCCGTTAACAGCAAAGCTGGGATTTTCAGTCGTGGCGCCAATAAGCGTAATCGTCCCGTTTTCCACCTGTGGTAAAAGCGCATCTTGCTGGGCTTTATTCCAACGATGGATTTCATCAATAAATAAAAAAGTTTTTTGTCCCAAACGCCGACTGCTCTTAGCGCGATCAACGACAATCTTTAAATCTTTAATCCCGCTTTCCGTAGCACTGAACTCCACAAATTCCGCCTTAGTTTCTTTGGCAATAATAAAAGCCAGGGTCGTTTTGCCGCTTCCAGGCGGTCCCCAAAAGATAAGCGAAGGCACTCGGTCTTCTTTAATCGCTTGATAAAGCCAAGTATTAGCCCCAATGATTTTTTCTTGGCCAATAAATTCCGCCAGCTTTTGCGGACGAAAATAAGTGGCCAAAGGCATATTTTCCCACATAATTTAAATATAGCATTTGACGGCGCAAAAGCAAGCGTGTATAATTTTAATACCTACACCCCAGGTGTTAGGATTAATACAAAATAAACATATGAGCGAGAACAAAAAAGACATCATGATTAATTTTAAAAAAGCAAAAAGTCTAATGGACAAATTAATTTCCATGACTGACGACGGTGAATATTGCATCGATATTATGCAGCAAAATTTGGCGGCGATTGGTCTCCTGAAATCCGCCCATCAAATGCTCATGGCCGGACATCTTAATACTTGCTTTAAAAATGCCATGGCTTCTAAAAACGAAAAATTAAAAGCCAAGATGGTTGAAGAAATTTTAAAAGTTAATAAATTAGCCGCTAAATAAGCCGCTAAAATAAAAATATGCCTAAGCTTGTCGTACCCGTTTCTGGTTTGCATTGCAAAGCCTGTGAAATTTTGACAGAAGACGCTCTTCGGGAAATTAAGGAAGTGTCTAAAGTTGATGTAAATCATAAAACTGGATTTGCGGAAATAGAATATAGCGGCGAAAAGCCAAAAATAGAAGAAATTAAAAAAGCCCTAGAAGAAAGCGGCTATGGCTTGGGAAAAATTAAAAATAATGCGGACACTGACAAGAACCAAAATTTAAATTGCGATTTAACAGAAACTAAACATAAGCCAAAAGATTTAAGCTTTTATATTACCGTGATGGCCTCGGTGGCGATTATTTACCTGCTTCTCAATCGCGCAACTTCCCTGCCTTTCGGCGGATTATTGGAGCAAGATTTTTCCTGGCCCTTAGCGATTATTGTGGGCCTGGTAGCCGGAGTTTCGACCTGTCTAGCACTAGTGGGGGGCTTAGTTCTAAGCTTAGCCGCTAATTATGCGCAAAACCATCCTGAAGCGACCAGACGAGAAAAATTCCGACCTCACATTCTTTTTAACCTTGGACGATTGGGCGGTTTTTTCCTACTCGGTGGCGTCCTAGGACTCATTGGTTCTGCCTTCAAACTATCGCCGCTAGTTAATTCATTGATAACTATTATCATCGGTTTTGTTGTTTTAGTGCTTGGCTTAAAACTCCTGGAAATTTTCCCCAGCTTCACTAAATTCGATTTTTCGCTGCCGAAAAAATTCGGCAAAATAATAAAAATTAACGACCCCTTAGTTTTGGGGGCGCTAACCTTTTTTCTGCCCTGTGGATTTACCCAGGCGATGCAAATATACGCCCTGGGAACCGGAAATTTTCTTCAAGGAGGATTAATTATGGCGCTATTTGCCCTAGGCACGGCTCCAGGATTTCTAGGAATTGGGGGGCTCAGTGTTCTGGGCGGCAAAAAAAAATCCAGCACCTTCTTTGTAATCGCTGGAATAATCGTGGTTGCTTTCGGAATTTTCAATTTGTCTAACGGCTACCGCCTCTTTAAAATTTCTGCCAACTTTAATCTAAGCAATTTAGCGACTCCGAAAGAAGAAACAAATTCTAATAGCTCTAAAATAGAGGAGGAAGATGGAGTGCGCATAATTAGAATGGCAGAAACCAATCGCGGCTACTCGCCTAATAACTTCACAATTCTTAAAGGTCAGCCGGTTAAATTTATCATAGACGCGCAGGCGCCATATTCTTGCGCCAGCGCCTTAGTAATTCCATCCCTAAAAATTCAAACACAATTAAAACCTGGGGAGAATATCTTAGAATTTACACCCGATAAAATCGGCGAAATCCCCTTCTCTTGTTCAATGGGCATGTACACCGGTAAATTCTTAGTAGTTGAGGATAAAGACCAATTGCGTTAATTACAATTTTTTGACTTCCCGGCGATAACCGGAAATATATTTGCCAAGCTCAAAAACAAACATGGTTAAAATGCCATAAACTAAAATGATTGCCCAATCATTGATTCTTAAGGGTACAGTATTTAACAAGCGATTAAGAACCGGCAAATAAACGGAAACGGCAATAAGCGCCACTCCCAAAAAAGTAGCGCCTACTAAAAACTTATTGGAGAAATGCTTGGTCTTAAAAATTGAAGTATTTAAACCTCGGACGGCATAGATATAAAACATGGTGCTCATGCCAAGAGTGGCAAACATCACACTACGAGCCAAAACGATATCTCCTACAACTTTAAAATAATAATAAAAAATTGCCAGCGCAAAACAATCCATCACAATGGCATAAAAAGCAATTATTTTTTGCAAAGCCGGAGTAAGCAACGGCTGCTCGCGATGGCGCGGCTGCTCGTGCATCACGTTGTCGTCAGAAACATCAAAAGCTAAACTGGCAGCCGGCAAGGGGTCTTCAATTAATTTAATCCAAAGAACTTGAACCGGCAAAATCGGCAATGGCCAGCCTAAAATTACCGAAACGCCGATAATAATCATCTCCTGAAAACAATCAGTGAATAAATAAAGAATAACTTTTCTAATATTTAAAAAGGTAATTCGCCCCTGTTTAACGGCGGCCACAATCGTCATAAAACTATTATCTAGCAGCACTAAATCGGCTGCTTCCTTGGCAACATCCGTGCCACTACCGATGGCTACGCCAATATCCGCTTTCTTGAGCGCCGGAGAATCATTAATGCCATCGCCGGTCATCGCTACTGTCTTGCCGATTTCCTGGAAAGCGTTAACGATTCTTAATTTATGATGCGGGCTAACGCGAGCATAAAGCCGAATATCACTGATACGTTTTTTCAGCTGGTCGTCCGTCATCTTATCAAGCTCATCACCGTCAACCACATTATGGCTATTAATTTCCAGACCAATTTCCTTGACAATGGCGGTTGCTGTCCGCGCGTTGTCGCCGGTAATTATTACCACTCTAATCCCCGCCTCGCGGCAAGATTGAATAGCCTGTTTAACATCGCTTCGCACCTGATCGCGAAGTGAAAAGAAACCCACTAAAGTTAAATCTTCTAAATCAGCAGCTTCTAAATGACCGGGGGTGCCAGTTATTTTATTTTTATAAGCCAAGGCAATCACCCGCGCGCCGGTGTCGGTAAACTCGGCAATTTTATCAGCTTGTATTTTTTTATCTTTAGCGGAAAGCTTCTTTTCTTTACCATCAACGTAAATTTTAGAAGCTTGGGCCAATAATTTTTCGGGGGCTCCCTTAATATAAACTATTTCTTGGCCGTCTGCCGATTTATTCAAAGTGGCCATCAGCTTGGAAGTTGAAGAAAATAATATTTCATCTAAACGCGGATTTATCTTTTCCAATTCTTGACGATATAAACCAAGACCGGCTCCGGCTAATAACAGGGCTTTATCGGTCGGGTTTCCAGAAATTTTCAATTTTGATAAATCGTCTCCGGGATTTTCTATCAAGCCGTCATTGCAGAGCACAGAAATTTTTAAAGCTAAAGTTTCTTTGCCTAATTTTTCTAAACCATTAGCACCAATGAATCGGTCGACTAACATTTCTCCCTGAGTCAGGGTTCCGGTTTTATCAGCGCAAATAACGGAAACCGAACCCAAGGTTTCGGCGGCAATTGCGCGCCTGACTAAGCCTTGTTTTTTGGCGAGGTGCTGCATGCCAATCGCTAAAATAATAGCCATTGCTGGAATCAGCCCTTCAGGAACAGCCGAGACCACAATTACTACCGAAACCATAAACATTTCAAAAATATCACGACCGCTTAAAATACCAATTAAAAAAATAACGACATTAGCGGCAATTAAAAATAAACCCAATTTAATGCCGAAATTATTTATTTGTTTTTGCAGCGGCGTCAGTCCCTCGCTAGTTTCCTTAATTAACTTCGCAATTTGGCCAATTTCGGTATTTTGGCCGGTAGCGGTAACGAGCGCTTTACCAAAACCATCGGCGACAATTGTTCCCTGATAAACCATGTTTTTCCTATCGGCCAAACTGATTTCCGTCTTCAATTCTCTAATTGATTTATCAACCGCCAGTGATTCGCCGGTTAAAGCGGCCTCATTAACTTTAAGATCTTTGGCCTCAAAAATTCGAGCATCAGCCGGAATAACGTCGCCGGCCGCAATTTCAATAATATCTCCGGGAACCAAAAATTCTCTTTTAATAATCGATAATTGATTATCGCGCCAAACTCTTACTTTATGCGTTACGGCTTGCCCCAGCTTCTCTAAGGCATTATTAGCCTTCCACTCTTGCAAAAATCCCACCGTATTAGTGACCATGATTACAATAAAGATGATCAAAGAATCGCTTTTATGGCCCGCAAAAAAACTAATCGCTAAAGCGGCAAATAGAATAAAAACTAAAGGATTTTTAAATTGTCCCAAAAACAGGCTTAGGCCAGTCAAAGCTTTTTTACGCGGCAGTTTATTTAAACCATGGGTCTTTAAGCGGCTCTCGACTTCCGATGTCTCTAAACCGGATTGTTTAGTCGCTAATTTTTTAAAAGCAGCGGCTACGCTCAATTGATAAAATAAAGAGTTATCCATTATTACAAAATTAAAAAATTATCAGCTAGGCATATTACGCTTACCTAAACTGTCCTTTAATTTTAACATAGGCGCTTCTTTTTTAAAAATAAAACACCCGCTCCCTATGCCGGAGCGAGTGTTTTGCCGCTTATCCCCTCTATTCCCAAAACTTAATTAAACTTTTATTTATTCATCATGCGTCCGCCGCCTAAACCCATGCCCATTCCCATTCCATGGCCAGCGTTCTCATCTAAACCAATACCACTTAAAATCGTTCGCGCTTGTTCCATTAAATTATGAGCTTGAACAAACTGGGCAAAATTATCTTTAGTAACCTTGGTTACTATTGGATTATTACTGCCTTCAGCTGCCACCCAAGCGTCATAGTCACCGGCGCTAAGAGCCGCTTCAACAGCGGTGCGTCTAGTTTCCATGGCAGCTTGATTAGCAGTTCTGTTGGCTTCTCTTTCAGCAATCTTGGCTGTTTTTTCCTCATCAGTTAAACCGGTCATATTGCCGGCACCACGATTACCGCGGCCTTCCCAATCGGAATCGGAATTAATATTACTGTTGTTGGAATTAGTAAGCGAACTATTAACGGCGGCATCGGCCGCCAGCATACCGCCAGCCATTAATGCTAAAGCACCGAATACGGCTGCTCCTTTTAATAAGCTATCTTTTTTCATATTTTTAGATTGATTAACGTTCCGCTTTCCCCTACAGAAAACTGAAAACGTTTAAATTATTAATTAGCCGAGTGTTAAGATCTTAACTTTCCTCTCTGCTATTTAATACGCCTTTAAAATAAATTTCTTCATTTTAAAAATTAATTTCTATTTGCTCCATCATGCGCGGAGCTCCCGGAACTGGGGGATGAGGACCACCATTCATCCTCTTAAAAAATCCATGCCCCGGCATCATCGGCAAAATTTTAAATACCTCGAAAACATCATCAGATTTTTTCTCACCAATAAGCCTTAGGGGGCCGCCGACCAAAGGCAGGGCGGCAAAATCATCATCTTTAATTTTAACAAGCCACTCATGCTGATCTTTATCAATTAATACAAAGTCTTCATCACCAGCTTGCGCAATGATTATGCCGATTAAGCGCCCTTCTTCTGGATTAGACCAAAAATCAACTCGGGGATTAATCATTTCGCCATATAAAGGCGCATTTCTGCCTAAAATTTCGTCTAATTCTTTTCCAACACCGGCTGCGTAAAATATGCCCCCCAAGAAAACACTGGCAATAACGGCCACGGCGACAATAAAACCAATAGAATAACGATAACCAGTCTTGGTATGTTTTAAATTATAATAAACAATAAAAACAAAGAGACCTAAAAATATTAGCCAAAAGTAAGGCAGAGTCAGTAATAACATTTCTCCCAAACTTTTATTGATATCTTGCCTAATACCGAAATCGTTATAACTAGAAAGATAAATAATTACCGAGACCGAAGCGGCGCCAACTAAAAGCGCCAAGATACCGGAAATCCAGATAGCGTAATTTTTCAACAAAAAATGCCAACGCGCCCGCGGCTTGATTTTTAATTCCTGCAATTTTTCCAGGATTTCTTTATTGAATGTTTTGTTCTCCATATATTTAAAGTTTATGATTGGCGTTTAAAACTTTCTTTAGTTCCGCTTTCGCCTTATTCATTCTAGAGGCCACAGTGCCTAAGGGCTTTTTAATAATATCAGATATTTCTTGATAATCTTTTTCTTCCAAATATTTTAAAATAATCATTTCTTGATATTTAACATCAATCCGAGAAATAGCAGCGCTAATTTCTTGTTTTAATTCTTGCCGCGCCAATTCTTCTAATAGATTAGTATCTCCGGCTAATTCGCTAATCTGGCTATCTTTAATATCAATATCTAAAAGCTGCGGCCGGGCTTTACGCTTGCGGTAATTATCTATCACTTCATTATGGGCAATTCGATAAATCCAGGAAGAAAATTTTAAGCTATCGTCAAAATCGTTAAGATTAAGATACACTTTAATAAAAATATTCTGCAGCATATCCTCGGCCTCTTCTAAGCCAACACTGGATAGGCGCCTGATATATCGCAGCAACTTATCTTTATAACGGCTAACTAAATATGAAAAAACACTCTGGTTTTCCAGAACAATAACAACTAGCTCTTCGTCGGTTTTTTGTTCAAAATCGATGTTTTCTATCATAAATCTCTAAACTGGCCTTTTTTATTAATACGGAGAAAAACTATTTTTCTTCAAATAATAAAGAAATTGACCTTAATTTCATTATACCAAGAAAAGTCTCTTTCCAACATCCGCCTTGATTACAGGCTAATATTTGACTTTTTTCAAAGAAAATTGTAAATTAAGGGGAAACTGAAAATGACAATCAGTTAACAAGTCGTAACATTAACAATTTAAAACTATACGCCATGATTAAAATCTATTTTAACCCCAGCTATCCGGAATTAATTTTCTCAATTGCCGCTATTATGAGGTCATTATCAGAAAAACACCTGATTTCTTTAATCGCCGCCACGCCTTGGGAAATAGACTGTAATGAAAATATTCTCAAAAAGAATATCTTTAATTACGCAGAAAATTTAATCGAAGAGGTTGCCCTGTTGGACGAAGAAAACGGAACCGATGAAGTTCCCAAAGTCTATCAAGAACTATCTTCTACCGAAAAAATTTATCTCTTGAATATTTGCCCGACCTGCCCTGAAGACAACATTAATTTAATTTCTTTCCTTGACCGACATCGGCAAGACATTGAATTATGGACCAGCGCTCCGGAAAATTGGAGCCCAGGCGCCCTAGCTTATCTGAGAAGTGAAAACTCAGAAAAAATAATAATTGATGGGGAGCGCCGGTGCTTAGAAATCCTTAAGGACATCGGTATTGTTGTTCAGGAAGATTGGCGAGAAGCGGCTAAAGAATTTGTGGCGGAAAACGCCCGCAATCGTTTAGCGGCCCGTTACTTAGCCTCTTTAGCAGCAGCTTGCATAATTGACAACAACGGTTTCGAAAAAGGAGCTCAAAACTATTTTAATACCCTAGCTATGGCTGCTAACGAAATTTGGTCCGGTATTCGCGACGCCGAAATTGACCAATTGGTTATCGATTTTGTGGAAGCGGATGAAGAGATGAAAAAAGTCAAAGAATTATTAAAGACTGGCAATCAATATTTTTTGAAAGCCCAAGCCGCCGGCCGACCAATCGGCTATCTTGATTTAAAAGATTTGAAAAAAACTTTTAATCTCCTAGATCTCTTGGAGTGCGGTTCCGAAGAATACCCTTGGCTTTTCATTGTTTCCTGTACAATCGGAGATCAAAGAATTCTTAATCTCGCCTCCAAAGAACTACCTCAAGAGATATTGAAAAAATATCAACAGGAATATGAAGAGGCCTCTTCTCTGCTCCTCTTGCTAGAAGCGGAGGTAATAAATTTTAAAAAATAAAAAAACGACTTTTAAAATAAGCCCGACCAAAAATCGGGCTTTAGTTTTGCCTAAAGACTTAATTGCTAAAAGACTGACTTTAGCTTATGATAAAATTATAAACTTTTAATATATGCGTGTCCCCATCAGAAAAGGCGACCCTCGCCTAGATAAAAAAATCGACCCGGCGATGACCGCCGATAAATATCAAGAACTTGTAAAAAAGCTCGATTTTTGGAAGCGCGTTAAACGCCCGCGCGAAGCCGAAGAAGTTAAGCGTCTAGCGCTGATGGGCGATTTCTCGGAAAACGTCGGCTATCAAGTCGCCAAAGGCCGCCTGCGCGGACTAAACGAGCGTATTCTGGATTTAGAAAAATTATTAGGACGCGCGGAAATCATTAAAATTCAAAATGATGGTACTGTCCAATTAGGAAACAAGGTAACGATTGAAAAAGACGGCAAAACCAAAACTTATCAAATTCTCGGAGCCACGGAAACTGATCCGACAAGCGGCACCATCTCCTATTCCTCCCCGCTCGGCGCGGCTCTCATGAATAAACATGAGGGCGAAACTATAAAAATAAGCCTCACCAATAAAGAGACTTATTATAAAATTATAAAAATAGAATAAGGAGTTGTCCTATTTATTATCATCAACAAAAAACTCATAACCACCGATTAATACCGGCGTTGATAAGAAATACCAAATTATCACATCATCAAGCGGAAAAACATTACCGGCCAAATTGATAGTCAGGATATATTCACCCGGCCACCACCAAGAACCAACAATCAAAGAGACCACTTCATAAATAAAAAAAACTAAAGCAAAGAAAACGGTTGGCAACCAGGTCTTTTTTAATAATTTAGGATTAAAATAAAACATAATCACGCCCGGAATCAATAGAATTATCAGGGCCAGTAAAACGTAATTTACCGCCAGTAAATTGGGAGCGATAAAGAAAATGGAAAATACCGATAAAAATAGGAGGATATATCCTAAAATTATAAATCGGAAGCGTTTAGAAATTCGACGCTTTAAATCTCGGTCGACAAAATATTCATAAAAAGCCAATACCCAGAAAAAATTTAAAAAAGCAAAAAGAATGTTTTCAAGCGGCGCGATGCCGAATAAGCGCGGTAAAATAGATTGGACGTCCCAGGCATCCGCTAAACGTGCGGCCATTTCTACCGGCGGCGCGAATAACAGAGTAGTCAAACCAGAAAATAATAAAATTTTAAAGCGTGATTTTTTGAGCCAAAGAAAATTAAGAACTGCCGGTGGCACTAAAACTAAAATAATGGAGACTAAATAAACCGGACGCCAAAAATAAACCAAAACGCAGGCCAAAACGACATAGGCAAACAAAAATATTAAGCGTTGTCTCTTTTTCTTGTTTAACATCTTATTTAAAGTTTAACAAAAAAGCTTAAAAATAACAAAAGGAGGCTCTTAATTAAGCCTCCCTTTAACTTTACGATTTTGGATTTTTGCCTTTTGGTTTTATTTTTACTTCACGTCTTGGCCTAGGTTTGTCCGCCCCTAATGTCCAGAGACGGATAGGACCATTAAAACCAGCTCGGTAAAAAACTTGGAAATCAAGAATAAACTTTCCTTTATCTTTATAGAGCTGCGTGATAAAAGAATAATTTTCTACTTGATAAACATGGTGGCCGTCACCGTGATTATCTTTTAGATCTGCGCTTTCACAAACCTGATTAAGCACCGCCAAATTACTGGCAATTATTCCGTTCGTGTGCCCATCTTTAGGCTCCACAAACCAATTCATAATTGGGTCTTTCTGATTTCCCATGATTAATCCTCCTCAAATTTAAAAGTTCAACAATATATTAATTTCTAATTAAAATTCAGCATTCTTTGGCGTACGCGGAAACGGAATCACGTCGCGGATGTTGGCCATGCCAGAAAAATACATAATCGCCCGCTCAAAACCCAAACCAAAACCGGCATGTTTCATGCCACCGTAACGGCGAGTGTCCAAATACCAATTATAATCCTGGGGGTCCATTCCTAATTCCTCAATTCTCTTTTTCAAAACTTCGTAGCGCTCTTCTCTCTGGCTACCGCCGATAATCTCGCCGATTCCTGGAACCAGTAAATCCATAGCGGCTACGGTTTTCCCGTCATCGTTCTGGCGCATATAAAAAGCCTTAATTTCTTTAGGATAATCGGTTAAGAACACCGGTTTACCAAAAATCTTTTCCGTAATATATCTTTCGTGTTCAGTTTGTAAATCAATTCCCCACTTAACCGGATAATTGAATTTCTCACCGCTCTTGATTAACAAATCAATCGCCTCGG
Organism: Patescibacteria group bacterium; assembly: GCA_041664445.1. Classification (GTDB taxonomy): domain Bacteria; phylum Patescibacteriota; class Patescibacteriia; order Patescibacteriales; family UBA12465; genus UBA12465. Next base: position 8,133 of record JBAYKT010000004.1, on the reverse strand, counting down.
TATAAGGCAAACGGACAAAATCAGAATTTAAAATATTGTTCAATCTTTCTAGAAGCCCGGTATCAATAAACTTATTGAAAAATTCCATTTCTTCCGGCAATTCTTTTAAGACGTAACTAATTAAATACTTAATCATCTTTTCGGCTAAATTCATATCGTCATTTAAATCAGCAAAAGCCATTTCTGGTTCCATCATCCAAAACTCGCTGGCGTGTCTAGTGGTATTAGAATTTTCCGCTCTAAAGGTCGGCCCAAAAGTATAAACTCGGTTTAAGCCCATCACTAGGGCTTCGGCCTCTAACTGGCCACTAACTGTCAGCCCAACTTTTTTACCAAAAAAATCTTGAGAATAATCGACTTCACCGTTAGGTAATTTAGGCGCGCCTTTCTGCAAATCTAAAGTGGTGATGTTAAACATCTCACCGGCACCCTCACAATCGCTGCCGGAAATAATTGGCGTATGGACATAGGAAAAACCTTGTTCTTGAAAAAATTTATGGATAGCAAAGCTAAGTGTTGAGCGTAATCTAAAAACTGCCGCAAAAGTATTGCTACGACCGCGCAAATGAGCAATTTCACGCAAGAATTCAAAGCTATGTTTTTTCTTTTGGAGCGGATAATCAGCTTCCGCTAAGCCGATAACCGTAATTTTTTTAGCCTTAAGTTCGAATTCCTGACCGGCGGCGGGAGACTCTACCAAGACACCTTCGATTTCTAAAGAAGAGCCAATAGTCGTTTTTTCTGTTTCATTAAAATTGCTAATATTAGCATCAAAAACAACCTGCAAGCCCTTGAAAAAACTGCCGTCATTAACTTCAATAAACCCGAAATCCTTGGAGCTACGAAGGGTTCTAACCCAAGCACCAATTTTAATTTCCTGGCCGAAGTATTTTTTAGGTTCGCGATGAAGCGACTTGATGTCGATATAAGCCATATATATGCTAATTACTAATTAGACTAACAGAACTATATTAATACAAAGCTGATATTTTTTCAATATTAGGCAATAATATCTATTGCACCAAGTTAATCGGCTTCTTTTTTTGATATGCTAAAATATTTTCAATCGTGGTATCCAAAATCCTAAGCAGAGCCTCCTGGGAATTAAAGGCATTATGCGGAGTGATGATTACTTTGGGATTTTGCAATAATAAATGATTACGCAAGACTGTTTTTAAATCAAATTTTTTATTAAACTCTTTAGACAAAAGTTCTTTCTCTTCTTTAATAAAGCCCTCTTCTTCCAAAACATCTAAACCGACGCCGGCTAAAATACCACTATCTAGCGCCTTAAGAAGCGCCGAAGAACTAACCAGGCCACCGCGCGAAGTATTAAGCAAATAAGCGCCGCGCTTAATCAATTTAATATTTTTACTGTTTATCAAATGGTGTGTCGCCTTATTATAAGGAACGTGCAGGCTGATAATATCAGAGCTAGCCAACAAATAATCTAGCGCTACATATTTTAATTTTAATTTTTTAGCCAGCAGCTGGTTGGGCTTCAAATCATAAACCAAAATATTCATCCCTAAACTAGAAACCATCTCGGCAAATTTAGAGCCGATGTGCCCCAAACCGACTAAGCCGATGGTTTTGCCTTTTAAATCAAAACCGCGCAAACCGTCCAAGGAAAAATTTCCGGTTCGCGCTCGCTCAACTGAAGGAACTAACTTTCTGGACAAAGCCAATAACAAAGCCAAAGTATGCTCGGCAACAGTATTTTCCCCGTAAAAAGGAACGTTGCTTACTTTAATTTTTTTGGTCCGGCAAAAATCTAAGTCAATGTGGTCAAAGCCAGTAGACATCGTGGCAATCATTTTTAATTTACCCAATTTTTCCAAAGTATCTTTATCTAAAGAAGAATAAATAAAAGCCGCTAGAATATCAATTTCTCCCAGACTTTTAATATCCCTCTTCTTAACCTGGGTATTACGGAACTCTAGCGTTAACGTTTTTTCTTTAGCTAAACGTGCGGAAATATACTTTTCTTCCCACTTTTCAAGCTCAAAAAAAGCGACCTTGGTTTTATTAGCCATATATGAATCATTAATAATTAATGATTATATTATAGCATAGAAAACAAGCCGCTCCTGATTTTTTATGATTTATTCGCTTCTCAAGGCGTCGACCGGATCAAGCCGGCTGGCTTTAAAGGCTGGGTAGAATCCAAAGAAAACACCAACTAAAACCGAAAAGGAAAAACCAATTATCGGCCCAGTCCAAGAAGAAGCCATGCTAATCCAATTAAAATAAGAAATTACCGGGATTGCCCCTTGGCCGATTCCCATGCCAATCAAGCCGCCAACCATAGACAAAATAACCGATTCCAATAAAAATTGACTTAAAATATCCGCCTGTTTACCGCCAATTGCTTTGGCGATTCCGATTTCCTTAGTTCTTTCCGCTACGGTCACAAACATGACATTCATAATTCCAATTCCGGAAACCAGCAAGGTAATGGCCGCAATCGCCGTCAGCAAAGCCGTCATGGTTTTAGCAGATTCTTGCGCAGCCGCCACCATACTACCGGCATCCATAATTTGAAAATCATTTTCTTGAGTAGTTTTTAATTTATGTTCAGTCCGCAGGATAGACACAATGCTACTAGTGGCGGCGGCCGTATTATCAACATTATCAACCGTCGTCGTAATCATCACCTGCCCCTGAGAACCAAGAATACTTTTTTCGGCCGTCGTACTCGGAATAATAACGGCCGAGTCAACAGAAATCATCCCGATGCGCGAGCCTAATTTTTTTAAAACACCAACAATTTCTATTTTCTTCCCGCCAACCGTTATTTCGGCGCCAATCGGACTAGTGCCGTCGGAAAATAAATCCGAAACCACCGTCGAACCGACAACCGCGACGTTAGTTTTGTTATCAATGTCATCAGTCTCAATCCCCCGCCCTTGTTCAATAGTTAGGTTGGAAATGGAAATAAAATTAGCATCAACTCCGACTACGCCATAGCTTTTATCAACTGAGCCGTAAGATACCGAAGCATTGCCCTGGATAGCACCGGTGGCCGAAGAAATATGTTCGGCGCTAAGTAATAATTGTGCATCGCTAGTGGCTAGCTTAGAGCTGCTGGTAAAACCGCGGCCACGATTTGGCATAATTAAAACAGAATTAGCGCTTAAATTTTGAAATTGAGAACTGACCGATTCTTGAGCGCCTTTGCCAACCGCAAAAACCGCGATTACCGTCGCCACGCCGATGATAATACCAAGCATTGAGAGAAAGGTTCTTGTTTTTTTGGCCAGCAATGATTCAAAGGCCATTTTTACTATTTCTAGATTCATATTAATTAAACACCTAAAAGCTAATAAGAACTTTTTAACTGATAATTATCACTGAGCACCTGTCCGTCGCGCAAAAAAATTATTCGATCGGCATATTTGGCAACTTCTGAGGTGTGCGTAACCATGACCACGGTTTTCCCCTGTTTTTTAAAATTAGTAAAGATTTCCATAACCTCAATTCCCGATTTAGAATCAAGGGCTCCGGTCGGTTCGTCAGCTAAAATTATTTCCGGGTCATTAATTAGAGCACGACAAATCGCGACGCGTTGTTGCTGTCCGCCGGAAAGTTCCGTCGGCCGATGATTAACCCGTTCGCCCATCCCGACCGACTTTAAAAGTTTTTTGGCTTTTTCTAAGCGTTCATCGCTAGGCATCCCAGCATATAGTGCTGGCAAAGCGACATTTTTAATTGCCGTAAATCTAGAAAAAAGATTAAATTGCTGAAAAACAAAACCCATTTTCTTGTTGCGAATGAAGGCCAACGTATAATCATCCTTAACGTCGCCGATATTCTCACCATCTAAAAAATATTTTCCTTTAGTAAGCGGGTGCAGACAACCGACAACATTCAATAGAGTAGTTTTGCCGCCGCCGGATTCGCCCATAATGGCCACAAACTCGCCCTGCTTAATTTCCAGATTGATGCCTTTTAGAACCGGAATCTCTTCGCCATTAGCTAAATAATATGATTTATAGACATTTTCTAATTTAATTGCAATCTTTCCAGGCATATTAATAGACAATAATCTCGCCGGCATTTAAGCCGCTTATAACTTCCACTTTTTTACCGTCAGTAAATCCGGTTACTACCGTAGCAAAACTACCATCCATTTTTTCAACAGACGGATTGCCTCCCACATTTCTCACCGCCGCTACCGGAACCGCTAAAACTCCAGCCGCTTCGGAAGTAACAAATTCAATCGTCGCAGTCATCCCTTCTCTAACTTGATTTTCCCCGGTATTAGTCAATAAGACGCGAACTAAATAGGTCACAATACCATTGGCGCTAGTATCGGAAGTCATGGCAATAAAGCTGACTTCCCCCGTCAATTTAACGCCATCAACAGCATCGAAAGTCACCTGCGCCTTATCGCCGACTTTCAGCTTGCTAATATCTGCTTCTTCAATATTGGCTTCTATATAAAGAGTATCGTTATTAATAATGGTAGCCATTGTCTTGGCACTATCGCTTAAAATAATGTCGCCTTGCTTATAATTAAGCATGGAAACAACGCCATCAATCGGCGAAGTCAAAGTTGCTTGTTCATAGTTATATTTAGCTTTGTCTACGCCGATAGAAGCTGATGTAAGTTGGGCACGGGCGGAAGCTAAATCGGAAGAGCTAATCGGTGCGATTAAGTCTTGATAATCCTGCTGCGCTTGAGTCAAGGAAATCTCCCGCGATTTAACAGAATTTTCTGAATTTTTTATATTTTGGGTCGCTTGATTTTTAGTTATTTCTAAATCTTGCTGAGCTTTATCATAGGCAGTTTGAAATTTTTTCAAACTAAGTTTGGCATCTACTACTGCCTGGACGGAATTATCTAAACTAGAAATGGCGGAATTAATTGACGAGCGATTAGAACTAACGGTTGATTTAAAGCCATCTAATTTACTTTGGGAAAGTCCAGTAAAAGTAATCGTGGCATCCAGCATCTTTTGCATATTATAAAGATGGTCTTGGAAGGCCGATAAAACGCTTTCCATTTTAGCGGCGACCGCATCAATCTCTGAAGTATTATTTGTGCTTAAAGCAACTATCCGGCTATCAATATCATTGCGCAAACTTTTAGCGCGGGAATAACTGTCCTTGGCGCCAGATAAAGAACCGGAATCCTTGGCACCGAGCACATTTTCAAATTCATCATTAATTGACTGTTCATCAACGCCGATAACGCCATCAGAATCACGCAATATTTTCTGCAAAGTAATATTAATTGATTTGATATTGCTGGCTAAATCGGAATAAGCGCTGCGCACAATTTCACTATCGCTGGCATTAGTATTTAATTTCAAATTATCTTGAGCCGTTTCTAAAGTATCTTCGGCATTAGTAATATTCTGCGCTTGGTTAACTTTGGTTTGCTCTAAACTGATTTTTGCCTGGTCTAAGGAAACTTGCGCCTGTTCAATTGCGGCTTTAGACTTGGCAATTTCGCTCGCAGTCGCCGACTCAATCTTAGAATTGTAGGTAGCTAAAGCTGATTGATAACTATTATAAGCGCTGCGTAGTTCAAATTCTAAAGTTTCCGTTTTAACCGACGCAATTTTATCGCCTTTTTTAATTTTATCGCCCTCTTTAACATAAACATTATCAACTTCTAAATTACCACTTACCGGAAAGGATAGTTCCACGCCGTCTTTAGCTACTACCTTACCGGAAGCAGAAACGGAAATTTTTAAATCTTCTTTAGCGACCGTATATTTTTTCTGTTGGACGACTGTAGTTTGATTTTTGGTATTCCGCCCATAAAAATAATAGCCAGCTCCAGCAGCGACCAAAATAATAATGGCAATGATTAAAAATTTTTTACTAAAAATAAATCCGAAGAAGCCTCTTTTTTTTGACTTTTTGCTTTCTTCTAAAATTGACTCGGCCATAAATTTAATTAATTAATAAGCACAAATTCGGCGACTTTTTTATCAGTCACACTCTGATTAAGCCAAATGGTAATCATTTTATCAGCCGTAATGTCACTTAAGTTGGCTTCCACCATTTCTCGACTGCCATTTTCCGAACCGGATTTTAACATCTTTATGCCGACTGGGATTATAATTTTTTCCTCACCGGAGCTCATAGCTTTTAATGTTTCCAACATTTGCGCGCGGCTATCAGCAGTTTGTTCACCTGGTCCTCCAGGGCCGCCACCCATACCCATGCCCATACCAGCGCCACCTCCAGCGGGAACGCCAGCCGGAACGCCGGTTGTAGTTAAGGAAACGCCCGCCTCTCTTTGAGTTTTAACATTTTCAGTATTTGCAGCTTCAGTAGAACTCGCTTGTCTGCCCGGCATATCAACCTTTAAAACATCAACCTCGTTACCTAAGATTGATTTTACTAAACCGCGAACATCGGATTCCCTATCCGGTTGACCAAAATCAGGACGATTAGTCCGGCTGGGGCGAAGCGAGTCGCTATTCTTATCGGTAGCGGTGGCTGAGTTTGTTTGGCTGTTGTCTTTATTAGTTTGACCACAAGCAGTCAAAACAAACAAAAAAAGCAACAAAACAGACGAAAAAGCTAGCTTTTTTTTCATACGATTTAAAATTTAAAATTAAAACCAAGATGGTTTATACCTAATAATACGTAAACCTTAAAATTTTCTTCTTTGATTCGCTTAAATAGACTCGCGCCAAAGAAAAAAGCCCTTCGTTATATGAAGGACTTCTCGCAAATTTAAGGTTAAAAAAAATTTCAATATTCGAATTTACCATAGGGAGTGTTGAGAGTGACGTGATTTTCATCATCCGTACTTTCAAATACAAAGCCGAGTTCGTACGGTTTTAAGCAACAACCAAAGACTACACCCTTAACAGCATTTTTGAATTCTTCGTTATCTTCTCCAACAATGTCAATTCCAATCCCGCAATTACAAGAGGTGTACATATGCCTCCAGGGTTGGCCGGTTTCCGCTTGAATAAAACGGAACAACGCAGGCGGCTCCGGCATTGTTTTAGAATAAATAACGGCTTTACCAATATTCTTGATTTTGGTAGCACCGCCGCCGGTATTCATTGTTATGCCGTGTAGCATATGGAAGATGCCGCGATTTTTAAGCTCTTTGATTATCTCACGAATAACAATCGCCCATTGGCGGGTAGGAGAAAGCAAGGCTTCACCGACTGACATACCTTCTAAAATTTCTGGTTTATCATGCGGACGATAATGGCCTTTATAAAAATGGCCATCGCCTAAATCAGGATATTTCTCGTTAAACGAAAGATCCATGGCGCCGCTTCTGAGCAAAGTTTGGCCATTAGACATACCCCCAGAATTGGGTTTGTCTTCCCAAGCAGCTTGTCCGTCGCTTTGAACGCCGATAATAATATCGCCAGGCTTGGTTTCGCCAGTAACAATATTGACCTTTTCCTCCCAAGCATTAACCGCGACGTTAAAAACCAACGATTTTACCTGATAAGGAAGGTCGGCCGTTTCTCCGCCCATGAACTTAATTTTGACATTAAATCCAAATTTGGCATAAAGCTGAAGGAGCTCCTGAAAACGCTTTTTAACCTGACGCAAGACAATCGCTTTGATCTCCGGATTTAAACCCTGGTCAATAACATCGGCAATCAGCATTGGCCCAAAAACAAAACCGCTCGCGGCAACATCGCCCAAATTCATGGTCAAAGCATCATCCATCATCCCGGCAAAGACATTTTCATCTCCATGCTCATAATAATCCAGTAAACGCTGAATAAACTTGCTGCCGTCGCCGTCAAGATGTAGGGTTACTGCTCGACTGTCTTCATAGGGGTCAGTGACGATATTAACAAAAGCGTAAGGATATTCCTTAGCAATTATTTCATCAAAGTTGGCCTTGATGCCGCTTTTATCGGAAGCGACACCCAATTCTTGATACAAATCTTTTTTTGATTCCATTTTTTCCTTTTTATGGTTAAACAATAATTTAATTTTTAAATAACTTCCGCTGATATTAACATAATAATCTAATAACTGTCAAATTAACAAAAATTTGACGTTTGCTTGTTTTTATATTAATATGCCTGGATACTAAAAATAGTATTAGAGTTAATTTTCGGGGCTAATAACCCTATAATCGTTCATTAAAAATTATTAATTTATGAAAAAAGTTCCAGTCAACTTACA
>JBAYKT010000003.1:0-83095 GCA_041664445.1 Patescibacteria group bacterium | reverse complement strand
TCAAGAGTGGTTTAAGCCAGAAGCTGATTGTAAATTTGTTACCGTTAAGGAATTTATTGATAATCCTGAAACAGTCGAAAGATGGCGTTATCTTAATTCGCACAACAATGACATCAAATTTAGCAATGAAGTCTATGAATACATAGACAGAAGATTCTTCACTGAAGAAGAACAATCAGAAAGAAAAATAGCCAGAGATTTGCAAAAATGATGTAATTGTTACTTATAAATTTGTTGAAGCCCTTTCGTGAGAGAGGGCTTCTTTATTTATCTATAACTGTTCCAACTACATCCCAGTCTCCGAGCAAATTGACAAAAATATGCCAAAGTGGTATATTTTTTTATTACATTAACAAAATTATCATTAAATATAGGAGGAAAAAACATGAGCATGCAATCTGAAATCGCAATAGAAAATACAGTGCAAAGCATTGTAGCGGAAATAAAGAAAGAACTTTCGGTAAATACTGATCCTGAGGCTTGTAAAGCTTTAAAAAAAGTAGGCAGATTTGCCCTCAAACAATTTGAATGGTCCACTCCAGAATGGGCTGGAGAATATGAGGAGTTGTTCAAAGAGTAGCTAGTTATTGGATATCATTTTTGGGGAGTCTAGCTGGACTCCCCTTTTTTATTTCTTTAAAATCGCTCCAACTTTATCCCAATACCCGAGCAAATAAAAAAGAGTTGCGCCGACAACTCTTAATTTCGCTAAAAGTAAGATTTTTAGAAATAACTTTTTATTATCTCTAACAAATTTTCTGTGACTGGCGTTTTATCACCTATTCTTGTTACCGGTTTTAAATTGCCGTCAACTTCAAATAAGGCCACATGCAAGTGGAAATGAGGAATAGTTTCCCCAACGTTAGCGCCCTGGTTAAACCAGCCAATTAGGTCTGGGATATCCAGATTCTTGTTAATTTTTTTGATTGCGTCTTGATAAAGCAAGATAAGATCGATTATTTCAAATCTTTCCAAATCCGTTATTAAGCGGACATGTCTTTTGGGCACTACCAATAAGGCAAATTTCCCCAGGGGGAAATAGTTGATTAACAATCTACTGAATTTAGTCTCTTTCAGTAGAAGATTTTCGTTCACATTGCAAAATGCACACATTTTTACCTCCAATTTTTAATGTTCGTTATTATTAATAAAAAAGATTATCAATTTAACAGATTTTTGTCAACAATCATTTTAATTGTATCCCAATCCCTGAGCACATACATTAAATAGGCTAATATTAGTATGTTTTTTGTTAATAGATATTAATGTGGGGAGACGTCTGAAATTAGGAAGGATCTGAAAGAGAATAAGGTATTGACAAAATAAGTTTAATATGTTATAATATAATTCATAAAGCTGTTTAGCTCTTTAAAATATAGGTATTTAGTTGTTTTGTTTAATTGGGTTCTCCTAGTTTCTTTATGGAAATTGAGAGAACTTAATTAACAACATTATTAACAATTAAATATTTAAAAATGAAAAACATCGTAATTAAAAGTACATTTAAAGGCATGTTTACTTCGTTGCTTAATTCTTTAATCTGGGTGATTATCCCGATTATTTGTGCTCTTATTCTTAATTGGTGCTGCGTGTATTTCAAGTGGTCAGAAAGTATTGTTTATGATGATTTAATCGTAACTTTCATGACAATTAGTTATATTGTTATGGCAGTCGTTGCGCTTTGGTCGTTGTACAATTTTTTTATTACCGCTTTTTACGGCCCGACTAACACTATGGTCTTCTATCTTGATGATCAGGAAAAAATTACTAAAATCACCGATACATATTATCGGTTTATCAACGCAAGGCACCATGAAGAGATTGTTTGCAATCGCATACTCAGTGTGAGTGTCTATACTCCTACATTAGGAGCAATCTTCAACACTGGTACCATAGCTATCAATTTTGTTAGTTTTGCAAACGCCGATTATGTAGAAGAAAGCCGGGTAATAAGAGGCGTGGAATTCCCTGAGATTATGAAGGAAAGAATTATCAAGACCTCTCCAGTTCACGAAGGTTTAAAGATTGTATAATAATCTTAAACTCAGAGAGCTTAAAACGAGACTAAAATCTCGTTTTTTTATTGGCCAAAAAACTTTCCTAAGCCTCCAGCTGGCGGAGGCTAATTCACTGAGACCGAAATCCTTGTCCCCAGAGCCAATAAGTTTTTTGTGCGGCAGGCCTTCGATTTCTGTCGCAAGTATGTTATTTTTGATATACTTTAGTTATATAAGACGACTAAAATTATGCAAAAAAATAAAACGATGGCTTCGCAAATTATTAGCGGCATTTTAAAATTCCTGGCGGTAGTAATTCCGGCTCTTGTGGTTATCGCGATTATCATTCCCTCGCTACTAAGTGTTATTAAAGGAAAAGATATTCCGCCGGTTGACGATTCCAAATTACAACTACAAGTAATTAATATGCCGGATGAAGAAAATGCTTTTTATGATTTAGATAAAACACGAGACTTAATTAATACAAAGAGTGTCCCCAAAGGAAAGCAGTTAGTTTCGGACTACTTAAAAAGTGATGAATGGGACCAGGAAGTCGTTAAACAGCTTTTAGTCGACAATGAAGATGTCTTACAATATTTTACTGCCGCTGCCGTTAAGGGAAAATTTCAGCTGCCTGACGCTGACAACCAAGCAAAAATCTCTAGCGAAATGCCCGTGATCCCACTCAACAACTGGCGGGAAGCAAGCCGTTTAAGTGGCGTTAAAGCTATTTGGTTGGCTAAAAATGGTCAGAATAAAGAAGCCCTTGATGAGGCCTTCAAGTCAATTATTATTGGTAATGCGATTGAGAATTCACAGGGCTTATTAATTACGCATTTAGTTGGTATTGCCATAAAGGATAATGGTCTAGATATTTTGCAGAAAGTTATTTCAATAATTCCAAAAAATTCTCCAGTCTTATTGGAATACGGATTGAAGTTAGAAAATTATCGGGCAATGGGAAATTCAGCTCCTTTTATAACCGAATATCTCGTTTCTAAACAAGCCTGGGACGATTTAGATAAAAGCAATAATCAATTTGGAACGGTCTCAAAAATTTTATTAAAGAACAAATTTTATTTTAAGAAAAATCTAACTGTCAGTTATTATTTTGATTTTTACAATAAACTATCTATCGAAGCAGAGAAAGATTGTTCGGAGCTGAAAAAAGTTCAAGAGCCAACAATACTATTGAAGGAGAATAATTTAATTACAATGTATTTTACGGAAAATGCAGTCGGAAAATATTATGTGGAAATTCCAGAATTAGCCCTAAACAACGTTTTGGAGAAAAAATGTATCACTGAAAACAAACTTAAGGAAACGGCTTTAATGATTATCAGATAAGTAGATTAATTAGAATTAAGTTAGAAAATAATATAAATATTTCTATGATGAAAAAATCAATTATTGCAATTATCCTAATCGTTATTCTGGGAACTGCCGCCTATTTTATTATAAACACAAAAAAACAATCTTCAGAAATTTTAACCGAATCAAGAGAGCAGAGCGTTTTGGAAAATACATATAACCTTTCAAAAGATTATTTAGCTTTGCGGCTCATGACCGACAACGTTTTGGTTAATGCGAAAAATTTTAGCGATTATGACTCTTGGAATAAAGAAATGAGCAATGTTATCGGGAAATGGTCAGAATTTGATGAGAAGGTTACTAGTCTTGAAGTAGAGGCAAATAAAATGAGTGAAGAAAAAATAGGTTTTCATTTAATTGACGCGGCCAACGCTTATGATAAGCAAGAAATATCAGATATTTTTGATAAAGCGCCGGCCGGCAAGAAAATAGCTACTTTAGCTAAACATCTTGGTGTGGACGCTAAAATGGCTTTTAAGATTCTTAAGCAAGACCAGGCGCAGATAGAAGCTGATATTTGGAACGGAGAAGGCGATACATTTAAAAAGTTAGAAGTATCGGCTACAGTTATTAAAGATACCTGTAAGGTGGCGGGTTTTGTGGGTGGTATTGTTTTAACCGGAGGAACATCGGCCTTGGCCGCTGGTTCAACTTTAGCCAAAGCCGCCGTTGTCGTCGGTGGCGCGGACTTAACACTTGAAGTGACTGAGGATTCAGCTAATATTGCTCTCGGCGATAAAAATAAAGTTTCCGCCATTGTTGGTGATTTTAGAAAAGTGACCGAACCAATAGCCACTATTTTAGCTATTAATGAAATACCCAATAATCTAAAAAATGGTTTTGAAAAATTTTCATCAGTCATGATAGCGGTAGAACAATTTAAAGGAGCGGCTCAGGACGGAAAAATAATCGGTATACAACTGCCAAGCGCTTCAAAGGGAAATGAACAATTTGAGAATATTAAAAAACACCAAGCCCCTGTTTATGTGTCAGAAATAAAGCCGGAGGATATAAGTAAATGGCTGGAGGAACAAGGAATTAAATCAAGCGACATAAATCAAAAAGATGTTGAAGAAATTCTGGGTGTCTTGGCAAATTCCGAGCCCGTTCCCGATACAGCAAGCACTACGCCCATTGTTGAGTCGCCGGTAATTTCTAACGGTTTATCATTGGTAAGCCCGGATGGAGCCAGCTTTTCTCCAAAAAGTGGTTTGAATTTTAGCGCGCAGCTAAGTAATCCGGAAGCTTACATGGTAAATGGTAAGAATGTTATGGTTTGGTGTATTTGGAAGTTTTATTTAAATGGCCAGCTTTATAGTGAAAAGGTTAACCCATCAACTATTCATGCTGATGTTGATAAAATTTGTGAATATAGTACCTTACTTATAAAGGATAAGGGCGGGCTTAAAGTAGAATTTAGCTTAGAGAGAAACACGGGAACTAAATATTCTGAACAAAAAAATAAAGAAACTTTAGTCAGCACGCAAAGATCCTATATTGTGAAATAAATTTTGCCCGTGATAATATTATATAATATATGGTTATAGATATTGAATTAACTCTAAATAGGTTTGGTTTTGGAAAGATTAGTGAAAATAAGTTTCAGTTTTTCTGTTTTCGGATATCTAAATGGAAAATTCCTAATAAATATTCTATTTCTTTTGAAATAAATTGGAGAGGCAAAGAAAAGACTAAATAATAAGATTAAACCCCTAAATATATGCCAAAAATAATTATTGCTTCTGGACCGGTTATTGTCGAAAATAATAAAGTCTTATTAAATAAACACGGAGATGATAATTTCTGGAAATTTTGTGGCGGTCAAGTTGAGGAAAATGAAGTTAATTTAAAGGAAACCGCTAAACGGGAAGCTAAAGAAGAGATGGGTGTTGAGATTGAGATATTGGACGGCAATCCTTATATTTTGCAAGTTGAAAAAGAAATTGAAGGAAGGTCGGTTAGTGTTATCCTTGCTCATTTTTTAGCAAAAAGAGTTGGCGAGCCAGCCCCTGGCGATGATATCAGAGAATGGGCTTGGCTAGATATAAATGATTTAGACAAAGAGAATTTAGCCCCCAATATCAAGCCGGTTTTAAAGTATTTTGGGTTTTTGAAATAATAATATTTAAAATTTATGTAAGATAGACAAAATACCATTTTTCGTGGTATTTTTATTATATAATCAATAAATTTATGTTTATCAAAATTTTTGTGGGGCTCACTTATGTTGCTATGGTGGTGGTTAATTGGCTCGCGAACGCCTTGCCCATTAACAACCGCTCTACCGGAGCTATTTCTGATGCTTACCCTAATTTATTTGCACCGGCAGGCCTAACCTTTTCCATTTGGGGTTTAATTTATTTACTTTTGGCTAGTTACTCTTTATATCAGTTCGGCCTTTTTCAAAAAGACAAGGGCAGGGGTAAAATGGAACTTTTCAAAAAAGTTGGTTTTTATTTTATTTTAAGCTCACTGGCTAATATTGCTTGGATTTTTGCTTGGCACTATGATTTTATCGGGATATCCGTTTTGATTATGGGAGTAATTTTATTTTCCTTAATTAAGATTGCTGATATTTTAAATAAAGAAAAATTATCGTTAACAGAAAATTTTTTTATACGAGTTCCGTTTAGCGTTTATTTTGGCTGGATTACCGTCGCCGCCATTGCCAATATTACAGTTTTTCTAGTAAGCCTTAATTGGAATGGATTTGGAATTTCTGACCAAATCTGGACGATAATAGTTTTATTAGCCGGACTATTTATTGGGTCTCTAAGAATGTGGAAAGATAGAAATATCGCTTATGGTTTGGTTTTAGTTTGGGCTTATGCAGGAATTTTATTAAAACACTTATCAGTCGATGGTTTTTCCGGACAGTATCAAGGAATCATTATTACTACGGGTTTGTGCATTTTAGGATTTTTAATTAATTTAATGACAATTTTTAGAAAAAATAGAAAATCATAAAATATGGATAATTTTTATAATTTTACTGCCGAGAACGCCAGTGGCCAGGTTGTTAATATGTCTGATTATCGCGGTAAGGTGGTTTTAGTTGTTAATACTGCCAGTCATTGTGGTTTTACTAAGCAGTATGCCGGCCTGGAAAAACTTTATCAAGATTATAAGAGCCAAGATTTTATTATTTTAGCTTTCCCTTGTAATCAGTTCGCCGGCCAAGAACCAGGGAGCGAAGCAGAGATTGTTTCTTTTTGTCAGTTGAATTACGGTATTAGCTTCCCAATTTTTAAGAAAATAAAAGTTAACGGTAAAGAGGCGCATCCTCTTTTTGTTTATTTAAAAAAGGAGCTCCCGGAAATTTTAGGTGGGCGTATAAAATGGAATTTTACTAAGTTTTTAATTGATCGCTCGGGCAATCCGTTGAAACGTTTTTCGCCCGCAGAAACACCAGCGGAAATTGAGAAGTATTTAGTTGATAATAAAATTTTATAATGAAAATGTTTAGATTTTTACATTAAGTTAAAATTATTAATATAATATGAACAATAATTACCCTGAAGATAGCGCGGGCCGGCTGATGACGGATAAGGTGCCGATAGCGGCCCTTGATGATACCATTGGCGATGTGGAAAAATATCTCTTAGCCAATGTAAAAAAATTGGAATCCATCAATTATATTTATGTTCTTGATAAAAGAGGCGTTCTAAAAGGAGTCATCTCTATTAAGGAGTTATTTCAACAGTTAAAAAGTCGAAAAGTTTCTGAGGTGATGATTACTGATTTGGCTAAATCCCACTCCCATAGTGATCAGGAAAAAGTTGCCCAGTTAGCCTTAAAGCATAATATAAAGTCAGTGCCGATAGTGGACACCGATAATAAATTTATGGGGGCGGTTCTGAGTGATGATATTTTAAATATTGTTTATCAGGAAGTCCATGAAGATATTATGCACTTGGCGGGTGTTAGTCATAAGAGCCCGGTAAAAATTGATGATGCTATGAAATTGCCTTTGTATTTATCATTGAAGCATCGGTTACCATGGTTAGTTTTGGGCTTAGGCGGAGGCGTATTGGTGGCCTGGGTAATTGGTTTATTTGAAAGGACCTTGGCTCAAAATATTATTCTAGCTGCCTTTATTCCGCTAGTAGTTTATATGTCTAGTGCGGTTGGGACTCAAATGGGTTTTTTTATTGTCAGAGATTTAGCCATAAATCAAAAAATAAATTTTTTAGCCTACGCTTGGCGTCAGTTTAAAATAGTATTATATATTGGCTTGGTTGTTAGTTTTTTAGCATTTTTTGTGGTGTTAATTTTTTATAGCCAACTGATTTTAGCCTCTATATTGGCAATCGCTATTTTTTTAGCCACCCTGTCCTCTATAACTACCGGCCTCTTTATCCCTTATTTGGCCAGCCGTTTACACTTTGACCCAGCCAGTGTTAGCGGTCCGATTGGAACTATTATTCAGGATTTTATGGCCGTTTTGATTTATTTAATGGTAGCCAGTTTCATGCTTTAGTATTATCAAAAATAATTTAGTTATAATAAAGTTAGCTGTTAAAAATATATGCCCAATTTACATAAAAACTATAAACACGCCTTATTTTTTATTATCGGCGTGATTGCGACCATTGCTTATCGTGGGATTGTGGTTTTAAACCACTATGACCCAATTTGGGTCGAGACCGCTTGGTATGTCGGGACGCTGGGATTCGCTTGGTATTTCTGGCATCGTTTTCAAATAGAGAACCGACGAAACAAATTGATCGCCCAGCTTAATCTATTAGAAAAAACTCAACAGGGACAAATTTTAAATCAGGAGGATAAGGCCGCTTTAGTCGGAATACTAAAAAGTTTAAATGCTTCTTTAGCTAAATGGAATTATATTATAATCTTTGTTAGTTCTTTTTTGGCTGTTGCCTACGCGATTTACTTTGATTTGAAATAAAAAATATATGCGCTTTGGCGAAAGTTTCCCTCAGGGGGCTGATCCTAAAAACAGAATGGATGTGCTTAAAATGAATAAAGAGCAGGAGAATATTCCCGACTATGTTAAGTTTGGTTTAGAAATCAGAAATAATCTAAAATCAAAGGTTGAGAAAGATGGTTGGCCTGACTTGCCGGACCAGGAAGCTATTAACTTGGCGGAAGATATTTTTGAAGTCGCTCAGCAAGAAGTTAATAAAACTTGGGAAAGTTCCGTCCAGACTTTAATAAACAATAAGGCTGAATCTTGGAAGCAGAGTCTATCAACTACCGATTCTGAAAATAAAGCAGCTCTGGATTTATTAGATAATCCTGAGGAATTTAATAAAAGCTTTTCTTTGCGCCAATTCGGTGTTTTGGAAATATTGAGAACGGCCAACCCGGAAGCTTGGCGCACTCTGGTTGTCGCTTCTTCGGAAAGACAACTAGCGTCTATTGCCGTAATGGAGCATTGGTTAAAAAATAGTAATCCGGAAAATTTACAAGCAATCTGCTATAAAATTAATTTAAACCCCACTGAACTGAAATTATTTGTTGATACGGCCGCTATTTTAGGCAAGTATGTAGACCACGCCTATGTTAAACAAATTGAATTAGCTGATTTGCCTGGTGGTTCAGCGCCCACAAAATTAAAAGACGAGGAAGGCGCCGCCTATCTTTATGATTTATATAAAGACCCCAGGAGTGAGGACATTGATATTAAAACCTATAGCGATATTTTTCCGTATGAATGGGAGAAGATTCAATCACGTTTAGAGGCTTTGTCTATTAGGACAAAATTAGCGGTTGCTAAGGAAGAGCTACCGGATAGTTATAATCTATTTGCTGATTATTTAGAAAAAGTTGGCCAAGTCTATGGCTCAAAAAGTATTCAACCAGAAGTTTTAGATAAAGAATGGGAAAACTTGTATAAAATGGGCAAAGAGCTTAATGATTCTGGTTGTCCGATTATGATTATTCCACAGGGCTGCTCTTCGGTGTCAGGAGAAGCCGGCAAAGTGGATGCGGAAATTCGTTTAGGACTAAAAACTAAAGAAACCAGAGAGCAGGAACAGGAGTTTAGTAAATTTACTGGAATTGCCCAAGAGATGATTAATAAAAATCGCGATTGTCTGGCTAAAGATTATAAGGTTCCAGATGTTAAATTGAATTATCAGCCCTGGTCTTTCGGTCCTAATTTATATTGGGTGACGCGTGGTGAATCAGGCGAGGATCAAATTTTATCCCATACCAATGCTGTCAGAGAGGTAGCCGTTACTAATGAGCTTCCATTGCTTAAGAAAGTTTTTAAAGAAGATGTTGATGAAAATAAATATTCTCAAGCCGCAGTTACGGAAACTGTTTTACATGAAATCAGCCACAATGTCCTGGATTCAGAAGATAAAAAAGTTTCCAAGAGAATTGGTAAAAGTTTTGAGAAGGGAATTTTGGATGAGTTAAAAGCGGAAACGCTTGGCATGAAGATTTTATACGATTCTTATCAGAGAAATGAATTGCCACATGGAATTGATATAAAAACTCAACTTTCAGCGAAGCTAGGGGCTAATTTAGATTATTTAAAAAATAAATCTAATCAAAAAGCGAGCGCGGGTGAGCCTTATTATCTTTGCGGCGCAACAATATTTAGTAGCTTAATAGAAAAGGGGTTAGTGATAAGTAAAGGCTCTGGTTATGAAATAAATAATCCTGAGGCCTGTATTAAAGAGATTGCTAATCTTGGTGAAAAAGTTTTGTCATTTTATACCAATATGGAGACTAAACCGGCGGATGTTAAAAATTATATTAATGAATTGAGAAAAAATAGTCAGGGGCCAATAGTTCAAGAGTTTATCAAAGTTTTATAAAGCTGTTTCAATTTAAGTATTGCTAATCGATTGGGGCTAAAAATAATTATGAAAAAAAAGTATATAAAAATTTTAGCTTGCATTTTTGCCATCTTGTTTGGCATATTTATTTTTATTTATGGCGGGTATGATGATAGCCCCGGTGCCCAATTATTAGGGTTTATAATATTTAGCATTGGTGTCGTTGGTTTAATAAGGAGGCGGAAGAAGAAAGGTTTTGGTTAAAAAGGGTGGTATAATATATTAGTTAAGTTATTATAAAATTAATTTTAAAATTTATGGTCAATCCTGAAAAATCATGGATAGTAAAAAATACCCATGATTTAAAAACTAAAGAAGGCAGAGAGGCGAGAACGGCAGAAGTAAAGATGGGTAGACATATGGAGGCGGCGGAATCAATAAGAAAATTTAGATCCGGAGAAGTTTCCTTGGGTGATGCTATCGCCGGTGAAGATCAATTTAAAAAATCATCCGCCGAAGAGGTAGAGAGTTTGAAAGAAAATGATAATCAAGAAATCGAAAAGATAAGAGAACAAATTGAAGCCGAAAAATAACAGAAATAATAAAAAATATACCGATAATGGTATATTTTTTAAATAGTTTTGGTAATTAGTTTATGGCTTTAAGACCACGTGCTATAATTGAATTATGCTAAACAATCTCAATCTAAATAAGTTGGCGCGTTTAAAATGGCATTATATCCATAAACGTTTTCGTACCCCTTTTTATACTTATTTACTTTGGGAGGGCGTTTCGCGCCATTATAATCACAATCTTCGCTTTCCTTATGAAATGGGAACGATTTTATATTTAGATCAGGAATTAATGTTTGGCAATAGTGTTTGGCGTCAGACGCAAGCATTAACCTTGTCTAAATTGGAAAAAGAGCCGCAGTTTATTAAAAATAGTTTTCGCGAAGCCTATAAATTAAATGATAAGATAGTAAAATTCGCTCAAAAGCTTAATCGGAAAAAATTTAATAATTATTCTAACCAGCAGCTCGCTGATAATTTAGAAAAATATTGTCAGCTTTGTTTTTCGATGGGTGCTTTCATTATTTTCCCCTTGTTCATTGAAGAATACTTGGAAAATTATGTAAAAACAGAAATAACTAAAAAATGCGGGGCTAAGGCTCCAGAGATTATTCATAATCTCGGAGTGGCTTTAAAATCTAGTTCTACGGAAAATGATGAATTGAGTTTATTAAAAATTGCCCTTAAACGTCAGCACGGGCTATCGATAGAAACTGATATTAAGCGGCATATTCAAAATTATGGTTGGTTAAAAAATTCGGCCATGAATAACAGTTATTATTCCGAAAAAGAAATATATCGACGCCTAGATAGTTTTCGTGCTGCGGATATTTCGGAAAAGATTAAAATTATCCTTAGTGAGCGTCGGCGCAAAATTGCGCAAGTCAAAAAATATAAGACGGAGTTTGGTTTTAGTAAAAAATTGATTAGCCATATCGATACGCTTCAGGAGGCTATTTATTTTCGCAGTTGGCGGACCGAACAGTTCTATCGAAATATTCAATACTTATCCAATTTTCTTGGCGAAATTTCTAAGCGTCTCGGCATTAAATCTTTAGAAGAAATTTTTTATATTTTACCAACAGAAGTAATTAATCTTTTGCGACAAGAATTGAAAATAGATTTTGGAATTATTAAAGAAAGAAAGCGTGGTTATATTATGGTTGCGGATGGCCGCCATACGCAAATATATTCAGGTGATATTGTTGCTAGCGCTAAAAAGAAAATCAAATTTTTGAGTATTAAAAAACAAGAGTCTAATGAAATTAAGGGGCAAACAGCTTGTCGCGGGTTAGCCGTTGGCAAGGTTCATATTATAAAATCCAAAACAGAATTTAAAAAGTTTAAAGTTAAAGAAATATTAGTCGTCCCGTCTACGACACCAGATTATGTTCCTGTTATGAAAAAAGCGGCCGCCATTATAACTGATGAAGGCGGTTTAACTTGTCATGCCGCCATTATGTCGCGGGAATTAAAGACTCCTTGCATAATCGGCACGAAAATTGGCACCAAGGTTCTTCGTGACGGCGATTTAGTGGAAGTCGATGCCGAAAAAGGCATTATTAAAATATTGAAGAAGGCTTAATGTCGAGTTTTATTAGTTTGACTAAATATACCGGCAGTGGTATATTTTTTTATTAATTTAGTCCTTTAAAATTTATTGTTTAACCAAAAAGATATTAATCATGACAAAAAATTCTTGTTTGCAGAAAAGCTCTTTGCAATTGAAATTTTGTGAAGAAGCGGGTTTTAATTTTCGGGATTTATTTCCCGAGCATTGTGGCCTGGCGGCGGCCATTAACTTGCCAAGCGCCTCTTGGATATCCGGCCAATTAATTACGCCGATTGAAACACGGGGTGAAAAAGGTGGCGGGGTAGTTTCCGAGCGCCAAGGAAAGATTTATGAAAGGCGCCGTATTGGCCCTTTCAGTGTTCAGTTTCGGGATTTCGGTGAAAAACGTTTTCGCCAAGAACTTCCCGGCAATATGGCGATTGCTCATTGCCGCTATGCAACTAAAGGTGACCCTGGTTTAGTGGCTAATGTTCAGCCTCTGATTGTGACGGAGTCTAAGTATGGCCCTTTTGCCATCGCCCACAACGGGACTTTGGTGAATGTGGAAAATTTGAAGGCCGAGCTAAAACAGAGCGGCTGTAAATTCGACGCTACGTCGGACACCGAAATTTTAATCCACTTAATTTTGTCGTCCGGCGCCAAAAAAGTTGAAGACGCTATTCTTTACGCCTTGAACAAAGTCGCCTGCTCTTATTCTTTATTAATTATCACGCGCGACAAAGTTTTTGCCATCCGTGACCGTTATGGTGTTCGCCCTTTAAGTGTGGCTAAGCTTGGTTCGGGATTTATGGTCTGTTCAGAGACCGTATCTTTTGATCAATTTGCTGGAGCCGAATTTTTGCGCGACGTTGAAGCCGGGGAGATGATTATTTTTGAAAAAAAGAAAGAGAATTTTCGAAGCATTAAGTATGCTAAACCGGAAGAGTTCTTTTGTATTTTTGAGAGCATCTACTTTTCCAATCCGCGTTCTAAATACAAAGGTATTTATAACGAAGATTTTCGTCGAAAAATCGGCGAACAGATTGTTTTGGAAAATCCCGACCTTACTGGTGATTTAGTTGTTCCGGTTTTAGATTCCGGCAAGCACTTCGCTCAAGGATTGGCGCATGTTTTAAGCACGCGGCTCCAAGTCCATCATGGCGATTTATATGAAGAAGCTTTTCAAAGAGCGCATTCGCCGTTAGGCGGGCAATCACGCTCTTTCACGGCCACAAGTACCGCGGAACGAATCGCCGTAGTTCGAAAGAAACTGCATTTAAAAAAAGAAGCGGTTGTCGGCAAAGAAGTCATCGTTGTTGACGATTCCATTGTTCGCAGTCACACGGCTAAAATAATTGTGGAAATGCTTAAACAGGCCGGGGCTACCAAAGTCACCTTCTGTGTTTGCTTTCCGCCGATTATCAATGTCTGTCCTAATGGTATGGATTTCCAAACTCGCGGACAATTGATTGCTTATAAGCGCAGTCTAGCCTTTATAAAACAAGAAATCGGTGCCGACGAGTTGATTTATTTACAGGTGCCTGGACTTTATAAGGTAGTAGCTGAAACTTATGGCGGCGGCATTTGCGGCGGCTGTTTCGGGGGCGCTTATCCGGAAACACCCAAAAATATCGCCGAGTAGCGTTAATTAATTTTTAATTTGGTTTTAAACCCGTCAAATTTTCATATTTGGCGGGTTTTTATTACTACTTGATTTTTATTGAAGAAAATTGTTATCATTGCGTAGTACCCAGGAGACATTTTCATGTCTCCTTGTTCTTTGTTAAATTAAATCTTTTAAAATGGTTAGAAAAGTTATTTTTACGGCCGCAATTTTTTTGGTCTCCGCTGTGGGTTTGGTTAAAACCCCGGCGAATGAAACGTTTGACCGCGAGATTAGATTAAATCCCGCTAAAGTGATTGTTAAAGACGAACAATCGTCAACCAATCAGGAAAAGCCCAGTACCGGCATCGCTAGCTGGTATAATTTTAAGGATGGAGCCTTTGCTGCTTCGCCTTATTTTAAAAAAGGCTCAGTTTTACGGGTTACCAATCTGGCTAATGGTAAATTTGTTGATGTTATGGTCAACGATTACGGTCCGAACAAAAGAAAACATCCTAATCGAGTGATTGATTTAGACAGGCTAGCTTTTCAAAAAATAGCCTCTTTAAAGCTCGGTTTAGTTAGAGTTAAGATTAATCATTTGACGGATTAAAGCTTTTCAGCTTTTAAGTGATTGGAAACGGGAAGAAATTCCCGTTTTTTTCTTGACAAATATTAGTTTAGTTGCTAAACTAATATTAATTAAACTATTAATATACTATTTATGAGTATTCGTTCTGTTTTTACAAAAAAGAAGATCATTTGGACCATTATCATCCTTTTGGTTGTCGGTGGCGGCGCTTATTACAAGCTAAAACCGAAAAATAATGCCGCTAATATTTCTACAGCCACTGTTACCAGACAAAACTTGGAGCAAACAGTCTTGACTACCGGCCAAGTAGTTAGCGAAACTAATTTAAGTCTTAGTTTCCAAGCTAGCGGTGTTGTCCAGGAAATTAAGGTTAAGACCGGAGACCCGGTTAAAGCCGGCGATGTAATCGCTACTTTAAGCCAAGCTAATGTTAAAGCCTCTTTGACTAGCGCCAACGGACAATTGGCTCAAGCCCAAGCTAATTATCAGCGAGTCTTAGCGGGATCGACTCCGGAACAAATTAATGTTTCTGAAAAAGCAGTCGCTTCGGCCAAAGTGGCTTATGAAAATGCTGTTAGCCAATTAGCAACCGTTAAAGCTTCCTCAGATATAACTATTAGCCAGGCCCAATTTACTCTTGACGATTTGCAATCCCCAACATCTGCTTCCGACAATAAACGTTCGGCTATTTTGGTTAATATCGCCAATCAGCTAGTAGCAGTGAAATCTGATTTAGACAAGCAAAAGCAAATTTTGGATGATGATAATTTAGAAAATGTTTTTGGTGTTACCGACTCTTCCAGTTTAAGCAATTTTAAGAGCGCAAACAGCCAGGTTCAAGCCTTGTTAACCAAAGCGAATGCCAGTCTGGCAACCGCTCAAGGTTATAAGAGCGATGCCAATATCTATCAAGCAGTTGACGATGCTGTGGCCGCTTTAAATCAAAATATCAGCGCTCTCAACTATTGTTATACGGCTCTGCAAAATACAATCACCAGTTCACAGTTTAGCCAAGCACAGTTAGACGCTTATAAATTAACTATTAATACCGCCTTATCTAACGAAAATTCCGGTATTAATTTAGTTAAGTCTTCACGCCAAGCTTTGACTGATGCGCTGACAGCTGCGACTAACGCTTTGACTAACGCCAAACAGTCGGCGACTTCACAAATTAATTCTGCTCAGAATCAAATAAATAGCGCTCAGGCCGCTTGGCAGCAAACACAAGCAACCTTAGCCCAACAAAAAGCTAAAGCTCAGCCGGCGGATATCAATGCTGCTAAAGCGCAATTATTATCCGCTCAAGGATCGGTAGAGGCAGCGCAGACAGCTTTAGAAAACACGATTTTGAAAGCCCCGGCTGATGGCACGATTACCAGAATTGATACTAAAGTCGGCCAACAAGCAACGGCTATGCAACCGGTCTTTATTTTGCAAAACATTAATGCTTTGCATACCGAAGCTTATGTTAGTGAATCTAATGTTGCTAGTTTAAAAATTGGTCAAACAGTTGATTATACTTTTGATGCCTTTGGTCCGGACCAGCATTTTAGTGGCCAGATTTTAACAATCGATCCAGCCTCAACGGTAATTTCCGGCGTGGTTAACTATTTAGTGAAAGCCGATTTGCCAAATGTGCCAGACATTAAACCGGGGATGACCGCTAATATGACCGTCATGGTGGCTAAACGAGAAAATGCTTTAGCGGTTATGAGTAGTGCGATTATTAATCAAAATGGCGGTCAATATGTCCGCATAATTAATAATCCGCAAACTAAAACTTTTGATCAAGTCCCGGTCGTTACTGGCTTGCAGGCGGATGGCGGCTTAGTGGAAGTTTTAAGCGGGATAACTGATAATCAAGAAATAGTTACTTTAATTAAATAAACAAATGGAAAAGAAAGCCGTTGCCAATTTAATAACCGTTAAAAATCTTAAAAAAGAATATGTTACCGGTGAAGTAGTGACCCCGGTTTTGAAAGACGTTAATTTCAAAATCGATCAAGGCGAGTTTGTGGCAATCATGGGCCCGTCGGGAAGTGGTAAATCAACTTTAATGCATATTTTAAGTTTTTTGGAACGGGGAACTTCTGGCATCTATGAATTTAAGGGTCAAAATATTGATGAATTTAATGATAATTATTTAGCCGAACTGCGCAATAAAGAGATTGGTTTTGTTTTTCAATCTTTTAATTTATTGCCGCGCACTTCAGTTTTAGATAATGTTAAATTGCCATTAACTTATAGTAAGTTAAAAAATCATGAGCAGCTGGCTAAAAAATCATTAGACGCGGTTGGTTTATCACATCGTTTAAATTACTATACAAACCAAATTTCCGGTGGCGAAAAACAGCGCGTAGCGATTGCCCGAGCCTTGGTTTGCGATCCGGCGGTAATTTTTGCTGACGAGCCGACCGGAAATTTAGATTCCAAATCTGGAAATACTGTGATGTTTTTACTGCAACAATTAAATAATCAGGGTCGGACTATTATCCTGGTTACCCATGAAACAGATACTGCTAATCACGCCAAGCGCATTATTAGAATCAAAGACGGTTATATTTTGTCTGATGATCCCGTAAAAAATCGAACTATTGCCGAGGCTGATAAGGAGTTGATTAAATAGTTTAGATTATTATAATTTCGTGAAACCGCTTTCCATTGTAAAATTAGTTGTTAAAAATCTACGGGCGCGTAAAGGGCGCACGATTTTAACGATTTTAGGAATAACTATCGGCGTGGCCGGCGTGATTATTATTATGTCGCTCGGCGGTGGCGCTCAGAGTTTAATTTTGGGACAGGTGACTAAACTGGGCAGCAATTTATTATATGTGATGCCTGGTCGAACAGCCGATTCCGGCGCTCCGATTCCGGGTCTAATAATTACCAGTTTAGTGGAAAGTGACGCCACGGCCTTGCGCGATAAAGGACGTGTTCCTTATGCCAGCGCGGTTAATGCCGCCGTTTCCGGAGCAGCCACGATTACTTGGAATAATAAAACGGTAGACACTACTTTTTCGGGAACTGATTCGGAATACAGCCAGATTGCTAATTTCACAATGCAGTCCGGTCAGTTTATGAGCGCCGCGGAAACCGCCGGTGGGGCTAATGTGGTAATTCTCGGTTCGGAAATCAGCGATGAGCTTTTTAAAGAGGCCGGTGTAAATCCTATTGGTCAAGTAATTAAGGTTAAGAGTGTTGTCCAGGAAAATGCCGGTGGCGTTCCTTTGCGCGTTATTGGCGTTATCGCTCCGCGCGGTTCTTCTTTTTTTCAAAATCAGGACAGATTAATTTTTTTGCCTCTAGCTATTGGTCAAAATCAAATTCTGGGAATCCATCATCTTAATTCTATTTATGTTAAGGTTGACGATGCTGCCAATGTTGACTCTACTATTGCGGCGATAAAAACCACCTTAAAACAACAACATCATATTTTAAACGATGCCGATTTAGATTTTGATATTCGCAATCAGGCGGAGGCGGTTAAAGTCCTATCAACCATTACCGATGCTCTCAGCTTATTTTTAGTAGCCATGGCCGGAATTTCTTTAATTGTCGGCGGTATTGGGATTTTAAATATTATGGTGGCGACTGTGGGCGAGCGTACCCGGGAAATTGGTTTGCGGAAAGCGGTCGGAGCTACCAGAAAGGCAATCCGCAATCAATTTTTATTAGAAGCAGTTTTACTTACCAGTCTCGGCGGCTTTATTGGGATTATCATTGGGGTTTTAATCTCTTATATAATTGCTCTGGTAATGCAAAAATTAGATTATGATTGGGCTTTTATAATTTCCGTCAGCTCCATTTTATTATCAGTCGGTGTTTCTATTTTAACCGGTATTGTTTTTGGTTTATTTCCGGCGATGAAGGCGGCTAAGCTTGATCCGATAGACGCCTTAAGGTACGAATAATTATGTTAAACGCTATTCAACAAGCATTTAAAGCATTGCTGGCCAATAAGGGGCGGACTTTTTTGACAACCCTGGGAATTATGATTGGCATCGCGACGGTGATTTTAGTGTTGTCGGCTGGCGCTGGTTTTCGAGAATTAATCAATAAGGAAATTGACACTTTCGGAACCAATACGCTTTATATCCAAACTAAAGTTCCATCCAATAATAAAAATAATAGTCCGCGAGATGAAGTCAGTTCCGGTATTACCATCACCAGTTTTAAGCAACGCGATTTGGATGATATTAAAAAACTTCCTAACGTGGTTAATGATTATGGAATTGTTTTGGGCCAAGCAGCCGCTAGTTATCGTAATAATCATAAAACGGCTGTTTATGTTGGCACTTCAGCTACGATGTTTGAAATTGATAAAAATAAATTACAAGCGGGAAGATTCTTTACGGCTGCCGAAGATGCTGGTGGCGCTCAAGTGGCGGTTATCGGTTATAAGATTGCTTCTTCACTTTTTCAGCAAGATGATCCCGTCGGTAAAATTTTACGAATTGGTTCTTTAAATTTTCAGGTTATTGGTGTTTATGAACCATCCAGTGGGATTAGCGGCGGGAATGATGATTATATATATATGCCCTTGGTCACCGCTCAGAAAAAAATGTTGGGTATAAATTATTTGCTCCAGGGCGTTATTCAAGTGCAGGATAATAACTTGAGTGCTGTTACTTCGGAGGAAATTAAAAATGTAATGCGCCGCAATCATAACATTACTAATCCTGATAAAGATGATTTTGAAGTTATGACCCAGGAGCAGCTCATGGATATTATTAATACTATTTTTGACAGCATCACCATTTTGTTAATTGCGATTGCCGCTATTTCTTTAATTGTCGGTGGGGTCGGTATTATGAATATTATGTATGTCGTGGTTACGGAAAGAACAGCGGAAATCGGCCTGCGTAAAGCCTTGGGAGCTAAAAATGCTAATATTTTACAAGAATTTTTGGTGGAAGCGGTGGTTGTAACCCTGATTGGCGGAGTTATTGGGATTTTATTTGGCGCCTTTTTAACCTGGGTGCTAACCAGTGTCGCGGTAGCTAACGGTTTGAGCTGGACTTTTGTTCTGCCGCTTTATGCTATCGGTATCGGTTTTGGCGTTTCGGCAATTATCGGTATCAGCTTTGGCGTTTTACCGGCGGTTAACGCTTCTAAAATGGATCCAATTGAGGCCTTAAGACACGAGTAATCGGATGATAAGAAGCATATGAAAGATGAGCGACAAAAATTATTACAAGCTTTAATTCAGAAACTAACTGAAGTTTTTCAGTCTACTCATAAAGACCATTGTTTTTCTTTTGATGGTTTAGCTCTTCGCCGCCAAGAAATGATGATTTTATTTTTTCTTAACGAAAAGCAGGGACAGGCTTCAGTCAAGGAAATTGCTAAGTTTCTCAATGTTACTTCCGGGGCGGTAACTCAATTTACTGATGGTTTAGTGGATAAGAAGCTAGTTGAAAGAAAGGCGGATTTAATCGATCGCCGCCAAGTAAATATTAAATTAATGCCTAATGTTAAAAATGATTTTGGCAGTTTTAAAAATAAATACTTGGAATCAATTAGTGAATCATTTTCTATTTTGAGTGATAGCGAATTACAACAGCTAATTAAACTTTTGGAAAAAGTGAGCAGTACTAATCATTAATTAAACGGCGGAAGTATTGGGTTTAAAAGCTAAGCGTGGCGGGAGGGAGCTTATTTGAGCTCTTTTTTAGTTGACTTTATTATTTCAGAGGTATATGATTAATGCAACAATGTTGCAATTATGAATAAAGACACTATTTTTCAAAATATCCGTAATCAGGGCGGGCGTTTAACCAGATTGCGCAAGGAGATTGTTCAAATTCTGGTGGCGGAAGATTGTTTGCTTTCCTCGGCTAAGCTATTGTCGCGGCTAAACAAATTAAATTTAACTCCTAATCGTTCCACGATTTTTAGGGAGCTATTATTTTTGACCAACAAGCAAATAATTTTAAAAAATAATATTTCCGGAGTTGATTATTATGAAATTCCATGCGAACAGCATCACCATCATCATTTAGTCTGTCTGAAGTGCCACGCCATCAGTAAGATAGAAATCGAGGATCAGCTAGCAGCTCAAGAAAGAAAGATTGCTAGGCAAAATAGATTTAAAATAATCAACCATTCCTTGGAATTTTACGGTTATTGCCGAAAATGCCAAGCCTAAAAATGTATGAAAAAAATTATATTTGTTATCGGTATATTATTGATTATCGTCGGGGCTTTATATTTAGCTACTAGTTATAAACGCTCACCTCAAGTTAGCTCGGAGAAATTGACGGTGGTCACGACTATTTTCCCTTTGTACGATTTTGCTAAGGCGATTGGCGGTGACCGTGCCGAGGTTTCTTTGCTCTTGCCTCCGGGGGTGGAAGCTCATAGCTTTGAACCAAAGCCGAGTGATATTGCTAGAATAAATAGCGCCAGCATCTTTATTTATACTGGCAGTTTTATGGAACCTTGGGCGGAAGATATTATCCAGGGGGCAGATAACCAAAATTTGAGAGCGGTGGATGCTAGCATGGGCATCACTTTAATCCCTGGAGTTTTTCATGATGAAGATGAACCGGCAGGCGCTAATGACCCTCACATTTGGCTAGATTTTGTTAATGATCAGCAGATTGTTCAAGCTATTGCCGCCGCTTTTAGCGCCCAGGATCCGAAGAATGCCGCTTATTATGAAACCCGGGCCACGGCTTATCAAGAGACTTTAAAAATGCTGGATTCAAAATATCAAACCACGCTAACTAACTGCGCCTCTCGGGAAATTATTTATGGCGGGCACTATGCTTTTGGTTATTTAGCGCGCCGTTATAATTTAGAATATTCGGCGGCGCAAGGGGTTTCTCCGGACGCTGAACCAACTGCCCAGGATTTAATAAATCTGGTTAATCAAATAAAAAATAATAATATTAAATACATTTTTTATGAAGAGCTTAGTTCGCCTAAAGTGGCCGAGACTATTGCTCAAGAGACAGGCGCTCAAATGTTACTGTTAAATGCCGCTCATAATCTTAGCCGGGAAAATTTAGCAGCCGGCAAAACTTTCTCTCAAGTTATGGAAGAGAATCTAAATAATTTAAAAATTGGTTTGCAGTGTAATTAATTTTTTATGCCAGCAATTATTGAAGCAAAAAATATTTCCGTAAATTATGGGTCAAGTGAGGCTTTAAAAAACATTTCTTTTGATATTGAAAAGGGAGATTTCGTCGGTTTGGCCGGTTCTAACGGTGCCGGTAAAACAACGCTGGTTAAGGCGCTTTTAGGTCTTTTGCCGCTGACTACTGGAAAAATAGAATTATTTGGGGAGAGCGAAGAACGCTTTAATGATTGGCAGAAAATTGGCTATTTGCCGCAAAAGTTTTCGACAATTAATGTTCTTTTCCCAGCAACTGTTGAAGAGGTTATCACTTTGGGATTATTATCTACTAAAAAATTTCCCAAAAGAATTACAGCGGCTGACCGTAAAAAGACTAAGGCGTTGATGGCGGAGTTGGGAATTACCGAACAAGCCAAAAAAATGCTGTCGGAGCTTTCCGGCGGACAACAACAAAAAGTTCTTTTAGGGCGCGCCTTAATCTCCGAGCCGGAAGTTTTAATTTTTGATGAACCGTCAACCGCGCTGGATCCAAATTCTCGCGATGCCTTTTTTAAATTGTTGCAAACTTTGAATCAGGAAAAAGGAATTACTATAATTTTGATTACTCACGATACTGGTTATATCGGCAAGTATGCCAATAAGCTTTTATATATTGATCGGGAATTGATTTATTTTGGAAAATTTTCTGAATTTTGCGCCGACCATAAAATGAAATCTTATTTTGGCGAGCACGAGCAGCATATAATTTGTCATCAACACGATTAATATGGAAATAATTAATTTTTTACAATATTCTTTTATTCAACGCGCTTTTGTGGCCGGGGTTTTTGTGGCGGTTATTTGTTCCGCGTTGGGCTTGTTTTTGGTTCTAAGAAAAATGTCTTTAATCGGCGACGGCTTATCCCATGTTAGTTTCGGGGCGATTGCCTTGGGTCTGTTCTTTGGGATTTACCCTTTTTATATTGCGATTCCGTTAGTAATTTTAGCCTCCATCCTAATTTTAAAAATAAGCGAAAAAGCCCAAGTTTATGGTGATGCGGCGATTGGAGTCGTCTCAGCGATTGGAATTTCCAGCGGGATAATCTTAGCCGGCCTGTCTCATGGTTTTAATGTTGACCTCTTTAGTTATCTTTTTGGTAATATCTTGGCGATTAGCAATATCGAAGTCATTTTATCGGCGTTGTTATCAATCATTGTCATGGCAGCTGTTTATTTTTTTTATTGGGATTTATTTTCCGCTACTTTTGACGAAGAATATGCTAAGACGACCGGCATTAAAACCGCTTTTATTAATAATTTATTAACTGTTTTAACGGCGGTGACGGTTGTACTGTCAATTAGAATGGTGGGGGTAATGCTGGTTTCCGCTTTACTGATATTACCGGCCGTTACCGCCTTGCAATTATCGCGCGGCTTTAAAACGGCGATGACGATTGGCGCCGTTGCTTCTTTGCTGTCAGTAATCCTGGGTATCAGCTTTTCATTTTTTCTGGATTTGCCTACCGGAGCTACAATTGTTATGATTAATGTAGTATTCTTTGGTCTGGCATTTGTTTATAAGAAAATTGCTTAAACTTATTAATATGAAGAAGAAAAGCTTAGAGAAAATTATCTTAATTATTCTCGGGCCGCTTAGTTTATTAGCTATTTATTTCTTTACGGCTAATTGGTTTTTTTATCACCAAATAGAAATATCTAGATTGCAGAATGTTGAATTAAAACATAAATATATTTTTAATGAATCGGTGGCGACTTCCTCTGGAATTGTTTATGCCGCTCTGGGAGACAGCCTAACTGCTGGCGTTGGCGTGGCTGATTACGAGCAATCCTATCCTTATCTGCTCGCGCAGAAAATTGCCGGTCAGGATACTAGGGTTACTCATTTAAACTTTTCTTACCCGGGTTATAAAACTTATGATTTGGTTAGAGATATGTTGCCGGAAACCGTTGCTAGCCAACCCGACATCATTACTCTGTTAATCGGCGTTAACGATGTTCATAATAATGATAATCGTCAAAAGTTTAGGCGTAATTACGAAGACATCTTGCAACAGTTAAGCTCCAAAACTGATGCCAAAATTAATGTTATCAGCCTGCCGCTAATCGGCTCTAAATATTCTTTGTGGCCCGGTTATCGCGCCTACTATTATTCAAAAAGCCTTATTTTTAATAATATTATTCGGGAGCTAGCCGATAAATATCAAGTTAATTATATTGATTTAACAAACTCTACGCGACAATATTCGCTTACGCCCGGCTATTATGCGGTTGACGGTTTCCATCCGGCCGACCTGGGCTATCAGTATTGGTCCCAAATAATTTATGATCATCTCGATAAATAATGCCGTTTTAGCCACTCAGATTTTTTCGGCGATTTTTATAGTTTTATTGCTATTATCAATCCGCCGTCAGAAAAGTTTTGCCGGTTTATCCGTGGCCCTAACTCAAGAACTAAAAGGTTTCGCGATTTTGGCAATCGTCCTTTCTCACATCGGTTATTTTTTAGTTTCCGATCATCGTTTTTTATTTCCCTTAACAATTGCGGCCGGTCTGGGGGTTAATTTATTCTTATTTTTATCGGGCTATGGAATTGCCACGAGCTCTATTTCCAAGCCTTTGTCGGTTTGGCAATTTTATCGTCACCGTTTGTTAAAAATTTATACCCCCTTTTGGTTGGTGGTGATTGTTTTATTTGCTTTGGATTTTTTAATCGGCCATAAAACTTATGGGCTGGGTTATATGCTTCAGTCAATTATCGGGTTTTTCCCGCACGCCGATTTATGGACGGATTTAAACTCTCCTCTTTGGTACTTTACCCTGATTATTTTTTATTATTTATTATTCCCCTTGGTATTTTTTAAAAAATATCCTTGTTTTTCCGCCATCTTACTTTATTTGGGCGGGTATTTAATTGTGCGCGCCGAACCGTCTATTTTAGATTACGTGATTCATTTATATCGGATTCACTTATTTGCTTTCCCGCTCGGGGTATTAGCTGCCGGTCTAGTCTCTAAATATCCAGGCAGTCGCGCGCAAGCCAGTTTCAAAAAAATACAAGAAAAATTTGTAGCCAACAAATTAGCCGCCCGGATTATTTATTACTTAGTCGCGCTTATTTTATTAGGGGTTTTTGTTTATACCTCTTATTACTCTAATATTGGCAAGGCACACTGGTTGGAAGAGGTTACTAGTTTAGTAACCGCTGCCGCCATTGTTATTTTATTTTTAATGAAAAAATTTGAAATTAAACTGCTTTATTGGTTTGGTTTCTTTTCTTACGAAATTTATTTATTTCATTGGCCCATCATGGCGCGCTTTGATATTTTTTATCGCTTCACTCCAGCTTGGCTGGCGACAATTTTATATTTAGGACTTTTCTTGGCTTTAGGTTGGGGAATGCGCCAATTACTATCTAAACTTAAAGCCTAGTTTTACAGGTGTTTATAGCTGGGCGGTTTTGAAAAATAAAAAAGGACCTTTTAAGGGGTCCTGAAAATATTTTTGTGATTGGCATTTAAATTTTGCCTTTCAAAAAATACCAGATAATAACCGCTTTTTCTCTAATCAAGAATCGTAGACGGCTCCTAGTCCAAGGCTGAATAGACTTTGGGTCATAAGGTGTTCCGCTCGTATCGGCGGCAGCGGCGTTTAGGCCAAGTTTTTTCAAGGTTTTCATTACCCGCCAAATATGGTCGGGGTGGGCAAAAACCAGAACGGTCTTGAAACCTTTTTGGGTGCAAAATTCCGCGCATTGACGCGAAACTTCATAACTATCCAAGTATGTATTGGGGTTGCGATGTTGACTGATAATTTTGTCAATTTTAATGTCTTCGGTGAAGGCATCAGCACAATCCTTTTGGATAATTAATGGGACGTGGCAGTCATGAGCGTTCTTGTAAAAGTTGTATACTCTTAATATACAAGCAGCTAAATAAAAATTACTCATACCCGGTTCATTTTTCCTCGGTCCAAAGGACTGACAAAAAATAGCATCAAAATGTTGTTCGGTTGAATTCATGTCTGATTGTTTTTTAAGGTTCGATGTCCAAATTATTTGATTTTAAACAATACTATTATTTTTTACATTAGTCAATAACTGTTTAAAAATAATTAGATTAAAGATATAATAAGGATAGCTTATGACAACAAATTTATGATTAATAAAAATAGTAATCAAATAAACGAAATGGACAAAGTTACCTGGCATGACAAACATCAGAAGGCCTCAACTTTAGGAGCGCGTGTGGCTGACAGCACTGCCAGCTTAATTGGTTCTTGGCGCTTTATTATTGTCCAGACGATTGTGGTTATTGTTTGGATGATTTTAAACGTGGTGGCTTTTACTAGCCATTGGGATGTTTATCCGTTTGTGCTTCTTAATTTGCTATTTTCTACCCAGGCCGCTTATGCCGCGCCGATTATTATGATGGCTCAAAATCGTCAGAATGATCGTGATCGCTATCACGCACAGGAAGATTATCGCACGAATCTTAGAGCCAAGAAAGAAATTGAAGAACTACAAAAATCATTAGCGCGGATTGAAAGTGAAAAATTGGATAAAATATTAGAATTAATTAAAAAATTATCTAAATAGTTTTATGAATATCCCGGTAAAAAAATTAAATAATGGTTTAGAAATGCCGGTCCTGGGTTTTGGTACTTGGTATATGGGCGGCAGTTTTGGACGTGAAGCTAATTATGATGAGACGGCCGATATTAGCGCTATCCAAAAAACTATTGAGTTTGGCGGCTATCGTTTTGATACAGCCGAAATGTATGCTCTTGGTTATAGCGAAGAAATTTTGGGCAAAGCCTTAAAAAGCTATGACCGGACTAAATTATTTATCACCTCCAAAGTTCTTCCTGAACATTTGGCGTATGATGACGTTATCGCTGCTTGCCGTGGAAGTTTAAAGCGGCTAGGTATGGACTATCTAGATTTATATCTTGTCCACATTCCTAATCCGGAAATAGATATTGCAGAAACGATGCGCGCTTTTGATTATTTGAAAGAGCAGGGGCTGATAAAAAATATTGGTGTTTGTAATTTTAATGTTGAAAGGTTAAAGGCGGCTCAGGCGGTAACTAAAAACAAAATTGTTTTAAATCAGGTCCATTATAATTTAATATTTCGAGAGCCGGTTTTGAAAGGGGTTCTTGATTATTGCCGCGAGCAAGACATTTTTATCGAAGCTTGGCGGCCGATACAACAGGGGAGTCTGGCTAAAAAAGGAATTGCTGTAGTAGATAAGCTTTGTGAAAAATACAGCAAAACGCCAGCCCAGATTGCTATTAATTGGCTCATTTCCCAGCCTGGGGTAATTACTTTGGTAAAAGCGAGTAATTTAAAACATTTGGAGGAAAATTTTGGAGCTGTCGGCTGGAATCTCAGTTCAGAGGATATAGATTTGCTGAGTCATGATTTTCCGATTCAACTTGATAGAAGCAATGCGGTACAATTAAAGTAACATACAATAAATAAAATTATTATGTTAAAAGATTGGCCAGAATTAGATCAGATATCGCTTCTAGGCACGAAGCAAGCTTTTCAGGCTTTAGGAAATAACACTAAAGGCCTGAGTACTAAGGAAGCAGATTTAAGACGGGAGCGTTTTGGCGCCAATCAATTAGTTTTAGAAAAAAAACATCAAGCTCTGCGTAATTTATTGAACAAATTTTTAAGTCCAGTGATTTTGATTCTGATAGTTGCCGGCTCCCTGTCTTTGCTATTTCATGACCGGCGTTCGGCGATAGTAATTTACATCATGATTTTTTTGAGTATTCTTTTAGATTTTGTTCAAGAATATAAATCCGCTAAAGCCGCGGCAAAATTGCAGGAAAAAGTAGTAGTAAAAATTGAAGTCTGGCGTGACGGGCAAAAACAGTTTTTAAAATCTGCTGAACTAGTCCCAGGAGATTTTATTTCTTTAAACGTTGGCTCAATTATTCCGGCCGATTGTCGCTTAATTGAAGAGCATAGTTTATTTACCAACGAATCTTCGTTAACGGGAGAATCTTTCCCGGTTGCTAAAACAGCCAGTGCTTCTAAAAATAAAGAAAATATTTTATTTGCTGGCACTAATATTGTTAGCGGTTATGGCACGGCCCTGGTTGTGCGCACTGGCGCCAAAACTGACTTTGGTCAGATTGCCGCCAACCTCTCTTTAACTGAATCTCCGACGGAATTCGAAAAAGGAATCAAGAGTTTTAGTATTATGGTCAGCCAAACCATTTTGATTTTGGTAATTTTGATTTTTTTCCTTAACACCGTGTTTAATGGATTTGATTGGTATAACTCTCTGCTGTTTTCTTTGGCCCTAGCTGTCGGTTTGACTCCAGAGCTACTACCGATGATTGTTTCCATTACGCTTGCCAAGGGATCATTAAGCATGTCCAAGCACGGAGTCATTGTTAAACGCTTAAATGCTATTCATAGTTTTGGCGCGATGAATATTTTATGTACCGATAAAACGGGAACGCTCACTGAGAATGAAATAGAATTAGTTAAGAATGTCGATATTTTTGGGAAGGAAAGCGAAACGGTTTTAGAACAGGCTTATTTAAATAGTTTTTTTCAAAGCGGATTGGTTAATCCTCTAGATGAGGCGGTCTTAAAAATAAAAATTGCTTTGACAACTGACAGTTATAATAAGATAGGCGAAATCCCCTTTGATTTTAATCGTCGACGCCTCGCCGTTGTTTTACAGCCAAAAAAAACAGCCACTAAGTTTTTTATTATTAGCAAGGGAGCGCCGGAATCAGTATTTAGTCTTTGTAAAAAATACAGCCAAGATGGAAAAGTTAAAGAATTTTCTGCGGCTGCTAAGAAGCAGGCACTTGATGAATATCAGAGTTTGAGCCGCGACGGGTTTAGAGTGTTGGCAATCGCCTATAAAGAAATTTCGGTGGGCAAAGAAGAAATAAGTAAAGAGAAAAAAGATATTTTAGCACGTGCAAACGATTTTGAAAATGATATGGTGCTAAGCGGGTTTATTGCTTTTTTTGATCCACCTAAAAAAGCGGTTGCTAAAGCACTTAAGGATTTAAATTGCCAAGGGGTTGAGGTTAAAATTATCAGTGGCGATAATGATTTAGTAATTAGAAAAATTTGCCAAGAAGTCGAACTGCCGATTAAAGGTTTTTTGAGTGGTGAGGAAGTTGAAAAATTAAGTCAGGAAGAATTAGCGCTTAAAGTTAAGGATGTTTCAATTTTTTATCGCACCTCACCCCAGCAAAAAGAAAAAATTATTAAAGCTTTAAGGGCGGGCGGCGACGTTGTTGGCTATTTAGGAGATGGCATTAATGACGCCTTGCCTTTGAAAGCGGCTGATGTTGGCATCTCGGTCAATAATGGGGTTGATGTAGCCAAGGAGTCGGCCGATCTTATTTTGCTAACTAATGATTTATCGGTTTTATCTCTAGGGGTTGATAGTGGCCGCAAAACTTTCGCTAATACCTTGAAATATATTTTAATGGGCTTAAGCTCTAACTTCGGTAATATGTTTTCTGTAGCCGCCGCTTCTTTCTTACTGCCATTTTTACCAATGACGCCGCTCCAGCTTTTGTTGAACAATTTTTTGTATGATTTTTCCCAGACCACGATTCCAACCGATAACGTTGATCAGGAGATGATTGCCAAGCCTCATCATTGGAATACTAAAAATATTAGAAACTTGATGATCTTTTTAGGGCCGATAAGTTCCGTTTTTGATATTCTGACTTTTATTATTTTATTTTTTGTGTTTAAACTTAATGAGAGCCAGTTTCAAACCGGTTGGTTCTTGGAATCTTTGGCTACACAAATTTTAGTTATTTTTGTTATTCGGACAAAAAAAATCCCATTTTTGCAAAGTCGCCCTAGCCGTTATGTGCTTATTTCAATTTTAGTAATTTTGACTATTGGCTGGGTATTGCCATTTACGCCGTTTGCTTCATATTTTGGTTTTGTGGCGCCTAATTATAAGGTAATGTTAACAATTGGCTTGCTTGTCGGTGTTTATTTAATTTTTACGCAAAAATTAAAAGGCTATATCTTTAAAAAATTTTTGGATTATTAAAAAAGACCCAGTTATTTTACTAATAAATATAACGGGCCGTGAGGCCCGTTTTTAAATATATTACATATGACTTTAAATTCTCGCGAGCTTCGGAAGATTCCTTCGGAGTTATCGGAAAAAATAAAAAAAGAACGCGCCTACCAGCCGCTTTATATAATTTTAGAAGATGTTTTGGACACTTATAATATTGGTGGCTTTTTCCGTTTAGCGGAAGCTATCGGGGCGACTAAGCTATATTTATGCGGTGGCTGCGCGACGCCCCCTGATACTAAAATTACCAAAGCCTCGGTTGGCGCCTATCAATTGGTGCCCTGGGACTATAAAGCTACGGCTCAGGAAGCAATTGCTGAAATTCGGAAATTAAAAAGAATTAAAATTATCGCGGTTGAGCAGACCGCTTCGGCGCTCGATTATCGCCGCTTAAAATATAAATTCCCCTTAGCTTTTGTTTTTGGCAACGAAACTTTTGGATTGAAGGAGAAAACTTTAAGTCTGGTTGACGGCGCAGTCGAGGTGCCGATGTATGGCATTAATAAATCACTCAATGTGATGGTGGCTGCCGGTATTGTATTATATAAATCTTTAGAAAGGCTAAGAAAAAAATAACCGCCGCCATTAATAAGCGGGGTCTTTACTTTTTTTTGTTTTTGAACTATAATCACACTGCTTATAGTTATCAAGTGATAGTCCATTTTTTAGGGGCTGCCAGATAACTAATTAATATTATGTTTCAAATTAAAACTCGCGTTGATTACGGCTTAATTATCATGTTGGAATTAGCGGCTAATGATAATTCGCCATTGTCTTTAACCGGCCTAGCCAAGCGGCTTAAGGTCACTTCAGCATATCTAATTCAGATTTCTCAGCCTCTAACTAAAGCCGGACTTATTAAAAGCCGGGAAGGGACTAAGGGCGGCTATACACTAGCCAAGCCGGCTAGCAAAATTTCTTTGTTAGCTATTTTTGAGGCGCTCGAAGGAAATATCCAACGTCGTTGTATTTCTCTAAACGGTAAATGCCCGAACGCTAAAGATTGTAAGGCGCGCGGTCCTTGGGACATCGTCTTAGACGATATTAAATCAGCTTTAAACAAAAGAAGTCTAGCTTCTCTTGTGGGAAAAAAATTATGAATTTATTAACTGTTAAAAATTTACACGTTTCTGTCGATGGTAAGATTATTTTAAATGACGTTAGTTTCACTATTAAAAAAGGAGAAACGGTTGTTATTATGGGACCGAATGGTTCCGGCAAAAGCACAATGTCTAATGTACTTATGGGTCATCCCGCTTATCAGATTGAATCTGGCCAAATTATTTTTAAAGGTAAAAACATTGTTGATTTGAAACCGGAAGAACGGGCGGCTTTAGGAATATTTTTAGCTTGGCAACAGCCGCGGGAAATTGCCGGTTTAGATTTTTATCCTTTTCTTTTTGATTTTCACAAGTCATTAATTTCGGCACGCGGGAAGACCGCGCCCAGCGTTTTTAATTTTAAAAAGAAATTAGACGCCGAAGTTGCTCAACTCCAGATTAAAGACGATTGGAGCAAGCGGTATCTTAATCAGGGATTCTCCGGCGGGGAAAAGAAAAAAGCCGAAATGTTGCAATTAGCGCTAGCGGCACCAACACTGGCAGTGTTTGATGAGATTGATTCCGGCTTGGATGTTGATGCCCTGAAAGTTGTTGGTCAGGCAATGGCTAGATTTAAAACCAAAGATACAAGCGCGATGATTGTCACTCATTATTTACGCATTTTAAAATATATTAAGCCGGATAAGGTAATTGTTATGAAGCAGGGAAAGGTTGCCGCCAGCGGCGGACCGGAATTAGCTAAGCGTTTAGAAAAATCAGGCTTTAAAAAAGTTTTATGAGAATGCCGAGAGAAGCGCTAAAAAAGAAAAATCTTCCTAAAAAGAAAGCGACGGCTAGCTCTCATGATTCGTTGTGGGATTCTTATAATCAATCTGAATACATGTCCGGCACCAAGGTTGGTTTGGATGAAAAGCTAGTGCGTTTTATTTCTCAAGAAAAACAGGAACCGGAGTGGATGCTGCAAAAACGTTTAGCGTCTTTGAAGCTATATCAGGAAATGCCTTTGCCGACTTGGGGACCTGATTTGTCGCGTTTAGATTTGGGAAAGATAACTTATTATGCTCGAGCGACCGATAAGCAATCGCAAACTTGGGATGATGTGCCAGCAGATATTAAGGAAACTTTTGATAAACTTGGCATTCCGCAGGCCGAACAAGAAGTCCTGGCCGGTGTCGGTGCACAATACGAATCAACCGTTATTTATCATAGTTTAAAAGAGCAATTTCGCAGCCAGGGAGTAGTTTTTGAAGACTTAGATGTCGCTTTGCAGACGCATGAAGAATTAGTTAAAAAACATTTTATGCGCGCGGTCCCACCAACTCTCCATAAATTTGCGGCGCTTCATGGCGCGGTTTGGAGCGGCGGTACTTTTTTATATATTCCTAAGGGTGTAAAAGTTGATTTGCCTTTGCAGGCTTATTTTCGGATGAATGCCAAGGGTATGGGGCAGTTTGAACATACTTTAATAATCGTGGAAGAAGAAGCGCAAGCGCATTATATTGAAGGCTGTAGCGCCCCGCGTTATGGCGTTGATTCTTTACATGCCGGTTGTGTGGAGGTTTATGTTGCCAAGAAAGCGCGCTTCCGCTATAGCAGCGTGGAAAGCTGGAGTAAAGATGCTTACAATTTAAATACTAAAAGAGCCTTAGTTCAAGAGGGCGCGCATATGGAATGGGTGGGCGGTAATTTTGGTAGTAATGTGACGATGCTTTATCCTTGTTCCGTCTTGTTGGGGGAGGGCGCGAGTGCCGATCATTTAGGCGTCGCTTTTGCCAATCATGGCCAGATTCAAGACACGGGCGCGAAGGTAATCCATTTAGCGCCAAAAACCACCTCCAATATTGTGATGAAGAGTATTAGCAAGGACGGGGGACGCGCCGTTTATCGCGGTTTAGTGGAAATTAGCGCCGCCGCCGAAGATGCTGTTTCCAATATTAAATGCGATGCTTTAATTTTAGATCCGCGATCGGCTTCCGATACCATTCCGATGATTAAAATTAATAATCCAACGGCAGTATTGGCGCATGAAGCGACCGCCGGCAAATTGAATGATGACGATATTTTTTATTTACGCAGTCGCGGCTTAAGCGAGAGCGAGGCGAGCGCCATGATTGTTAACGGTTTTATAAATCCCATCGTTAAAGAATTACCTCTAGAATATGCAGTAGAAATGAATCGGATGGTGGAGCTAGAAATGGAAAATAGCGTCGGTTAAATATTATGAAAGAAATAATTATTACTAACCGCCAGAAAAAAATTATAATCCCTGATGGTACGGAAGCTTTTATTATTGATAAGTCGCCCGTAAAGAGCAGTACTGCTAAGAAGGCGGAAAAAAATATTCAAATTATTATCGGGCGCAATTGCCAGATTAAATATATTTTTTTGGCCTCGATAAATGCTTTACCCGCGTCGCAAAATCGAGAATTGATTATTGGTGATAAGTCGCAGGTCGTTTCTTATCGCGCTTATTTTAATTCCAGTGATAACGATTCTAAATTTGTTAACCGCTTAGGGAAAGGCGCGGACTTTGAGAGTCGAGTCTTATTTTATTTTTCCGGTAAAGAAGCTTTTGTCGCCAGCGATGATTATATTTTTACGAAACCGGGAACACGCGGACGCTTTTCGGTTATCGGCCTTTTAAACGCGGAAGCGATAGCTAAATATTATTCCAATATTATAATTGACCCGCTGGCGCAACAGACGGATTCGCGCATTGATATGAAACTTTATCTAATGAGCCGGACGGCGAAGGGGGTGATGCTCCCGGGCTTGAAAATTGATGCTAATGAAGTTAAGGCCGGCCATGGGGCTAGCACTTTTCAATTATCACCAGAAGATATTTTTTATTTGCAAAGCCGCGGACTTACCGAAAAGCAAGCACGCGAGCTTATTATTAATTCATTAACCGCTCGTTTTACGGAAGGATTGCCGGCCAAGTTTAAAAAAGAGATTGCCGCGGAAATTAAGAAAAAGAACCGCACTAAATAATTATGATTAGGAGAAATGATTTCCCCATTTTAAATAAAAAAATTAAGGACCAGTCTTTGGTTTATTTTGATAATGCCTCAACTGCACAAAAATCACGCTCAGTTATTGAGGCTATCAGTAATTTTTATAAGAATGATAACGCTAACGTTCATCGTGGCTTAAATCCGCTAGCCGACGCAGCGACTAAAAAATATGAAGTTGCTCGAAGTTTGGTCGCGGATTTTATTGGCGCCCAAAAAGAGGAAATTATTTTTACTTCGGGAGCGACCGCCGGTATTAATTTAGTCGCCCGCTCTTGGGGAGAAGCTAATTTACAGGCTGGCGATATTGTGGTTTTAAGCATCGCCGAGCATCATGCCAATATTGTGCCGTGGCTGCAACTCCAAGAAAAGATTGGTATTAAGTTAGAATATATTCCGCTTAAGGCTGACGGTTCTTGGGATTTGGTAGCGGCTAAAAAATTATTAAATAAGCGTCGCGTTAAACTATTGGCCATTTCCCAAGTCTCTAATGTCTTGGGTATAATTAATCCTGCATCTCAGTTGATTAAGCTGGCAAAACAAAAAGGCATTGTTACTTTGATAGATGCTGCCCAGAGCGTGGCCCATTTAAAGATTGATGTTAAACGGCTGGGTTGCGATTTTTTAGTATTTTCCGGTCATAAGCTTGGCGGGCCTACAGGTATCGGTGTCTTATACGGACGCCAAGAATTATTATTAGCAATGCCGCCATTTATGGGCGGCGGCGATATGATTAGTTTTGTGGATACTGATTCTTTCGGTGTGAATGAGCTCCCTTATAAATTTGAAGCGGGAACGCCGAATATTGCCGGTGTAATTGGTTTAGGAGCGGCAATAAAATATTTGGAGGGCGTCGGCCATCATAATATTGAAATCCAAGAACAACAATTAACCACTTATTTTTTACAGAAAATCAAAAAGCTAACAGCGGTAAAAATTTTAGGAACGGCTAAAGCTAAATTACCAATTTTTGCGCTTACAATTAAGGGCGTCCATCCACATGACGCGGCGGATATTTTAGGGCAGGCTGGGATTATTTTACGCGCCGGCCATCATTGCGCTCAACCTTTGCATGATTATCTTGGCGCACCAGCAACTTTGCGCGCCAGTCTTAGTTTTTATAATACCAAGGGCGAGATTGATTATTTTATTTCCCGTTTGCAGGAATTAATCAGGGCCTTTAAATAATATGGATATCTACGCGCAAAATATTATTGATCATTATAAGCATCCGCGTAATTTTGGCGCCTTGGCGGGGGCTGATTTTAAACAGCAAGAATTAAATGCGACTTGTGGCGATGACATTACCGTTTTTTTAAAGTTTGCCGGCAATAAATTAAAGGCCTTAAGTTTCACCGGCCAGGGCTGTGCAATTTCGCAAGCCGGAATCTCTATTTTAAGTGAAGAATTAATTGGTAAAACTAAGAAACAAATTTTAGTTTATAATTTTGAAGATATTAAAAATATTTTTGGCGTAGAAATCAGTGCCCGCCGATATAATTGCGCGATGTTGGGTTTGCGCGCCGTTCAAAAAGCGCTTAGCGACTCGGCAAGGTCTAAATAATCGTCAACTTGTAAATATTTGCTAATTGATTTAGTATAGAAGTATGAGAATTAATAAGTTAAGAAATTTGAATATTTCCTGGCAAGCCGCCCCAGATAGAGGGTAGGCAATTTTGTTATATATTATAAGTCAGCCGCCCGATATCTCTTTAGATCTTGGGCGGTTTTTTATTTGTTTAATATGAATTATCAGCAGTTAAAATATTATTTTTTACATAAATGCACTTTTAGTTGGCGGCGCTTTTTTGTTTGTTAAATTTGTTAAAAAAGATTAATTAAAAAATAACTAAAAAAATAATATGAAAAATAATTTAAAATCATTACCAAATGAATTAGGGTATTTCGGCGTTTATGGTGGCCGTCAAATTCCGCCGGAGTTGGTCTCAATTTTTGAAGCGGTTGAAAAAGAATATTCGTTAGCCAAAGAAGACCCAAAGTTTCAAGAGGAATATCAAGCTTTGCTTAGGGATTATGTTGGCCGCCCCTCGCCTTTATACTTAGCAAAGAATTTAACGGTTAAAATCGGCGGCGCCAAGATTTATTTGAAGCGTGAAGATTTAAACCATACCGGAGCGCATAAAATAAATCACACTCTGGGAGAAGCTTTGCTTGCTAAAAGATTAGGTAAGAAGAAATTGTTAGCAGAAACGGGCGCGGGTCAACACGGTGTTGCTTTAGCGACCGCCGCCGCTCTAGTAGGGCTGGAATGCGAAATCCATATGGGAGAGATCGATATTTTAAAACAAGCGCCGAATGTTGCTCGGATGAAAATATTGGGAGCCAAAGTGGTGACTGTTAAAGCTGGCGGCCGCTGTTTGAAGGATGCAGTGGATAGTGCCT
The DNA here is from genome assembly GCA_041664445.1 of Patescibacteria group bacterium. Lineage (GTDB taxonomy): Bacteria > Patescibacteriota > Patescibacteriia > Patescibacteriales > UBA12465 > UBA12465. The sequence continues at coordinate 47,013 of JBAYKT010000003.1, read as the reverse complement.
TTGAAGCCTTTGTCAAAAATCCGCAAGACACTTTTTTTGGCATTGGCTCGGTAGTCGGACCACATCCTTTTCCGATGATGGTGCGCGATTTTCAGTCAGTGGTCGGCCGAGAGGCAAAAGAACAGATAATGGTGAAGGAAAATCGCTTGCCGGATTATTTAGTGGCTTGTGTGGGCGGCGGTTCTAATGCTATTGGTTTATTTCACGAATTTTTAGGAGATGAGGAAGTTAAGATGATTGGCGTGGAGCCGGCCGGTCGCGGTTTTGGCTTAGGCGAACATGCCGCAACCTTAACTTTGGGTAAACCGGGAAACATCCACGGAATGTTCACTTACTTATTGCAAGATGAACAGGGAGCGCCTTTGCCGGTGCACTCCATTGCTTCTGGGCTTGATTACCCAGGTGTCGGTCCGGTGCATGCCGACTTAAAAGATAAAGGACGGGTTGTCTATGAGACGATTAATGACCATGAGGCCTTAGCTGCCTTTTTAGAGCTTTCTCGAACTGAAGGCATAATTCCGGCCCTAGAAAGTGCTCATGCTGTCGCTTACGCCCTTAAATTAGCCGCTAAGCTAGACTCAGACAAGACAATTATCGTTAATCTTTCTGGTCGAGGGGATAAGGATGTTGATTTTGTGGTGGAGAATATGCAAATTTAATGATTAGGCAAACTAAGGTTTAATTGAAGCAATAAATAGGCTGAAATTAGCCTATTTTTTGTTATATTATTGACAAAAGCATAATAATATGATATAATTTCTTAATGCTAAAATAGCATTTTTATCTTGAACATTACAAATTAAATATTTATAAAAAACCACAAAAAATGAAAACAAAAATCGCTCAATTAATTGTTGTATTTTTTTCAACTCTTTTTTCTTCTTCTTGCAGTAAATCAAACATGAGAACAGCTGATAAGGTGTATTTATTTAATGCAGGAGAATTGTCGGTGTTTACCAATGAGGATGTCTTGGATGCTAATTCAATTAGCGACATGTTGCCGCAGAAGGAGCTAACCTATTTTGAAATGAGTTTGAAAAATTGTCTTCCCGTATCAATCTCTGACGGCATTTGCATTATGAAAGATGGCATTATCAAACATGCCGCTTTAGCCTACATCATTAAAGGCAAAACTGCTTTTGTGTATTTTATGAAAGACGGAAAACTGAAATCGCGGTATTTGAGTGAATCCACATTTGGTGAGATTTCTAAAGAAACGCTCAAGTGCCTCAAGCCGGGAATTAATGTGCTTCTTGAAGAAGAAAAAAGGTAAATTATTCACCTGTAACAAGAATAATCAATAACGGACCAATCGGCCCGTTTTTGTTTTGTTTATAATAAATTTGTCTTGACAAAACACCTTATTTTATGGGAAATTATATGGTAAAATAAGATTAAGTTTCTTTTTGCCCTTATGTTAAGAATTATTCAGAATTTACGTGAACCCCAAAAGCTTTGGCGGATACTTATCCTGCTGGGTTTAAGTTTGCTAGTCGTTATTATTTTTGCTCAGAAAATAGAGTTTTCGGCGATTGATTTGGGCCGACATTTAGAAAACGGCCGTTTGGTTTTTAGTCAGCCCGATCTTTTATTTAAAAATTTTTATTCTTACACCGAGCCCGACCAGCGTTTTGTTAACCACCACTGGTTAGGTGGGGTTATTTCCTATGTCGTCTATTTAGTAGGCGGCTTTAATCTGCTTTCCATTTTTAACATTCTGTTGGCGCTCGCGGTTTTTTTAAGTTTCTTTAAACTGGCTTATAAACGCGCCGGTTTTTATTTGCCGGCAATTATATCCTTGCCGGTGATTCTGCTTTTTAGTGAACGCGTGGAGATTAGGCCAGAAATTTTTAGCTATTTATTTTTGGCATTAACTTGGCTTATTTGGGAAACGGATAAATTATCAACCAAGTGCAAACTATTTATTTTGGTGCCCTTATTTATTCTGTGGCCCAATATTCATATTTATTTTTTCTTGGGACTCGCGCTCATAGGCTTTAAGCTGGCGGAAAAGTTTTTATGGCAGGCTTTTGATGGCAGCGATAATAGTCTAGGCGCTAAATTAAGAAGTGCTTTCTTCAAAATTAAAAAAGACTTTTGGCTCTTATTGTCACTAGTTGCAGTTTGTTTTCTAACGCCCAATACTTGGCGTGGCTTTTTTTATCCTTTTAGTATTTTAAAGAATTACGGCTATCAAATTGCGGAAAACAAAAGCATCTTTTATCTGCAAAATCTGATATTTAATTATAATTTCAGTATCTTTAAATTATTATTGGTCGTTTTAGTTCTCGCGCTCATCGCTACTTGGTTTTTTTATAAAAAACCACGCTGGTTTGAAATATTTTTAGGAATTTTTATCTCCACGCTGGCCTTGTTTGCTTCTCGTAACCTAGCTTTATTCGGCTTGGTGGCCTTAGTTTTAATTAGCTCCGCTTTGAAGAGGCCACTGGCATTTTTATGGTCGCGATTAATTCCTGACAAGCGTGAAATTTCCGAGAAAATAAAAAAATATTTGCCGATATTGCCCGGATTATTAATTTTGGGGGTGATGTTGTTTTTGATTAGCGATTATCAGGAACGTAATAATTTTTTGAAAGGCAGTTTCGGCATTGGTCTGAGCACGGGTCAGACAGATTCTTTTGAGTTCTTCCGCGCGAGCGGTCTCGGAGGCCCCTTATTTAATAATTATGATAATGGCAGCGCGCTTATTTTTGGACTTGATAATCAAGAAAAAGTTTTTGTGGACAATCGTCCGGAAGCTTACAGTGTTAAGTTTTTTACTGATACTTATTTGCCGATGCAAAACGAAGTGCTGCCTTGGCAGCAGGCTATGGCGCAATATAATTTTAAAACCGTTTATTTTTCTCATACCGATCAAACACCTTGGGGTAAAACTTTTTTAAAACGAATTTTAGCGGATAGCGATTGGCAGTTAGTATATTTTGATAGACAATATGTAATTTTAGCACGCAAGTCAGTGACCGATTCGGCTATTTTAGATAAGTATGCTTTAAATGAGTGGGGCTTTAGGAGCCGTTTGCGGGAATTAGCGGGGGATTCTAATGTCCGCGAGCGCTTTTATTTGGCGGCCTTAGCCCAAAGCTATGGGATGCCGGATTTGGCAGAAGAAATATATCGTCAAATATTGCTAGCTAACCCCAAAAATCAAAGAGCAATTTTTTCGCTGGCTTATTTATACTCCGCGTCCGACGATCGTAACACGCTCTTAAAGGCCATCGACTATTTTCAGCGCGGTCTTAAAATTGAAAATAAAACTCCTAGCGCCTATAGCGATTTAGCGATGGTTTATTGGAATCTGGGAGATTATTTACAGGCGGAAATTAATTGGCAGCAAGCTTTGAAAATAAATCGCCACGATGTTGATGCTTTATACTATCTACCGCAAGTTGAAGATTTAAAAAAACGCGGCTTATTGCCGCGCTCCTAATCATGACTACGCAAGTTTAAGGACGCCATTTTTCTAAAAACAAAGTTTTAAGCGCCAGCCAACCGTCTCGAGCGCTTATTTTTTTACCCTCTAAATAAGTGCGCCGGGTGTAGCTAATCGGGAATTCCGTTATTTGATAACCGGCTTTCAAAAGTCGCGCCGTTATTTCTGGCTCAATTTCAAATCTTTGGCCACTGAGTTTTATTTGCTTGAGCGCGACAGCGGGAACAAGTTTAAAGCAAGTTTCCATATCGGTCAGGCGCGAGCCGAACAAAATATTGGTTAACAGAGTTAAAAAGCCATTAACAAAATAATGGAAAGAGAGGGGATGATTATTTTTAAAGCGTGAGCCGTAGATAACCGTATTTTCCGGAAGCTTGGAAATCTGTGACCATAAGAATAAGATTTCTTGCGGTTTATATTCCAGGTCGGCGTCGCAGATAACGAAGTAGTCGCCGCTGATATTTTCCAGCGCTTTCTTGACTGCCGCTCCTTTACCTTGGTTTGGGGTCTGGGTTAAAAGCCGAAAGTCATAGCGCGTTTTTAACTCTTGAAGAATCTCCGGACTTTTATCACTAGAACCGTCGTCAACGACAATCACTTCTTTTTCCGTCGCTAATTCAAAAATCTCCGGCAGAGAGGTCGGAATTAATTTCGCTTCATTATAAATGGGGACAATTATGGAAAGCTTCATAATGATATTATAGCAGATTTTGGAAATTTAAGACTTTTTGGGCCGACTTAGATAGGGGTTGGATTAAAAGTTTAATTAAGGGCGCGCCGTCATTAATCTTTAGTTTGAGAGCTTCTTTCTCTGCTTTTTTACATAAACTAAGAATATTTTTTGCTGTTTGCGGCCCAGATTTTTCGGCGAATAATAGATAGGCTATTTCCGGCTTGGTTTTAAGATTAAGTTTTATTTTTTTATTTTTGGCGGCTTTTAGAACTAGTAGATTAACGGGGTTTAAAATACCATTTTCTAGGTCCGCCAGCCAATCACTAGCATCATCAGCTAATTGTTTCGCAGCCAGAGCATATTTAAAAAAGTTAAGCGCAATTTTAAATTTTCGGTGGTTGGTAATTAGGTTTAATTTTATAGCGCTAGCAATCGACAAAATCGCGAGGGGTAATGATTTTTGGTAGCCCAAATTGAAAACTGTAGCGCTCGGTAAATATTGGGGAATTTTTATTTCCCCGTTTTTAATAATTAGTTTAGTGGACTGCCATTCTTGGCGATTAATTTTTTCCCAAGCGCTGATAATATTATCAGCCTGATTAATAAAATAAACTGGTAAATTAGAGGCGTAAAGCGCTTTTAAAAATTTTCTAAAATTATTATTAGCCATCATTAAATCCGCTTGGGGATTGTCGCCGTCAATAATGTCGTCATAAATATTTAAAGCTTGCCATAAAGCTGATTGCGCCTGACAAAATGTTTTTTGTTGTTTTTGGCAATTAGGCTTTAAAGATTTGGTAAGCCATATTGGCCAGTAATAAGCTTGTTCATGAGGCATATGATAAAGGAATATTAACTGTAAATTTAGTTTTTTCATGCGGACGGCTAGAAACCATAATCGTTCCCAAAAACTCTTTTTCGACTATCGTTTTAGTGGATGATAGTCCTAAGCCCAGACCTTGTCCGTTTTTAGTGCTAAAAAATGGCTGAAAAATTTTGTTGATATTTTCCGGAGCTATCCCCGGTCCATAGTCTTCGACGGTGATTGTGAATGAATTATTTTTTTTGGCAAGGTTGATTTTAACTGTCTTAAGGCTGTTTTCTGTTTGAAATTCCGAAGAGTCTATACTATTGGAAATTAAGTTTATTATGATTTGGCTGAATTTTACCGGGTCGCCATAAATATTAAAATTTTCAGCTTCGGAAAAAGCTATTTCTACTTTTGCTTTACGAGCCTTGTAAGCCAGAATGTTAATTACCGTTTCAATCTCTATTTTGGGGCAGAAATTAATTTTATTATTTTCCGGTCTAATTGATTTTTTAATACAGGCGATTAAATCCTCCATTTTGCGAGAAGCGGTAATTGCTTGCGATAGGCAATCTTTGGCATTAACCAAACTGGCAGCACCTTCATTTTTTATTTGTTCAAGATTGAGAGAGACTGCAGTTAAGGGATTTATTAAATCATGAAAAACACCAGATGATAAACGGCCAAATTCGGCTAGGCGGTAGAGTTGTCCGATTTTTTCAGCTTCCAGTTCTCTTAATTGAGCTGTTCTCTCGGCTACTTTAATTTCTAAGTCGTCACGTTCTTGTTTTAAAGCCTCTTCGCTTACATGTGCTCGTTTTAAAGCTTTATTGAGGCCATTATCAAATATCCAGACAATCACGGTAATTACCATCATTAAAATAGCGTAAGCGATGGTATCGCCAAGTTCATTTTTCTTTAGCCGCCAATAATCAGTAGCTACCATTAGACCGTTTGTTTGCAGCCACGTTAAGGTAATTAAAAATATACTCAAGACTGAAGCGCTGATTAATGAAGCTCGAGAACCCATCAGAACTCCGAAAAAAGTTATGATGAGGATGGCCATTAATAAAGCGGCCGGCAAATCCGCCCCCCAAGTTATAAATGAATAAAACATCGGCAAAGAATAAATTATAATTAATAGCCAGGAAGCAGTTTTAAACATTTTCTTTTTTGAGAGCCAAAATAAAAAAATGAAGAAGCCTAGAATTAATAATAAAAAAGTAGGTGGCAAGCCGCGATCCGGCCCATGAGCGATAAAATCAAATATACGGATTGAGCTCAGAGCGGAAAAACAAATGATCGAGAAAAAAATTAAAATGTTTAATATTTGTTCTCGTCTGGCGATTTCTTCATCAGTGCTTTTGGGGGCTAAAAGTTGTTTTATTTTTTGGGAAACGTCTTTCATGTTTTTAAAAGACCATAAAATAGTAGACATGTTTTTATAGTTAAAGGTAGAAGATAAAAAAGGCGCCCCCATTTTTATGAGGGCGCTTTTGTTTAATCGCGCCAAGGAGTTCCCGGATTGAGTAGCCCGGCTAGAATAATGGCCATTGGTAATAAGCGTGAGGCCTTGGACTTTAACTCCGCCTTTTTAACTTTTTGTTTCATAGTTTTTTAGATTATTTAAATTAGATTTTTTCATCTAGTTTGTAGCCGCGGTTAGGGATTGTAAAAATATAACGATCTTTCTTGGTTTCTATTTTACGGCGCAAATTCATCATATGAACCTCAATCGTGTTTGAGAAGGGGTCGCCATTCTCGTCCCAAACATGATCCATAATATCTTGGCGTGAGACAACCGTGCCTTTATTTTTAAATAAATATTCCAGCAGCATAAATTCTTTAGTTCTTAAAGAAATGTTGCGTCCGTTTTTAACGACCTTAAAACTAGTTGGCTCCATTTCTAAATTTTTGCAGCTTAATTTTTGATTTTCTAGTTTTAGCGGCCGTCGTAAAATTGCTCGGATTCTCGCTAATAATTCTTTAAGTAAAAATGGCTTTACTAAATAGTCGTCGGCCCCGATATCTAAAATGTTTATCTTATCATTTAAATCGTTTCGGACCGTTAGCATAATAATAGGAATTGTTTGGCCGTCGGCTCTTATTTTAGCGATTATTTCTTGACCACTTATTTTTGGCAGATTGTAATCAAGCAAAATTACATCATAATCGCCGACTTTGGCCAAGAATAATCCTCGCTCACCATCTTCGGCGATGTCAAAAATTATATTTTGGCTTTTAAAGAAATAAGCTAAAGAGGTACTAATATTCTTGTCATCTTCAATGATTAGAATTTTCATATTTTTTTATTTTTATGTTTGGCGCATAAGTTTAGAATAGCTATCTATATTATAGAATATTACAGATAAACTAAAAATAAAATGGTTTTTATAACCCTTGATTAAGGTTTGCCTTTCTCTCTAATTCGGGTTAATATTAATAATACTCAAGTATTTATTATAAAATGGCCCGCAATACCAAAAAACAACATCTACTGGAAGCGCTGCAGGATAAAGACTCCGATCCTTTCGCTATTAAGGAAGGGCGCTTTCGTTTTGGCCAACTTAAAGACTCGGTTTATTATTCCGATTGGACCGAGCAGTCTTTTTTATCCGACAGCAGTAATAAAGAAATTATTACTCGCAGTTTTAATTTTTCTAAACTCAAATATTTTGCGCTGATTACTTTTTTGGCATTGGCTATGATTTTTGCGCGTACGATTTGGCTGCAAATTATCAAGGGCAATTATTATTATCTATTATCTGAAGATAATCGCTTGCGGGCGGAAACTATTGAACCAAAGCGTGGCATTATTTATGACCGTAATTTGAAACCGCTGGTTAGAAATAAGGCCAATTTCGTTTTATATTTGCGGCCGATAGATTTACCAAAAAATGAATTAACGCGCGACGAACTGATTAGGCAAATCAGCTCCGTGCTTGATGGCACCGACTCCGCCAATCTTCAAACAACTTCGATTTCTTCCAGTTCGCGGGAGTTGAAATTAATTTCCGACAGCCCTTCCTTTTATAAAATTAAAGAATCGCTAGCTACGGTTAAATTGGGTTCACTGGAATCTTATCAGCCTTTATTTATCCAGGATAATATTGATTATGACAAGGCGATGCTGATTTCTTTGCGTTTACCACAATGGCCGGGCGTGTTTTTAACCACAAAAATTAGGCGTGAATATCTAACGGATAGTGATAACGGCCCAATTATTTCCGGAGTGGATAGCTTGGCTCATATTTTAGGCTATACCGGCAAAATTAATGAGGCGGAATTAAAAAAATTAGGCACTAAATATTCGGTAATTGATTACGTTGGCAAAGTAGGCATTGAATATTCTTGGGAGGCAAAACTTAAAGGCGAGGCGGGCCGCAAAAATATTGAAGTTGACGCTCTCGGCCGCCAAAAGAAAATTATTAATGAAGTTCCCGCGCGCGATGGCGCCAATTTAATGTTGGCGCTGGATTTAGACTTACAGGAAAAGGCGGCGGAAGTAGCTCAGATTTATTTGGATAAGTATAAACTTAAAAAGGCTTCTATAATTATTATGAATCCGCAAAGCGGCGAAATTAGGGCGATGGTTTCTCTGCCGGCTTATGATAATAATGCTTTTGCTGCCGGTATCAGTCACGACGATTACAATAAATTTTTAAATGACCCCAGCCAGCCGCTTTTTAACCGTTCCATTAGCGGCGAATTTCCTTCCGGCTCGACTATTAAGCCGATTTTTGCGGCAGGAGCTTTGCAGGACGGAGTTATTAATGAAAATACCAGTTTTTTAAGTAACGGGGGTTTAAGAATTGGTGAATGGTTTTTTCCGGATTGGAAAGCAGGCGGACATGGGATGACGGACGTTAAAAAGGCCATCGCTATGTCGGTTAATACTTTCTTCTACTATATCGGTGGCGGTTACGGTGATTTTAAAGGTTTAGGCTTGGACGGCTTGGTTAAATATGCCAGGCTATTTGGTTTAGGAGAAAAAACTGGCATTGATTTAAATGGCGAGGTTGCCGGTTTTGTACCGACCGCGGCCTGGAAAGAACAAACTAAGAATGAGCCTTGGTATATCGGCGATACTTATCACTTTGCTATTGGTCAGGGAGATGTTTTGGTTACTCCACTTCAGGTTGCTAATTATACCGCCGCGATTGCTAACGGCGGGACACTGTATCAGCCACATTTAGTTGCTAAAATTTTAGACAGCAACAATCAGCTTGTTCAGGAAATTAAACCGCAAATTATCAGACAAAATTTTATTAATTCCACGGATTTAAATATCGTGCGCGAAGGCATGCGTCAGACAGTGACTTCTGGCAGCGGCCGCTATTTGAATACTTTGCCGGTGACGATGGCTGGCAAAACAGGTACGGCTCAATGGTCAACGGTTAAAGCGCCACACGCTTGGTTTATCGGTTTTGCTCCTTATGAAAATCCGGAGTTATCAATTTCCATTTTAGTTGAAGAAGGCGTGGAGGGAAGTACGGTCGCCGTTCCCATGGCTTATGATATTTTCAATTGGTATTTTGGTAATAGAAATCCCATAACCCCCTAATAATTTATGCCCTTAACAATACATTTATTTATTCATTTTTCGTTAGCGGTTTTAGTCGGCTATTATTTCGGCCGTCGTTTTAAGCGTCTGTGGCTGGGAATCGCTCTCGGAATTTTGGGTGGTTTTTTAATTGATCTTGATCATGTTTTAGAATATTTCTTTTTTTATGGACCACATTTTAATTTTACTTATTTTATTCAAAGTCGACAGTTTCTGTTGAGCGGCAAAATAAGAATATTTTTTCATGCTTGGGAATATTTCCCTCTGTTATTGCTAATCGCTTGGATATGCCGACAAAAACAGATTTTAAAGATGATTTTTTTGACGCTCGCTTTCGCCGGCTTGGTCCATTTAATTACGGATGTTGTTATTAACGGATACAATTTACAATATTATTCTATTACTTACCGCGCGCGGCATCACTTTTCTGCCCCGGAGCTCTTAAGTCCGGCCGATTATCAGCAGAATCTTGACTACAAACAGGAACTAGGAATTTAGCTTTTATTAGTTAATTTTTGTTAATAATTAGCACTCTATTGACTTGAGTGCTAATTTTGTTTATAATAGCGTTAGCAATAAAATATATGATTTCCGAGCGCAAACAATTTATTTTAGAAACCATAATTAAGGAATATGTGAAGACGGCCCAGCCGGTATCTTCTGGCGTTCTGGTTGATAAGTATAAATTAGATATTTCACCGGCCACTGTGCGCAACGAAATGATGGAACTTGAAGAAGAGGGTTATATTTATCAGCCGCATACTTCTGCTGGACGTGTACCGACCGAAATTGCTTATGAGCTACTTCTGGAAACGATTAGAGACGTTAAAAAAAAGCGCAGTCTTAAAGAGGTAGATGAAAAAAATTTAGAAGACATTTTTAGTAAAGAGGGCGCGGCCTTACGGCAAACCGCTAAAGCGATTTCAGAATTAGCGAGTGGCGCAGTTTTTTGGGCCTTCAATAAAAATGATTTATATTATACCGGCCTCTCTAATTTATTTTCCCAGCCGGAGTTTAAACAGGTTGATGCCGTTTGTGATGTTTCGGGAATTATTGATCGCATGGAAGAAATAATTGATGATATTTTTGAGGAATTGCCGGAAGGCAGCCAAGCTTTAATCGGTTCGAAAAATCCCTTTGGCAATTTCTTAAGTGCTATCTTAGTTAAATACCGACACGAAGGCGCTCACGGCTTATTTGGAATTTTAGGACCGATGCGCATGGACTATGGCCATAATTTGGCACTCGCGGAATTTATTAAAAAGAAATTTGAATAAAAATATGGAAGAGTTAAAAAAAGGAATTTATCGCCACTATAAAGGTAGCGAATATCGGATTTTAAACGAAGCACTTAATTCAGAAACTAAGGAGGAGCAAGTTGTTTATCAAGACATTAAGAATGAATCTAAGATTTGGGTTCGTCCCAAAAAAATGTTTTTGGAAGAAGTTGAAATTAAGGGAGTTAAAAAAGCGCGTTTTGAATTTTTATCCGCTCCTGACGATGCTCCAGAATCTCTAGAACATCAGTATAAGCGAGCTTTAGCCGATTACCATAATCTTTTAAAACAAAGTGCTAAAGACAAGGTAGATTCCATAAAATATGCGCTTCAAGACTTTTTACAGGATATCTTGCCGGTTTATGACCATCTCAAACTTTCCTTATTGGGCCTAAAAGAAGAGGATAATGATAACCCTTGGGCCGTCGGCGTGCGTTATGTTTTAAAACAGTTTAAGGATGTTTTGGAATCTAAAGGAGTCATGGAAATTAAGACTGTTGGTGAAAAGTTTGATCATAATACCATGGAGGCTATGGATGGCACGGGGGAAACGGTTGATAAAGAAGTTATGCCGGGATACATGTTAAACGGTCGGGTTATTAGACCGGCCAAAGTAATTGTCAAATAAATTAATTTTTAATCTTTCTTTATCCACTGGTCGTAAGTGATGCCAGTTTTAAGGAAAGAAATATTAAGTCTATGTCTTTAATAAAATGGACTCCATTCTTTTCAGAATTCGACGACATGGATAAGACTTTTGAATCCATGTTGCCGACCGTTCGCGGCAATCAATTCGGCTTTACGCCGGCGGTTGATATGTACGAGGACCAGGATAATATTGTTGTTGAAACACAACTGGCCGGAATCGATCCGGATAAGGTTGATATCTCTATTGAAAACAATGTCCTCTGTATCAAAGGTGAAAGTGAAAAAAAGAGCGAAGTGGAAGATAAAAATTATTATCGCCAAGAGATTCGCCGCGGCTCTTTTTATCGCTCCATTCCTTTGCCGACCAAAGTTGATGGCGATAAAGCTAGCGCTGTTAACGAGGGTGGTGTCTTAAAGATTAATATTCCTAAGGCCGCCGAAGTCAAACCAAAATCTATCAAGATTCAAACAAAAAAATAATTGGTGATTGATATTTCGACCCTGAATTATTCGGGGTCGATAATCAGTTAGTAATTAACTAATTATAAAAATAAAAAATATGGCAAAAATTTTAGGAATTGACTTAGGGACGACCAACTCCGCCATGGCAATCATGGAGGGCGGCGTTCCTAAAATCATTGAAAACATTGAAGGTAATCGGACAACCCCGTCGGTCGTCGCCATTTCTAAAAATGGAGAAAGAATTGTCGGCGCGGCTGCTAAAAGACAGGCGGTTATTAATCCCGAAAATACGGTTTATGCGGTTAAACGTTTAATCGGCCGTCATTTTGGCGAAGAAGAAGTTCAACGCGATTTAAAAAATGCGCCTTATAAAATCGTTCAGGCTGGCGAGGGTGTGAAAGTTACGATGGGCGACAAGGATTATACGCCGCAAGAAATTTCGGCGATGGTTTTGTCAAAGTTAAAGGCTGACGCGGAAGCCAAGTTGGGAGAAAAAATTACTGAAGCGATTATTACCGTTCCAGCCTATTTTAACGACTCTCAGCGTCAAGCAACTAAAGATGCCGGTCAAATTGCCGGTTTAGATGTTAAGCGTATTATTAACGAACCGACCGCGGCCGCGTTGGCTTATGGTTTTGATAAGAAGAATGGTCAGAAAATTGCCGTTTATGATTTAGGCGGCGGTACTTTTGATGTTTCTGTCCTTGATATTTCCGCTGATACCGTTGAAGTTAAATCAACCAATGGTGATACCCATTTGGGCGGTGAAGATTTTGATCAAAGAATTATTAATTGGATTATTGAAGAGTTTAAGCGTGACCAAGGAATTGATTTATCTAAAGATGCTCTCGCTTTACAAAGAATTAAAGAGGCAGCCGAAAAAGCCAAGATTGAATTATCGACTTCTCAAGAAACGGAAATTAATCAGCCTTTTATTACTACCGATGCTAACGGGCCGAAACATTTAGTAATGAAAATGTCTCGCTCTAAATTAGAGGCCTTAGTTCTTGATTTAATTGAGAAGACAATTGAACCTTGCCGTCAGGCGATTCACGATTCTGGTTTCCAAATCGGCGATATTAATGAGATTTTAATGGTTGGCGGTATGACTCGCATGCCTTTAGTCCAACAAAAAGTTAAAGAATTTTTTGGCAAAGAGCCGAACTTGAGCGTTAATCCGGATGAAGTAGTAGCTATGGGCGCAGCTGTTCAAGCCGGAGTTTTGCAAGGTGATGTTAAGGATGTTTTATTGCTAGATGTCACTCCACTTACTTTAGGCATTGAAACTTTAGGCAGTATTGCCACGCCGCTCATTGAAAAAAATACTACTATCCCAACTTCTAAATCCCAAGTATTCTCGACCGCGGCCGATGGCCAGACTAGCGTCGAAATTCATATTGTTCAGGGCGAAAGACCGATGGCCGCTGATAATAAAACTTTAGGACGTTTTATTTTAGACGGCATTCCATCTGCTCCGCGTGGCATTCCGCAAGTGGAAGTAAAGTTTGATTTAGACGCCAACGGTATTTTAAATGTTTCCGCGACTGATAAAGCCACTAACAAACAACAAAAAATTACCATTACCGCCTCTTCTGGCTTATCTAAAGAAGAAATTGAAAAGATGAAGCAAGAAGCCGAATTGCACGCCGAAGAAGATAAGAAGAAAAAGGAAGAAGTGGAAATAAAAAATCAGGCCGAAGTCGTAGTCTTTACGACTGAGAAAATGCTGAAAGAGTCTGGCGATAAAATGAAGGCTGAAGATAAAAAAGAACTGGAAGAAAAAGTTGAGGCCCTTAAGAAAGCTAAGGAGAGTGGCAACTTGGAGGATATGAAAAAGAAGATGGAAGAATTGAATACTGTTGCTCAGAAGATTGGTGCCGCGATGTATCAACAGCCAGGAGCGGGCGCTCCGGGAGCGGGACCAGCGGGAGCGCAAGCCGAAGCTGGCAGCGCTAATCCTGCCGGCGACGCCAAGAGTGAAGGTGAAAAAAAGGACGATAATGTTGTTGAGGGTGAAGTAGAGGAGAATAAATAAGTTTGCTTATTCTTTGGTTGCCTCTCTAATTAAGAGGGGCAACTTGTTGAATAAATAAATTATGTCCAAAGATTATTACGATATATTAGGTGTTTCCAAAAGTGCCAGTCCCGATGAAATCAAAATCGCTTTTCGTAAAAAAGCGCATGAGCATCATCCAGATAAAGGCGGGGACGCCGAAAAATTTAAAGAGTATAATGAGGCCTATCAAGTTTTAGGTAATCCTGAAAAAAGAAAACAATACGATCAATTTGGCTCCGCTTTTCAAAATGGCCAAGCCGGTGGCGCCAATTATGGCGGCTTTTCCGGTTTTCAAAATGGCGGCGGCTTTAATATGGACTTTGAAGATTTAAGCGAGATGTTCGGCGGTTTCGGCGATATTTTTGGTTTTGGCGGTGGTGCTTCGCGCGGCGGCGCTAAACGTCAGACTCGTGGCCGCGACTTAGAATTAAACTTAAATTTAGATTTTAAAGAGGCGGTTTTTGGTCTAGAAAAAGAAATTCGCTTTTCTAAAAATATTATTTGCAATCACTGTCATGGCCAAGGCTATGAACCAGGAGCAAAAGTTGAAACCTGTACTAATTGCCGTGGGACCGGTAAAATAGCTCGTCTGCAAAGAACAATTTTGGGAAATATTCAAACTCAATCAGCCTGTCCTCATTGTGAGGGCGAAGGCCAGCTCTATAGTCAAAAATGTACACAATGCAGCGGTTCCGGAGTTCATCATGAACAAGTTAAAATAAAAGTTAGAATTCCGGCCGGTATTAATAATGGTGAATCCATTCGCTTAAGCGGCCAGGGAGAGGCGGGTCAGAAAGGAGCACCGGCCGGCGATTTATATCTGCGTGTTAAAATTTCAACACATTCCAAATTTATTCGCGATGGCTATGATATTAAAACTGAGGAAACAATTAGTATTAAGCAGGCGATTATTGGTGATAAAATTGATATTGAAACGGTAAATGGACCATTAAAACTAAAAATTCCTGCCGGCACGCAATCGGGCACTATTTTCAAGTTAAAAGAAAAGGGAATTATAAAATTACATAGTCGTGGTATTGGTGACCACTTTGTTAAAATAATAGTAAAAATACCGTCCAACCTTAGCCGAAAACAAAAAAATCTACTAGACGAGCTGGATATTTAAGACCTTGATTTCATTGACTTTTAGCTTAAAAATGCTAAAATAAGAGTGTTTATTATTTTAACCAAACAAAACTATGAGTAATTGGTTTAAGAAACTTTTTGGCGCTAAAGATTGTTGCTGCCATAAAGGTGAAGATTGCTGTCACAAAGGTGAAGATTGTTGCCATAATCACGAAGAAGAGAAGAGTGAGGAAGCTACGGCTCCAATGTCTGCTCCTGAAGCCCCGGTTTCTAGCCCGGAAGCTCCTGCTGCCAACAACAACGAAGCTCCAAAAACAGAATAAAATTTTTAGGTTTAAAAGTTAAAAAGCGCGATTTTTCGCGTTTTTTACTTGATTTTAAGAGGATTTATGATTATTGACACCCATGCTCATGTTAATTTTGCCGCCTTCAGAGATGATGCAGATGCGGTTATTCGCCGGTCTTTGGACAACGAGACTTGGATGGTTTTGGTTGGCTCAGAATTTAAAACCTCTAACCGTGCTTTGAACTATGCTAATAAGTATGAAAAGGGCGTTTATGCCGCCATCGGTTTGCATCCGGTTCATTTGCAAGAAGGTTTAATTGAAAATGATGACGACGAAAATGGCGAATATAGTTTTACGCCGCGAGCCGAAGAGTTTAACTATGGTAGTTATGAAAAGCTGGCTAAATTTGAAAAAGTGGTTGCTATTGGCGAAATTGGCCTCGATTATTATCATTTAGACCCTACCCAAGATATAACGGCGATAAAGAAGAAACAACAAGAAGTTTTTGCCCAACAATTAGTTTTGGCACAAAATTTAGATTTGCCAGTGATTATTCATTGTCGGCAAGCGCATGACGATTTATTGGAAATTTTACAAGATTTTAAAAAGGAATACGGTCATTTATTGCCAACCGATCGCCCCTGGGGAGTTATCCATTGTTTCTCTGGTGATGAAGATTTAGCCTGGAAATACTTTAATCTTGGCTTAATTATCTCCTTTACGGGGCTTATTACCTTTAGTCAACAATGGGACAATTTAATCAGAAAAACGCCGCTGGAGAAGATAATGGTCGAAACAGATACACCATATATGACCCCAGAACCTTATCGGGGCCAGAGAAATGAGCCGGTTTTAGTCCAATATGTCGCCGCTAGAATAGCGGAAATTAAGGGCATAAAATTAGAAAAAGTCGCCGAAATTACCACCGCGACCGCTAGAGCCTTTTTTAGGATATAATCTGGCCATTTTCCCAAAATTTTTGAAAAATTGGAGGGTTGACATTTATTGTTTTCTGCGTTATAAGGAAGATGGCTCAAAATAAGCTAAAAATATGAAAAATGACACTTGGAGCTTGGCCCTGAAAATCATGGCTAGAATTTCTGGTTGGATTGCTTTTCCGGTGCTTATCGGCGTATTTTTAGGAAAATGGCTGGATATCAGATTCAACACTGAGCCCTGGCTTTTCCTGGCTACCGTGGCTTTAAGTTTTGTGGTTTCTATGTACGGTTTGGTTAAAAATGCCATGAAAGAATTTAAGAAAATTGAAGACGAATACGCTAAAAATAAAGAAGAAAAAAAATAAGTTAATTCCAAAAAAATGGGAGCAGAGAATATTATCCAAGAAAATACCGAGAGTACCGTTCACGAAAATACTGATGAAGTAATTCATGAAAATACTTTATTTGCCGAGCCGATAGCTCATATCGGTAGTTTTCCGGTTACCAATGCTTTAGCGACTTCAACTCTTGCTTTAATTATTATTGCTATTTTAGCAATTACTATCAGACGTAATTTAAAGAAAGTCCCGACCGGTCTGCAGAATGCGATGGAAATTATTATTGAGGGATTTTTGGGAATTTTTGATGGTGTCACTGGCGACCGCAAAAAATCTTTAAAATTTGCGCCCGTGGTCTTAGCCTTTTTCTTTTTTATTCTTATTAACAATTGGATGGGGTTACTCCCAGGAGTCGGTTCCATCGGTCAAATTGCTGCTCACGGTGATGAAAAAATATTTATTCCTTATTTGCGCGGCGGCACCGCTGATTTAAATACTACCTTGGCGCTCGCGACTTTAGGTGTTGTTTTGAGTCATATCATGGGAGTACTGGCTATCGGCTGGTGGAAATATTTAAATAAGTTCATAAACATTAAAGCCTTTTTAGAAATACCGAAGAAAATTATGAAGGATCCGATGATTATTTTAGTTAATCCGATAAAAGCTTTTGTCGGCTTAATTGAAATTATCGGGGAATTGGCTAAGGTTGCCAGTCTTTCTTTTCGTTTATTCGGTAATGTCTTTGCGGGAGAAGTATTGCTGGCTTCGATGTCAGCTATTTTAGCTTATGGAGTTCCGATTCCGTTTATGTTTTTGGAAGTTTTGGTCGGCCTGATTCAGGCGCTTATTTTTGCGATGTTGATTTTAACATATTTAACAATTAACACGACAGCAGAAGAACATTAATTAAAATTTTAAATAAACAGCGGGGCGAAAACAATAATACACCTTTCGTCCGGCTAATAAAATTATGGAAAATGTAATGTTAGCTAAAGCCCTGGCTATCGGCTTGGGTTCTATCGGTCCGGCTCTAGGTATCGGTTTTATCGGTGCTAAAGCTATGGAAGCTATTGGACGCAATCCAGAAGCAGCTGGTAAAATTTTAGTACCGATGCTTTTGGTAGCGGCTTTCGCGGAAGCGGTTGCCATTTATGCGCTCGTTATCGCTTTCAGTATCAAATAATATTTTGACGGATTTCTCCTGAAATTTTCGGGAGAAAGCGCTAGATTATTATAAAAAATAAATATGGAATCATTAGTTTCAACTTTCCACGTCGATGTCCAATTGTTAATTGCACAGTTGGTAAATTTTGCCATTGTCTTTTCAGTTTTATACTTCTTTGCTTTTAAGCCTTTAGTTAAAATAATGACCGAGCGTTCTGCAAAGATTGATAAAAGCTTGAAGGATGCTGACGCCATTGAAAAGCGCTTAGTATTAACCGAAAAAGAGCAGGCTGATATTATTGCCGCTGCTAAAAAGCAAGCTAATTTAATAATTGAAGAAGCTGATAAACGTGGCGAAGAACGAAAAGCCGCCTTGGTTGTTAAAGCAAAGGAGGAGGTCGCCCAAGTTATAAGCCAGGAGAAAGCTAAATTGGTTAGTGAAAAAGCAGAAATGCTTAAAGAAATAAAAAAAGAAGTTGCCGACTTGGTTATTTTAACGGTTGAAAAATTATTAGCGGAAAAAATGACTGGCGCTAAAGACCAGGAATTTATTAGTAAATTGCTTAAGTAGATTTATGAAAATATCTGTTTCTCAATATGCCGCCGCTTTATTTGATTTAGTGGCTGACAAATCGGAAAAAGAAGCCAAAACAATTATTAAAAGTTTTGTTGCTGTTTTGGGGAAAAATCATGATTTAAATAAGGCGGACGCTATCAGCGAAGCCTTTAATGAACTTTGGAATAAAGATCATGGAGAAGTAGAGGCTACCCTTTCCAGTGCTCGTGAACTTTCGGCCGCTATTCGTGAGACAGTCGCTACCTATCTTAAGCAGCAGACCGGCGCTAAAAAAATTATTTTAGCCACAGAAATTAATCCGGAAATTATTGGCGGTTTCATTTTAAGATATGGTTCTAAAGTTTTAGATGGCAGTTTGAAAAATAGTTTGAATAGCCTTAAAAATAAAATTAGTAATTAAAAATAAATTTAGCATAAACGTATGTCAACTACAAAGGATTTCATTGTTGAACAGCTAAAGGAAGAAATATCCGGCTTTAAGGCCGAAGTGAGCGAAAAATCGGTCGGTAAAGTTTTGAAAGTTTCCGATGGTATCGCGCTGGTTTCTGGTTTGGCGGAAGCGATGATGAGTGAAATTTTAATTTTTAAAACGGAAAAAGGTGAAATTACTGGTGTGGCCTTGAATTTGGAAGAGAGCCAAGTCGGAGCCATTATTTTGGGAGATTTTACCGTTATTAAAGAGGGCGACGAAGTAGTCGCTACCAAAAGAATTTTGGAGGTTCCGGTCGGTGAGAATATGATTGGCCGCGTGGTTAATCCGCTCGGTGAACCGCTTGATGGTAAAGGTAAAATTGAAACTACTAAATTTTATCCGGTAGAAAAAATTGCTCCGGGTGTTATCACTCGCGCTTCTGTTAAAGAACCGGTTCAGACTGGAATTAAAGCGATTGACGCCATGATTCCAATTGGTCGTGGTCAGAGAGAATTGATCATTGGCGACCGTCAATTAGGAAAAACAGCGATTGCGGTTGATACTATTATCAATCAAAAAGGCCAGAACATGAAATGCGTTTATGTAGCCATTGGTCAGAAAGAATCTAAAGTTGCCAATATCGTTACTAAATTAACGGAAGCTGGCGCCATGGACTATACCACCATTGTTTTAGCTGGTGCTTCCACCCCCGCTTCTTTGCTATATATTGCCCCTTACGCCGGCTGCGCGATGGCCGAGTATTTTTTGGATAAAGGTGAAGACGTTTTGATTATTTATGATGATTTATCTAAGCACGCTGTTTCCTATCGTGAAATTTCTTTACTGTTACGTCGCCCTCCGGGACGCGAAGCTTACCCAGGTGATGTTTTTTATCTCCATTCTCGTTTATTAGAACGTGCCTGTAAATTGAATAAAGATTTCGGCGGCGGCTCTATTACTGCTTTACCAATTATTGAAACCCAGGCTGGCGATTTATCGGCCTATATTCCGACCAACGTTATTTCTATTACTGATGGTCAAATTTTCTTGGAACCAGATTTGTTTTATAAAGGTAATCGTCCGGCGGTTAATGCTGGTTTGTCGGTTTCTCGTGTCGGCTCTAGTGCTCAAATCAAAGCGATGAAAAAAGTAGCTGGTAAGATGCGTTTGGAAGCGGCTCAATATCGTGAACTTGCCGCTTTTGCTCAGTTTGGTTCTGACTTAGATCCAGAAACTAAAAAGAAATTGGAACGCGGCCAAAGATTATACGAAATCTTTAAGCAGGACCAGTATCAGCCCTTGTCAGTCGCTAAACAGGTTTTAGCCTATTATGCTCTGATTAATGGGTTTATGGATAATGTTCCGGTAGAACGCATCCGCGAATTTGAGGCTGCTTTATATAAATATGCCGACTTAAACGATGCGGTTTTGAAATTAATTGATGTTAAGAAAGAATTAGACGAAGAAGTAGAGGCCGGATTGAAGAAATTAATTGAAGATTATAAAGTGACGGTTGATTATTTAATTAAGTAAGTATGGCCAAGACCAAGGAAATATCCCGACGCATTAAATCCGTTTCCAGCACCAAAAAAATTACTAAGGCAATGGAAATGGTGGCAGCGGCCAAAATGCGCAAGGCAATTGAAGCCGTTTTAAAAACTCGTACTTATGCTAATTTAAGCTGGGAGACGGTTTTGCGTTTGGCAGAAATTTCTAAGAGCAAAAATGAGAACTTGCATCCTTTATTATTGCCGCGCGCCAAAGTTTCTAAAGCCGCTATTATTTTAATTACTTCTAACCGCGGAATGTGCGGGGCTTATAATTCGGCGGTCATTGCTAAAGCTAAAGAATCAATTGTCAAACACCCAATTCCAACCGATTTTATTTTAAACGGCAAGAAGGGAACAATTATTCGTAATCAGAATTATGAGATTGCCGCAGAGTTTGAAAAGAGCGATATTTTAACGGATGCCCGGGAAATTTACCCACTCGTTAAAATGGTTTTGGATGATTATCAGTCTGGTAAATATGACAAAATTTTAGTTGCTTATACTGATTTTGTCAGTGCCGCCAAACAAGTGCCGCGCGTTAAGCAATTATTGCCGATTGAAATAGAAAAGGTTGATGAATATTTGGGAGTTATCAGCGACGAATCTAAAGTGGGAGTAACGCCGGAACTGATTGCCGCTAAGGAAGAAAAACATTTAAGTGCGGGCGATTATGTTTATGAATATACCTTTGAACCATCAGCTTCCGAAGTTTTAGATAAAATGATTCCGCGTTTATTAGAGATTCAGCTATACCAAGCGTTTTTAGAAGCCAATGCTTCAGAACACAGCGCCAGTATGAGTGCGATGCATCAGGCGACTGAAGCGGCTAGTGATATGGTGAGTGAATTAACCTTATTTTATAACAAAGTTCGCCAGGCCGGTATTACCGCAGAAATCGCGGAAATTTCCGCTGGTGCCAATGCTTTAGCAGAATAAATAATTTAAATAATATGAGCGACAAACAGAAAAATGAAGGTATTATTAAACAGGTTATCGGCGTTGTCGTCGATGTCTATTTTGAAAACAAACTGCCAGAAATCTATAACGCTTTAACCTTGGAATTAAAAGGTGATAAGCTGACTTTAGAGGTTGAACAGCATATTGGTTCCAATATTGTCCGCTGTGTGGCCATGGGTTCCACTGACGGTTTGAAACGCGGCGATAAAGTTCATGACACGGGTGCGGCGATTTCCGTGCCAGTCGGTCAAGAAACCTTAGGCCGTATTTTTAACGTTTTAGGAGACGTGGTTGATGGTGGCCCTGAAGTTAAAACTGAAAAGAAATATCCTATTCATCGGGCGGCACCAAAATTTATTGATCAATCTAATAGTCTAGAAATTTTAGAAACTGGCATTAAGGTTATTGATCTCGTTTGTCCAGTTGTTAAAGGTGGCAAAGTCGGCATGTTCGGTGGTGCCGGTGTTGGTAAAACGGTTGTTATTCAAGAATTAATTCATAATATTGCTTCCGAGCATGGCGGCTATTCCGTTTTTGCTGGTGTTGGTGAACGTACTCGTGAAGGTAATGATTTGTATAACGAATTTAAAGAATCAGGCGTTATTGATAAAGTATCTATGGTCTTCGGTCAAATGAATGAACCACCAGGATCACGCGCCCGCGTCGCTTTGTCCGGTCTTTCAATTGCTGAATATTTCCGTGATGAAAAAAATCAAGACGTTTTATTTTTCGTAGATAACATCTTTCGTTTTACTCAAGCTGGTTCCGAGGTATCCGCGCTTTTAGGTCGCATGCCTTCCGCCGTTGGTTATCAACCAACTTTAGCTTCCGAAATGGGTGAACTTCAAGAAAGAATCACCTCTACTAAAAATGGTTCTATCACTTCTATTCAGGCGGTTTATGTTCCGGCCGATGATTTAACCGATCCAGCTCCAGCTACTACTTTCGGACACCTGGATTCAACTGTAGTTTTATCGCGCTCTTTGTCCGAACTCGGTATTTATCCGGCCGTTGACCCCTTGGATTCTTCTTCAATTATTTTAGATCCTAAAATTGTTGGCCAAGAACATTATGAGGCGGCTCGCGGTGTCCAAAAAATCTTACAGCGTTATAAAGATTTACAAGATATCATTGCTATTTTGGGTATGGAAGAATTATCTCAAGAGGATAAAGTGATTGTAGCGCGTGCTCGTAAAATTCAGAAATTTTTGTCTCAACCTTTCTTCGTAGCCGAACAGTTTACTGGCCGTTCCGGTAAATATGTTAAATTGGCCGATACTGTTCGTAGTTTTAATGAGATTCTAGCTGGTAAGTATGATGATAAGAGTGAAGACGATTTCTATATGATCGGTGGGATTGAAGATTTAAACGTCAAAAAATAATTTATGTCTATTAAGACAATAAAATTTGAAATTGTTACTCCGGAGAAGGTGGTTCTTAAACAGGAAATTTTACAAATTACTGTGCCAACTGCCAGCGGAGAAATAACAGTGCTTCCGGATCATATTCCCCTGGTTTCTATTTTGCAACCAGGAGTTATTGAGATTAAGCGCGCAGATAACGTCGTGGAGATTATGGCGGTTTCTGGCGGATTTTTGGAGGTCATGAAAGACAAGGTTGTTATTTTGGCTGATACAGCCGAAAGAGCGGAAGAACTTGATGAGGCGCGGATTAAAGAGGCTAGAGAGAAGGCTGAGAAACTTAAGGAAGAAGCCAAAAATGTTGATGATGTTCAATTTACCAATATCGCCGCTAAGATTGAAAAGGAATTGGCCCGCGAACGCGCTCTTAATAAGTGGCGCCGCCTTAAAAATGTAAATCCAGGAAAATAAAAATATGTTTGGAGAAAAAAATATGTTTAATCACATCAAAACTGAAAAAATGGACAAACATGATGAAGGTCATGAAAATCATGACGAGTTATTTAACAAAGAATGGGAGAAGGGCCAAAAAAATGAGTTGATTGAAGCGCTGAAAGCCGGAGAAGGTTTTCAAGAAAAATTATTTGCGCTTCCTGGCTTTAAAGAGGCTTTTGCCCATAAACTAACTTGCCTTGAATGTTCTGACGGCCGAGTTAATTCCCATTTAGGGAAATTGGCTTTGGCTGGAGAGGGCTTATTGCTTAATTCTGAAGATCGCGAGATTTTAGTTAAAGCAATTAAAGAGCAAGGGCTGACTATTACTGGCCACGAAAATTGCGGTGCTGCTGGCATTGCTCATCCGGGTCCGGACAGTGATAATTATGGTTATCAAAAAGCCAAAGAATTAGTGGCTGATACCGGCAATGCTTATCGTGAAGTTCACCACGATGAATTTACTTCACCTATCCATAATGAGCGTACGCTTGTTTTAGAGGGAACTGGTCGCTTTAATGTCGCCGATTTAGAGGGTTTCCCGGGCCAATTTATTAGCTCGGCAGCTCATTTTGGTTTAAGTGCTGAATATCAGAAAACCGAAGCCAAAGCTTTAATTGGCATTGCTCTGGGTGACCATTCTTTTGGAAAAAGATTTGATAAAGAGAATCCTTTTTATCTTATTATTTCCGCTAAAGATGAAGCTCAATATGAACAGTTAACTAAGATGGCTGAAGAAATTGCGGCTGACTATGACGGCTTGGTAAAAGTAAATGGCTTTATCGCTCCACAGGAAGTTCTGGCTCAACAAGTTTAACTCTAAAAATTAAACTGGATTTAAAAACCGCCCATAAAGCGGTTTTTTTGCGGGAAATTTTTTTGGGTAAATTATAATAATATATAAGCGGTAATAATTAATCCGGCTACAATTCTATACCAGCCAAAAATAATAAAGTTATTTTTTTGAATATAGTGCAAAAAGAATTTAATTCCCAAAATTGCGGTTATAAAAGCCATCACAAAACCCAACGCCCAAACGATAATCTCCTGGTTACTTAATATCGGGGGATTTTTATATAAATCAAAGGCGGTAGCAGCCAACATGGTCGGCATGGCCAGTAAAAAGGAAAATTCAATGATATTTTTGCGAGAGATGCCTAATGATAAGCCACCCATAATGGTCGCCGCGGAGCGAGAGACTCCGGGAACAACAGCTAGAGCTTGGTAAGCGCCGATAATAGCTGCTTGGCGGTAGGTAATAGCGCTCAGCTCGGCTTCGTTCGGTTGTTTAATAACAGTGCTTGTTAGCGCCTTTTTAGAAAAATATTTTTCCAAAATAATCAAAATTAAGCCGCCTATAATGAGCGCCCCGGCAATTATTGGCAGGCTTTCCATCAGATAACCCTTTACAAGCTTATAAGCCGCGAGGCCGATAATAGAGGTCGGGATAAAGGCGGCGGCAATTTTCCAAATCAATTTGGGACTTTTAATGATGGTTTTGGCATACAAAACTGCTACCGACAAAATTGCTCCTAATTGAATGGCAATTAGAAAGCTTTTTAGGGATTCTGAATCTGGTATTTTTAACCAATTGGCAGTAATAATCAGATGCGCCGTTGAAGAAATTGGCAGAAATTCCGTTAAACCCTCAATTAAGCCGAGAATAAGGGATTGGATAATAGTCATATATTTTTATTATATCCTCATTTTACCCTAAATAAGGCGATAAATAAACCCCTGCTTTTTGTTTTAATCTATCCAATTTTTTGCTATAATATAATCATTAAAAATAAATTCCTTAAATATGATTACTGTTAAAAAAGCATCTAATAAAAAGCCGGTCGTAGTTGTTGTTTCCGGCTATTTTAATCCGCTTCACGTTGGCCATTTAGATATGATTGCTAAAGCAGCTAAGCTGGGAGATAGGTTAGTGGTTATTGTTAATAATGATAAGCAAGTAAAACTTAAAGGTAGCGTCCCTTTTATGTCAGAAGCCGATAGAATGAGAGTTATTGGCGCCCTAAAAGGAGTTGATGAGGTTTTTTTATCAATTGATGGAGATAAAACCGTGTGCCGCTCGTTAACCAAAATTAAGCCGAATATTTTTGCTAACGGTGGCGATCGCCATAGTATCGGCGATGTGCCTGAATATCCGATTTGTAAAAAATTTGGAATTGAGATGGTTGATGGCTTGGGTAAAAAAATTAGAGCTAGTTCGGAGTTAATTGCTCGCGCCGCCATTTTAAAGGCGGAGAAAGCCAAGCTGGATGAACAAGCCAAGCTGGCTTCTAAAAAATAATTATGGATAAGTCCTTAACATTAAAATTGATTCTCGTTGCCGCTATTATTTTAGTGCTGGCTCTTTTGGTAAAACCATTTTATCGCGAAGTCGTTAAAAAGAATAAAACTTATCTGCCGACGTTTATTGAAAATTGGATAGACGTTCGCGAGAAACGCCAAAAACCCAGCGATGTAGTTTATCGGCCGGAAGAAACTATTAAAATTTTGGAGGGCTGGACTGTCGAGGATGTTGATAGTTATCTGCTTTCTTTTGGAAAATGGTCTCGTGAAGATTTAGACAAAGTTATTGGTATTTCCAAGTTAGATTATCGTACCCTTAAAAACTCGGATAGGCCGCTAGATTTTTCCGATAAGTTTAGTTTTTTGCAAGACAAGCCGAATTATTATAGCCTGGAAGGCTTTCTTTTTCCTGATACCTATCGAGTTTACGCCGATGCTTCCACTACAGACATCGTCTATAAAATGTTAAGTAATTTTGACAATAAACTGACTTCACAAATGCGCGCTGATATTGCGGCTCAAGGCAAAACAATTTACGAAATTGTGATTATGGCCTCTTTGATAGAAAAGGAAGCCTTGATTAATTATGCTGATTCGGAAAATAGAGATGCGCGGATTGTTTCTGATATTTTTTGGGGGCGCCTAAAGACTGGTCAGGCCCTACAATCAGACGCCACGCTTTCATATTTATTAAATGATAGCAATCCGGCTCATTCTGGTTCTGATTTGGAGGTGGACTCCCCTTATAATAGTTATAAGTATAAAGGTTTGCCGCCAACGCCGATTTGCAACCCCGGGCTTAGAGCTTTAGAGGCCGCAATTTATCCGATTAAAACGGATTATAATTATTTTTTAACTAGTCTTGATGGTAAAAATATTTATTATGCTAAAACTTACGATGAGCATTTAAATAACAAATATAAATATTTGAAATAAAAATATGTTTTCTGAACAACCAATTGTTATTTCGCCTGAACAGGAAAAGCAATACCAATTTTCGCCCGAGCCGTCCGACCCGGAATCAAAGAGACCAATCAAGAAAATAATTTTGATTGTCTCCCTGGTTTTGGCAGTGCTTGTTTTGGCGCTTGCGATTTTTTTAATCGTTAAAAAATATCAAGTTGAGCCACAGGTGCCTTTAGAACCGACAGCCACAACCACTTCCGAAAATAATTTTAATTCTTCAAGCACATTACCGGATTTGAATAATCCTGACGGCACTGCCTCCTCTTCCGCTTCCTCCACTTTATCAAATTTAGCGGTCGAGTATTTAGCTTTTACCGATTTTTACAAGGCTCCCGATAATAATTTGGATTTTAAAATAGAAGATTATGCTTTGCCGCTTAATATTAAAAAAGACGGCATGAATTATTACGATTTATCGCGTAAGTTGGATTTGGAGCCGGGAATAAATAGCTTAAATAATAGCGGGTTTGCGGTCGTTGATAATCCTTGGCAGAATGAGGCTAATGATTTTTATTCTATATATCAACGTTTGGATGAAAAGCAAATCCCGGTTTTAATTACTTCTGATTTTTTAATTTATTACTATCAAAACACGCTTAAAAGTGTTTTTAAAGATATTGAAAGCAATATTTTTTATGATAATCTATGGCTGATTAACAAAGAACTTTATAATTTAGCCAAGAATCGCTACGAAAACAGATTAGCTTCAATCGGCGACATTAATGATTCAATTTTAGAGGGGCAACGCTTGGAGATGGCCTTCTTTGCTGTTTCTTTAGAGCTTTTAAAACCGGATGCTGATCAGATATCACCTCAAGGAGCCATTGATAGTAAAAGCAAATTTAGCGCCGGTGATGTGGAAAGATTTTATTTAACTATTCCTCCTTATTTAAAGGATGACGTTGCCAAGGAACTGGCTTTAATTAAGGAAGGTAGGCAAAATGTTAAATCTCCTAATTTGCTTTATAAAAAAAATTACGCTGATTTCAATGTTCCGGCCGAGTATAAAATCGACGCCAAGCTTAATAATTTTTATTTGGCGACTAAATGGCTTAGTTCCACTTTTCCTTTAGAATATCAAAGCAGCGCTTGCCCTAGTTGTCTTTTAGATAAAGAAGATTGGCGCTTAAGTATGATTGCCGCTAGCTTAATAAGTACCGATTTTTCCAGCCGCCCCGACTTAAAAAATCGTTGGGCAAAAATATATAAACTCATGGCCTTCTTTAAGGGTTTGCGCGATGAAATAGATTATGTTAATTATCATGATTCGCTAGTGGCCTTGTTCGGTGATAATTATAGCGTTGATGATTTGTTTGCCGATAGTAACCCGGAGGCGGCGGCTAATTTAGAAAAATTAAAAAACCAACTTTTTGCTCACGATTACAAAACCATTCAGGGGGCAATCAGTAAGACCGACGCCAGTATTCGGCCAACAATTGGGTTTAAGATGTTAGCTGAATCTTATTGGCCTAACGATTATATTTTTAATCGTTTGACCTGGCCTTTAGTCGGTAATTATCAGGGGACTTCAAGCAAGGTGGTCGGCGACGTTACTGCTTGTGATTATCAAAAAACTATCCGACGCTGCAATGGCTTTTCTCTGGATATTATAAATTTGATCTATCCGCTCGCTGGCAATTCGGTCTTTGATAAAAATACTAGATATACTAATTATCAAAAAGAAGCCGCCGGCTTAGTTGCTGGGCTCAGCGACGTTTCGTTGTGGCACACCTCTAATTATTGGTCGACCTTAAGTATTATGAAATCGGTGTTAAATTTGGATTCTAAAAAAATGCCGATTTTTGCCGCTTCCAACCAGTGGTCGACACAAAATTTAGAAACCGCTTCCGCTGCTTGGGTTAATTTGCAGCTGCCGCTGGAAAAGTTCTCAGTAACTCCGGTTTTCACCGGACAGAGCCTGGGAAATTTTTCTCAGTATAATGAAAATGTTTACGTGGAACCGAATTTGCCATTAATAAATGAATTAATCGCGACTAATAATATGCTGGCGCAGATGTTTACCGCCCTTCGTCTTAACGAAGAACTTAATTCAGCCGCTAAAAATCTTCAAGACATTGATAATGATTTGAAAGATATCCGCGAGATTATTATTAAAGAGCTGACCTCGGAAGAGCTTGACGAGCGCGACAGCGCAACTATTACCGACTTTGCCAGGAAGTTCACCGTTGATCAAAAAACTCGGGCTAGCCGAGTCTTGTCTCTTACTTCTCCAAGTAAAGCCACGATTAAAGAGAGTTTAGAAAAAATAAGATTAAAAGTTTTAGTTCATGAATCTCAAGGTAATAAAGTAATATCTGTGGGACCGGTATGGGATTTTCAAGAAAGCCGTTAAGCTAGCGTTTGTATTTGAAAATAAAGACCTCATTATTACCGATTACGCTCCAAGAATCAGCGCTTAATTTAGCAGCGGCAATTATTTTACCGCTTTCGTTCCAATATTTATTGATAACTAGATAAGCTTCATTAGTCCCGGCCGTATCCATGGCATTTAACATGGTTTTGCGGTCGGGACTTTTATAAACCATATCCAAAAAATATTGGTATAGAGTGCCTCCGGTCGGAATCGGATAAAAATAGATTTCTTCGCCTTTGGCGGTTTTAAAATAGTGATTAAATCCTAAAAGTTTTAGCGCGCCGGCAGAAACCTGTTGGTTGGCTAGAACAATATAGGGTTGTTTAGTTTCCACTGCTATTTTTTGGACAGCCTCTAAATCAAAAATACTAGTGCTGTAGCCGCGAGAGTTAAAATATTTATCAAAGCGCGGATAAGCCGTGTATATGGAGATAGTAATAAAGGTGACAGCCAAGCTCAGCCAAATAAATTTTAACAAATTTTCTTTTTGGGAACTTATTCTAGCGATTAACCAATTAATTGCTAGGGCGATAAAGGGCAGGAAAAAAATAACAATAATATTAAGGATGCGTTTAGAATATCCATCCTGCTCGTAGGCGATTATTTGCCCAAAAGCTATTTGAGTACTGAAAATAAAAGCTAAAATTAAAGAGGCATTGATTGAGAGAATGCCGCGAATGGTATGTCTTTCTTTTTCGGAAAGTTTAGTTTGTTTTTTTTGATAAAAGATAATAATTCCGGCGGCGATTAAGGCGATAACCAAGAGTCTATAGTTGTAAAAAATAAAATATACCAGATTTAATAACCAATTTTCTTGGCCAGCAGCCGCTAGTCTAAAAATATCTCGCAAAGTCGTCCCTAGAATTGTTAAATTAAATTTTAAATTAACTGTTTTCCCGCCGCTAATTATAAACAGCGCCAGTGGCAAAACAAGCGCTCCGCCCGATAAAATTAAGGCAGAAATAATTTTTTGCGATTTTATTTGTAGTGTTTGAAAATGAGTTTTAAAGATCAGCCAAGCACTCCAAATTAATACTGGAATGCCGGAAATAGGGTGAATAGCTGCCGCTGCCAGCGAGAAAATTAAAGTTTCGGTTTTTTTCTGGAGCGTCAAACCGCTAGTAAGCGCGAGAATGACAAAGATATAACTAAAATTTTGGGGGGTGCTGACAATAAATAGGGGCAGGCTTAAAGTAAGGGCCAGTAGTGTTCCTAAAAAACTTACGGAATTATTTTCTTCATCGCCAGGGGCTAAAAGTTTAGAGAGTTGATGAACCGCTTTCGGTAGTAAGCAAGCGGCCGCTAAGGGGACCAGGAATTTATTAAGAGCGTAAATAGAAATGCCTAGGAGCTTATGGATAATTATAATGAACCCATATTCACCCAGATAATAAGGCGTTTTAGGAAAAATAAGCCCCGCTTGGTTAATTATTTCCATGGCGGCCTGATGAATGAAGGGGTCAAAACCATATCCGACTTTGTAGACAATCGCCGCTACGGACAAGCTTAAAAAATAATGGCTGCCAATTAATATTAATTTAGTTTTTGAAGCCAATTTGGCGTTCATTAACGAAATTATGAGGGTTAGGGAACTGAGAGCATAGAACCAGAAAAAATGGCTGCTTACGACCTCCCAGGGCGATATGAGCGGTCGTCCGCTACGACCCTGGATTAATTCCCAGGTCGCGGCCGCCAGTAGTATTAAATAAACAATGACTGTTTTTGATATTTTTGTCTGCTTGGTGTTTATTTTTTCAACTAAATCTAAGTTTTTGTCGCTAGCGAGTAGTTGGTATTTATTTAAAAAAATTAGGCTAACTATAGATAAAATAATCGTTATTATTAGCCCCCCGGAGTCAAGCCGATAAAAATAATAAACAGCCGCGCTAAAAAATATTAGTAAGGCGACCAGAATCTTAAGGTTTTGGCTTATTTTTGCTTGTTTTGGGTGTTCCATAGCTTTGTTTATATGATAGCAAATTCTTGCTAAAATTGGCAATTTCGGATAACATTAAAATGATGAAAATAAAAATTAAAGCTCATATAAATATTGCGCTGGTCGTTATTTTGGCGGCTGTTTTTTTCGTGGCGACCTCTAGTTTTAATTATTTTACTCAAAGCGTCGATTATACTAAATGGTCTTCGCCTGATGAAACTGCCAATTATTTTTTTGCCAAACGTTTTAGCGAGGGAGAAAGTTTAGCATATTTTGATGCGGCGGCAATTGTTGGCGATAATATGGTAATGCCGCGAAGTGTTCGCAGTGATGCCGGCTGGCTGAAACCGGTGAGTTTTTTGGGAATAATTTTGATGTATGGAGAAATCGGTTCAATTTTTGGCTCGGCAGTTATTCCTTTTTTAACGCCATTTTTTGCGGCTCTAGGTATAGTTATTTTTTATGCCCTGATTAAAAAAATATTTTCTGATCGCATTGCTCTTATTTCCGCTTTTTTATTGGCGACCTTCCCGGTTTATGTCTATTACACCGTTAGGAGCATGTTCCATAATGTTTTATTTATCGTTTTGGTAGTGACGGCTGTTTATTTTATTGTTCTAGCGGCGGGGAACAGAAAGAAAAAACCGGAAGAAGCGCCAGAGGCTATTAAAATTTCAGTCTATAAGAAATTTTTAACCTTTAAGCTTGATTTGAAAATTTGGTGGCAAATGTTGGCGGCGTTTATCAGCGGAATTTTTTTTGGTTTAGCGCTAATAACCCGGTCCTCAGAAATTTTATGGTTAGCTCCAGCTGCTTTTGTAGTTTGGCTATTTTATGCTAAGCGCCTGGGAATTATTAAATTAATTTTAATCTTGTGCGGTTTGTTTTTGGCGATTTTGCCGAATGCTTATTTTAATCAAGCGCTATACTCAGCTCCGATTTATGGCGGTTATAACGAAATGAACCGTTCGCTTGATGATTTATCAAAAACCGGCTCCCAGATGGTCCAATCTTTTTTTAGCGGCGATAATAAATATGGCGCTTATTTGGAAACTATTTATCATAATATTTTTTATTTTGGATTTAACAAAGACCAATCCATCGGCATGGCCCGGCACTATATCTTAGAAATGTTTCCGGTTTTATTGGGCGCCTTTTTATTGGGCTGTCTAATAATTCTGGTCTTGAATATTCGTAAATTTCAAAAAAAATATTTGGCTTACTTTTTGGCGTTTGCGATTATTAGCGCGATTTTGATTTTTTATTATGGCTCTTGGAAATTTAACGATAACCCTGATCCTAATCGGTTTACTATCGGTAATTCTTATACCCGCTATTGGCTGCCAATTTATTTAATGATGATGCCAATTGCCGCGTTGGCGATTACCAGATTTTCACAAGCGATAATGTTTTCCGGCGACCATCCAAAAAGACGCTGGAAAAGAATTATTATCGCCGGCATCCAATCCTCGGCAGTACTTATTATTTCCGCTGCTAGTATTTTATTCGTTTTGTACGGCTCGGAAGAAGGTTTAGCTTATCTTTATTATAATAATTTGGCAGAGAAAGATAACGCTAAACGCGTTTTTAGTTTAACGGAAAATAATTCGGTGATTATCACTAGATATTATGATAAGTTTTTCTTTCCTGATCGCCGGGTAATTATGGGAACAATCCCCGACGCAGAAATGCTGACCGCGGTTTCCAAATTAGTTAATTATTATCCAGTTTATTATTATAATTTTTATTTGAAGGAAGAGGATGTAAATTACCTGAATGAGCGCAAACTCTTGCCTTACGAACTTAAGATGTCGCTGATAAAAAAAATGAATAGTAATTTTGGTTTGTATAAATTGGAAAAAGCAGTTTTAGAAATTCCAGCGACCAACAAAAAATAATATGAAGAATAAATATTTTATTATTACCATCGGTTGCCAGATGAATAAAGCCGATAGCGAACGCTTAGCGGCTTTTTTGGAGTCCCAAAATTGGGTTCCGGGCCAAGATTTTAAAAGCGTCGCCTTGGTGGTTATTAACACTTGCAGCATTAGACAATCAGCTGAAGATCGTCTTTATGGTTTAGTTAACCAAATTAAAAAATATAATCCCCAAGTCAAAATTGTTGTTACCGGCTGCTTGAGCAAGCGTCCGGATGTCATGAAACGCCTGGAAGACCGCGTGGACTTGTTTATGCCGATTAATGAAATTCCCAATATCTTCAATTTATTAGAAAAACGTCAGATTAAAACCAAATTAAGTTTAGATGAGGTAAGAATTTTGCAGGGCGAGAAATATTTATCAATCATTCCTAAGTATCAGAGTAAATTTAGCGCTTATGTGCCGATTGGTAACGGTTGTAATAATTTTTGTTCTTATTGCGTTGTGCCTTATGCGCGGGGACGGGAAGTTTATCGTCCAACTACCGAAATAATTAAAGAAATAAAAGTTTTAGTTAAGGCCGGATATAAAGAAATTACGCTGATAGCGCAAAATGTTAATAGTTATCATGATAAGTTAGTTACTTTTCCGGAGTTATTGGAAAAAATTGCTAAAATTTCTGGAGATTTTTGGATTAGATTTTCTTCCAGCCACCCCAAAGATGTTAGCCCGGAGTTAATTGGAATTATTGGCGCTTATTCTAAGATTTGCCCCCATCTTCATTTAGCCGTACAGTCGGGGGATGATAAAATTTTGGCAGCGATGAATAGAAAATATACGGTCGCGCATTTTATTGATTTGGTGGCTAAAATTAAAAAGGCTAGGCCTGGCATAGCGGTTACCACTGATGTAATTGTCGGTTTCCCGGGAGAAACGAGAGCTCAATTTTTAAACACTGTTAAGCTATTTAAAAAAATAAAGTTTGATTTAGTCTATATTTCCCGTTATAGTCCGCGGCCGGGAACTGTTTCTTATAATTTAAAGGACAGCGTTAGTGCCGCGGAAAAGCAGCGTCGAGAATTTGAATTGGAAGCAATTTTGAAAAAAGGAGTTTATGATAATAACGCCACTTATATTGGCCGAGAAGAAATTGTTTTATTGGAAGGTATAAATAAAAAAAATAAATATTACGGCAAGACCGGAACTTATAAGATGACCTTGGTTAATCCCCTCGGCAAAATAAAAAAATCTCTGGTTGGTTCCTTTGTGACTGTTAAGATTGAAAGTATTGGTAAATTCGGTTTGGAAGGAACGCTGCTTAAATAAATTATCGCCTATATGGCTCTTAAAAAAATAAACGATAAAATAATAATTGCTAAAAAAAGTTTATCTGCGCCGAAGGTGGTCGTTATTTTGGGTCCGACCGGCAGCGGTAAAACAGCTTTAGGTGTTAAATTGGCAGCCGCTTTGGCCGGCGAAATTATTAGCGCTGACAGCCGCCAGGTTTATCGCGGCATGGATATTGGTACTGGCAAAGATTTAGCCGAATATAAAGTTGGTCGTCAGAAAATTCCTTATCATTTAATAGACATTATTAGTCCTAATACCAAATTTAATTTGGCACGTTATCAAAAGTTGGCCGTTAAAGCAATCGCTGAAGTTTCGCGCCGTGGCCGTTTGCCGATTATTATTGGTGGCACGGGTTTATATCTGCAAGCCGTAATTGATAATTATCATTTATCTGCCGTTAAGCCAGATACTAAGAAAAGAGACGCCATGGAAAAGCGGGGGGCTGATTTTTTGTTTAAAAAAATACAAACCTTAAAGCCTGATTTTGCCGCTAAGATAAATAATAGCGATAAAAATAATGCGCGCCGCTTAGCGCGCTATTTGGAAATTATTGAGGCTCCGGAAACCGCTGAATCAAAAAGAAACGCTTCGCCCTTTAAATTTTTAGTTCTCGGAATAGACGTCGACGATGTTTTGATGCGCGCAAAAATTGAGAAGCGCTTGGATATTAGATTAGAAAAAGAAAATATGGTTGCCGAAGTGGAGCGTTTGCATCAGGAAGGAGTTTCTTATAAGCGTTTAATTTCCTTCGGCTTAGAATATAAGTTTATTAGTTATTTTTTACAAGGGAAAATAAGCCGCGCTGAAATGCGCGATCAGTTGTTGACAGCGATTTATCGTTTTGCCAAGAAACAAAAGACCTGGTTTCGACGCTGGGAAAAACAGGGCCGGCAGATTGAATGGCTTAAGGATGAAAAAACGGCTACTAAAAAAATAATTAAATTTCTAAAATAATTTATTGCCTTAGATACAAAAAATCTCGGAGTATCCGAGATTTTTTATTAGGCTGCTTATAAACTATTTAAGATTTTTTTCCAAAAGCTCTCGAGCAATTTTGGGGTTAGCTTTGCCGCCGGTATCAGCCATTACTTTTCCGAGCAGGAATTGAATGACATTCGTTTTTCCTTTTTTGTATTGGTCGGACTGTTCTTTATTCTCGGCAATTATTTTTAGAATTGTTTTTTCAAGAGCGGCCTCGTCATCCATTTGCTCTAAGCCCATCTTAGCCATAATGTCAGTGGGGTCGCCGCCTTGGTTATACATAAATTCCAAAATTGTTTGGCCGGCCGAAGAATTTATTTTTTCTTGATAAATTAAAGAAACTAATTCCGCGAAATTTTCCGCGCTTATTTTTAATTGACTAACAGTTTCGTTGTTTATTTTAAAGTGTTTCATTAATTCGCCGGTAATCCAATTGCCGGCTATTTTGGCTAACTTTTTATCTTGGCGCTCAGACTCGTCGCCATTGGCGTCTATCCAAGCATCAAGTTCGGAAATAACTTGTTCGCTCCAATTTGCTAAATCTTTGTCGCTGATTAAGATTTCCACGATTTCAGGGTTTAGTCCGTATTCTCGTTCAAAACGCTGCATTTTCTCTTCCGGTAATTCTGGTAGACTAGCTTGAATATCGGCGAGCCACTGGCCGTCTATTTCTAAAGGAGGGATGTCTGGCTCTGGAAAATAACGATAATCAGCCGAGCTTTCTTTGACACGCTGGCTAACAGTCGCATTCTTTTTGTCATCCCAGCCGCGGGTTTCAGCAATAATCTCTTCGTCCTTTTCCAGGAGTTCGGTTTGGCGCTTAATTTCAAAATTAATCGCTTTTTCAACAGCGCGGAAAGAGTTGATATTTTTGACTTCGACTTTGTTATTTAACTTATGTCTGCCCAGGGGTTTTATTAAGCCATCCTCATATTTAAACCCGCCAACTTTTTGGACGCTGACATTAGCTTCACAGCGCATTTCACCGTGTTCCATGTCGGCGTTGCTGATTTCTAGATAGCGGAGAATTTGCTGATATTTTTGGCAGAATTTTTTGGCTTGGGCGGCATCCTCGATTACCGGTTCGGTAACTAATTCCATCAGTGGCGTTCCTGCCCGGTTAAAATCAATTAAGGTGTGATCCTCTCCTTGTGGATGAAATGATTTTCCCGTGTCCTCTTCTAGATGGATTCTGGTGATTAAGATTTTTTTGTCATCTATGTCCAAATAGCCGCCGTAAGCGAGCGGTAAATCGTATTGTGATATTTGATAGCCCTTTGGTAAATCAGGATAAAAATAATTTTTACGATCAAATTTTGATAAACGATTAATTTGGCAATTTAGTGCCAAGCCGGCGGAAATTACGGACTCGATTGCTTTTTTATTGGGGACAGGCAGGGTGCCGGGATGGGCTAAACAAATTGGACAAACATTAGTGTTGGCTTTTTTATCGCTGGCGTCGTTATCGCAAGCGCAAAACATTTTGCTTTTAGTTTTTAGCTCCGCATGTATTTCCAAGCCGATAATCGCTTGATAGGCCATATATTTAAAATTTGATTAATTAAAATTTTCCGGAAGAGCCGAAACCATTTGCTTGTCGGCTGGTGTCATTAGCGATTACGCCGTCTTCAATGACCGGGGTTTTAATTTCTTGAATAAGAATTTGAGCGATTTTTTGTCCGGGGACGATGTTAAAAATATCCTCGCTTAAATTTTTAATAATTACTTTTATTTCGCCGCGATAGTTAGAGTCGATTACGCCGCCCATAGTGGTGATTCCTTCATTGGCCAAGCCGCTTTTATCCCACACTAAACCAACATAACCGTCGGGAATTGCCATCTTGATTCCGGTAGCGACTAAGGCTTGGCCGTAGGCGGTAATGGAATAGTAATCGGCGGCATATAAATCAAATCCGGCATCACCCGGGTGAGCTAATTGAGGAACCTTGGCTTCCGCGGAAACTCGTTCAACGGTAATGCGCATTACTTTTTCTGGTTTTGGTAAAGATAATTCTTTATTTTCAGGAAGCTCTGGAACTGAGGGGATAAAATTAGGGAAGTCGTTGCTTGGTTTTGGTGCCTCCGGGATTTTATTTATTTGATTATTATTGTTGTTGAAAAGTAAATCGCGGTTTTTTAGAATTTGTTCGCTGGCGCCGATTAAACTAGAGATTGATTCAAATCCGGGCTTGGCCTTAGCTTGATGAACAACTAATTGGTTAGCTGCTAGCCAAACTAAAAAATGAATAGACTCGCGGCTCAATATTTGATTGTTATGAGTGCATTTTATTAGCCTAAATCCCGGTAGAGTATTGGCAATTTCCACATAAACTTGTTCCGCTTTTTTTAAGTGCTCAAAATCATTTTCATGAATGTCATGTGTTTTTCCAATCCAGTCTTCACGCGCCCTTTCGTGTGCCAGTTGAAAAGAAATCTCCGGTTCTACTTGCAAAATTAAGGTCAAATCAGGTTTAGGAATTTCAAAAATTTTATATTCTAAATCATAGAGCCAATTAAAGAAAACCTTTCTTTCTAAAGGGTTGTCAATTTTACATCCTTGATGTCCTAAGCTGGCGCTGGTGTAGCGATTAGCCAGTACTATTTTACCCTCGTTTAACCATTGTTTGATTTTCTGGCTGGCGTCATAACGATCAACTGCATAAAAAATTGAAGCCTTATAGGGGTCGACCTCATCGGCATTACCATATTTTCCGGATAAATATTCTTCTACTAAGCCGGCTGATTTGGTGTTGTATTGCGGGAAATCAGCGACGGCCACTGCGTAGCCCTCTTCTTCCAGCTTGGCTTTTAAAAGATTAAGTTGAGTAGTTTTGCCACTGCCGTCAGTGCCGTCAATGACAATAAATTTTCCGGATGTGTTTTCCATATGATTATTTATTTATTTCCGTGATTATCTTATCTATTTGGGCGTAGAGATTTTCTAGAGTTCCGCTGTTATCCAGATGATAGGCGGCGTGAGAAACGACAATTGGAATCTCTTGTTCAGCTTCTTTTTGACAATCATTTTCAAACTCAGCGAAAGTTTTATTCGCGTCCCCTTCGTTTTCATTGCGAAGTTTCATTCTGTCATAACGTAGGTTGATATCTGCCTCCACGCTGATTAATTTAAATTCCGGCAGATTGCTTAAATGGATAATATCATCCATGCGCCTAACGCCATCAACAATTACAATTTCACCTTTATCGCTTTTGGCATCCGCGGTGATAACTTTAGCGAGAATATCGCTGCCAAAACGATTTCGCAAATCTAAAGATAAGTCTTGCATGTTCTCTCTGGTAATTGGTAAGTACAAGCGATTTAGAATATCTCGCAGAACTGTGGAAAATTTATAACTGGAAGCACCGTGATGCTCTTCAATATATTTTTTGCTAACGTCTTTGCCGCTGGCAACCGGGCCGACTAGGCCAATGATAATCTTGGACATAATTATTTGGCGGTAATATCTGCTAAACCACGGCGCACATCCCAATCGTCAAGATCCAAATCAGCGTAAAGTTTGAGATTGGGAAACTTTTCGCTTAAAGCCGCATACATTTTATGAGCGACGCTGCGTAAAGAGGGGTGAACGGTTTTATTTGATCTTAACTCGGTTACATAAACAGCGGCGGGTAGCGGAAAACTGAAGGCACAATCGACATTAAAACCCATGGCGATATAATATTGTTTTATTTCCGGGCTTGAACTCAGGACATCAATTTTAGATTTTTGAACGGCGATTAATTCAATTGCTTCGGCACGCATATCTTCCGGCAACTGTTCTAAGTACCAGTTAGCAAAGCCTAAATCAGTGGTAAGCAGGGGCATGCGGCAAATTCCACTACGATGGCGTTGGATGTCGCGGAAAGACCCAAAATCCAAAATAAACTTAAAATTACAGAGCCCTAAATCTCCTAAAAATATTGGTAAACCAGTTTTTGGTGGTCGATTATCTAGAATTTCTTGATAAGCCGCTAAATTTTCAAGTTTGATATCGCTAGAGCAGGAGAAATCAATTGCTTGGTCGGGTTTAAAATAAGCATATTGGTTAACACAAGCTTCTCGATAAGTTTCCTGTTCCTCAGTTGGCTGGTGAGAAAAGCTGTGTTCATATTTTTCTTTCAATTTTTGCAAAATTGTATTGGCACTATCTCTTACCTCGGCTAGCGGATGGTGGCGGAGCAGAGCTAAGTGATCCCAAGCTTGGCGCAGATTAGTATGCCAGCTTAATTGGGTTGTTATGCCAGCCGGTAAAAATCCGCGCATAATATCAAAGCCGCGGGCTTTAATAGCTTTACTATAAACTAATTCATTTTCATCTTCGCGGCGCGGATACTTGGTCATGAGATATGCTTGAATCCGTTCCTGGTTATCATTATAGAATTTCATCCAATTATCTAAAATTTCTTTAGATTCCGCATTTGCAATTGGGTCAATAATTGCTCGACTACCCATATCTATATATCTAGTGCTGGTTTCTTGTCCGCTATAAAGTTGCCAATCTTGAATAGCCTTGTCGCCAATTATACTTATGTCTTCAATAAAAATAGTAGTACTGCCGCAGTCGGCAATACTGGCGTGTCCGTAGCCGACATAGAAAGTGGCCATAAATTTGCCGGAACCGCTTTGTTTTACTTTTTCCACATGCTCCGTTACGCTTTTCGGACTGCGCGAGTAAAGAGCCTGCATCATGGCGACGTCTTCGGGACTGAACTCATCGTAGATAAAAATATTGGACATAGTTTAAAATTTACTTAACTTAATATTTTGCCACATCATTTGATAAAAGTACATACTCTACTCCCGCTTCTTTAAAAATTTCTCGACTGCGGGCACCGGCTTGATAGTCAATGGCGCAGACCACGCGTTTGATACCGGCGTTAATAATCATTTTCGCGCAGGTATAGCAGGGAGACATGCGGCAATAAAGAGTTCCGCCTTCAAGCGCGATTCCCATGCGCGCCGCTTCACAAATCGCATTTTGCTCGGCGTGAGCCGTGCGAATGCAATGTTGGGTTTGGCTGCCATCTTCGTGAGTCACCGTGTGCATTTCATGACCGACTTCGTCGCAGTGAGGCAGACCCACAGGAGCGCCGACATAACCAGTGGATACGATACGTCGGTTACGAGTAATTACACAACCGGTACGTCCCCGATCGCAAGAACCGCGACTAGCGACCATTTCTACAATTTTCATGAAGTATTCATCCCAAGAAGGACGCTTATAAGGTTCCTGCACATCGTCGTTTTTGGCAGTTAATTTTTCTTCGTTCATATTTAAAATATTTATTAAGATAATTAAAAAACTAAAGCTTCTTTCTATACTCATTTTAATATATTATTACAATAAAATAAATCTTGACAGAAGTCGGTTTTGTGTCCTTAAGGCCTTTTAAAAAGCTCCAAAAGGGGATAGAATGATATTAGAAGAATGCTTGAACTTATAATAATTTGCCTTTTGCCCTTATGTTAAGTAAATTTAAAGAAAATTTGGCTAATAATAAAGAACTTCTTCTTAAAGTTAAGGTTTTTCCGCTTTCTCCTCGTAATGAAATAAAGGGGATAATGACTGATGGCACTATTAAAATTGGAATAAACGCCCCCGCCGAAGATAATAAGGCTAATAAGGCCCTAATTAAGTACTTAGCCGACGAACTTGGCGTTCGGCGTTATCAGGTAGAAATAATCAGTGGCGCTCTTGATCGCTTGAAAGTGATTAAGGTTGGCCGCTAATTTATTATGGATTTGTCGATTATTATTGTCTCTTGGAAAGTTAAAGAAAAATTACGTCTTAATCTAAAAGCTCTCTATGAATCGGAGGGTGATTTTAAATCGGAAATATTTGTCGTTGATAATAATTCCCAGGATGGGAGCGTGGAAATGGTTAAGAATGAATTTCCGCAAGTAAAATTAATTACTAACTCAGAAAATTTAGGTTTTGCGAAAGCTAATAATCAAGCCCTGCGTTTAGCTACTGGTAAATTTATTCTCTTGCTCAATCCGGATATGCTTGTTTATCGCAATTCCTTAGTTCAGATTTTAGCTTGGGCACAAAATAATGAGCAGGCGACGGTTAGCGGTTGTCGCTTAGTGGATGATCAAGGAAAAATCGTTAAACAAATTAGAAAATTTCCTAAGTTTTTTGATCAGCTAATGGTTATTTTTAAATTACCGCACCTTTTTCCGGGATTGCTTAATAAATATTTATGTTCGCGCTTTGATTATAGCCAAGCGAGCCGTGTAGACTCTATTCGTGGTGCCTTCTTTTTAATAAATACTGAAAACTATCAAAAAATAAGCGGCCAGCCGCTGCCTTTTTTGGATGAACGTTATTTTATTTGGTTTGAAGAAGTTGATTTTTGCCGTCAGGTCTATAAATTAGGAGGGGAAGTTTGGTATACGCCAGCCGCCGGTTGTCTTGATTATGTCGGTCAAAGTTTTAAGCAAGTGGCCCGTTTGAGAACTCAGATTTATTTCCGTGATTCCATGCTGCAATATTTTAAAAAATGGGAACCGGCTTGGCAGGCCAAGGCCCTGGCTTTAGCTTGGAAGCTAGTGAAGATTTTTGTTAAATAATATATGAGCAGATTAGTAGGCGTTGTTTTAGTAAATTATCAAGATTACGCGGAGCGGTTTTTAACGGCTTGCCGTGATTCTTTGCGCGCGCAAGATTACTCGCCCCTTAATTTAAAAGTTTATTTAGTTGAT
Source organism: Patescibacteria group bacterium (assembly GCA_041664445.1). Lineage (GTDB taxonomy): Bacteria > Patescibacteriota > Patescibacteriia > Patescibacteriales > UBA12465 > UBA12465. The sequence goes on along the minus strand of JBAYKT010000003.1, from coordinate 5,420 downwards.
AACGCTTCTTCAGAAAAAAGCCGCGCTTATTTGCGGAGTTGTTATCCGGAGGCCAAGATTCTCGAGCGCGGCGACGGTAATTATTGCGCGGCCAATAATTTGGGATTTGCCGAGGCAATCAAGGATGGTTGTGAATATTTAGTGGCGCTTAATATGGACACGGAAATGCCGCTTACGTGGCTGAGTGAATTAGTTTTGGCGCTTGATAAAAATCCGACAGCGGGCATTGCTCAATCTAAAATATTGCTATATCCGCAAACAGAAGCGGAAAGGCAAAATTTGAAAATTAATACGCTCGGTAATCGTTTAAATTTTTTGGGTTTTGGTTTCACCTCCGCTTATCGAGAAATCGATCGAGAAATTAGCGCTTATCCGGAAATAAACGGTTATGCCAGTGGTTGCTGTTTGATGATTAGGAAAGAAGTTTTTGAAGCGGTCGGTGGCTGGGATGAAAGCTATTATATGTATCATGACGATATCGAATTGAGCTTAAAAGTGCTTTTGGCTGGCTATAAAATAATTTTAGCGCCGCAATCAGTCGTTTTCCATAAATATGAATTTAAACGCAGCGTCCGCATGCTTTACTACATGGAGCGTAATCGCTATTTGTTGGTTCTTGGTTTTTATCCTCGTCGCTTGTTGATATTTTTAGCGCCAGCCTTTATAATTATGAGCTTAGGGATGCTGGCTTTTGCTTTAGCTAAAGGCTGGGCTGCTACCTGGTTTAAGGTTTTGGGGTTTTTTCTTAAACCGGTAACCTGGATAAATATTAAAAAAACGCGCAGGCAAATTAAAAAAGCAAGTAAAATCTCTTTTTCGGCAATCGCTAAAAATTTGGAAAGCCAAATTGATTTTTCAGAAATTAATAATCCGCTTTTAAAATATATCGGCAATCCACTGCTTCGGCTTTACTGGAATGGCGCCAAGAAATTAATTTAATATGGATTTATCAATTATCATTGTTAATTATAAAAGTAAGGATAAGTTAAAGAATTGTTTAAATTCTATTTTTAAAGCTGATTGGTTGGGCGTGGGGTTGGAAGTCATTGTGGTTGATAATTTTTCTCAAGATAACCTAAGTAATTTAGAGATTGAGTATCCTAATTTGCGTTTAATCTCCAGCTCGTGCAATTTAGGCATGGGCGGCGGCAATAATTTGGGAATAGAGGCAGCGACTAGCGAATACGTCCTGGTACTTAATCCCGACACTATCATTGGTAAGGATGCTGCCCTTACTTTACTCAACTATTTAAAAAATAATCCCGGTGTCGGTTTGCTCGGTCCCAAACTTCTTTATCCCGACGGCAGCCTGCAACTATCTTGTTCTAATTTTCCCGGATTTTTCATCCCGATTTTACGCCGTACTTTTTTAGGCAATTATTTTAAGAAAATTCGTGATGATTTTACCATGAATGATTTTGACCATAATTCTATCAAAGAAGTTGATTGGCTGATGGGCTCATGTTTAATGTTTAGAAAAAAACAAATCACTCCCAAGAATGAAGAATTCCGGCCGCGTTTTGATGAGCGTTATTTTATGTATTTCGAAGACACCGATTTAGCGCGAACTTTTAAAAGCCACGGGCTAAAAGTTATTTATAATCCGGAGGCCGTGGTTATTCATGACCATGCGCGCGAAAGCGCTAAACATCCTTGGTATATTGCGATTTTTACCGATCGCCTGGCCTGGATTCATATCAGTTCCTGGTTTAAATATTTTATAAAATGGGGCTTAAGCCCCAAGTTTAAAAGATAAAAAATATGCAAAAGATAAGAAAAGCAATTTTTCCGGTTGCCGGATTCGGCACTCGTTTCTTGCCGGCTACTAAAGCTCAGCCTAAAGAAATGCTGACGGTTGTTGATAAGCCGGTTATTCAATATTTGGTGGAACAAGCTGTTGCTGCCGGGATTGAAGAAATAATCTTCGTCACCGGCCGTGGTAAACGAGCGATTGAAGATCACTTTGATTATTCGTTTGAGTTGGAAAAAACATTAGTCGAAAAGAATAAATTGGATTTGGTTAAGAAGGTTCAGGAAATTGAAAATCTGGCTAAATTTTCTTATGTTCGTCAGCCGATTCCTTTGGGCGATGGTCACGCGGTTTTATGCGCTTCACATCTAATCGGTAAAGACGAGGCAGTTTTGGTGATGTTCGGCGATACTTTATATGATGCTGAAGTTTCTCCGGTCAAACAGGTAATTGATGTTTATGAAAAATATGGTGATACCGTTATTGGTTTATCCGAAGTTAAGCCAGAAGAAGTCAGTCAGTTCGGAGTGATGGGCGGCGTTGATTTGGGAGATGATATTTATGAGGTCAGACAATTTATTGAAAAACCGAAAATGAGCGAAGCTCCTTCTAATTTAGTGCAAGTTGGCATTAATGTTATTACTCCGGAGATAATCAATATTTTAAAAAACATGAAACAAGGGAAGTCGGGAGAAATAAGATTAGCTGACGCCTATGATGAAATGTTGCAGCAGGGTCGGCCGCTCTATGGCAAAAAAATAAGCGGTGAATGGCTAGACACCGGTAATAAGTTTAATTTTATTAAGGCCACTTTAAAGTTAGGCCTTAAGAATGAAGAAGTAAAAGACAAGCTCCAAGCTTTGATTAACGAGCTTAGTCAGAAATAGATTTATTGCAGCAACAATTTGTATAAACCGAGTTGATTATTTACGTTTGCCTGAAAATATAATAAGTTATTTTTTTCATCTAGTGCTAAATTGTCGATATTCACTGCTTGAGAAATTGAAGTAACCGTGCCCGTTTGGAGGTCAGCGCCATTAAGGTTGCTAGCAGTTGAAAAAATGAAGTAACGGCCGCTGTGGTGCCAAATAACATTATTTATTGCTTCGCTCACCCGGGTGATCAGAGATGATCGCCCGGTTTTGATATTAAAAGTATTTATTTCCCAATCATTATTGTAAATTATTTCCTCGCCATTTAGCCACGACCAGCTCTTAATACCCTTGATTACCGTCGTATTATTTATGGACAATGGGTCTATCAAATATAAAGTTAAATTTTGCTTGTCATAAAGACAGAGATAGTTGGCGTTTTCTTGTTTAAATGCGTAATTACCAACTGTCGGCAATTCCAATTCTTCTAGCTTAATCCCGGTTTTTAAAGAATAACTTTTTAACGATATTTTATTACCCGTTTTAACCACCGCAAAGATGTTTTCGCCGCGCGGTTCATAGCTTAAATAGTTCTCGCCCTTTAAAAGAACGGTCGCTGTTTTATTTCCTGATTCCAAGCGGTTAATGGCGTAAGCGTTGGCATAATAAATATGGTCGTCGCTATCGCTATAATACCAGGAACTTGCGCCGGCACCGACGGTAGTCGTTAAGTCTTGAATGCTGTTATTACCCAAATCTAATATTTTGCCGCCCGCAAAAAGTTTGTCGCCGTTTTTAATCCAGTGGCCGTCAGTATTGCTATCCGCTTTAATTGGCAACAAGCTGTCATCTTTTAAATTAATTATTTGACCGCTAGTTTTTAGATAAAGATAGCGGCCATTACCGTTGATTAAGGGGGCTGAAAGATCGCTGTTTAAAAATAACGGCGAGTCAGAACGGAAAAGATTAATGTCTTCAGCAAAGGTCGTTTGTCCGGAGTTGATGCGAATCTTTTTTTCGTAGGGCCAATAACCCTCTCTTTCTAGACGTAAAGTGTATTCTCCGGGGAGAATGTTTTTTATTTTATTGGGAGTTGTGAGAGAATCTTTTTTAAATAAGCTAAAAACAGCGCCGGTTTGTTCTTTGTCGTTTAAAAAGATGTAGGCATTTTTAGGAACGGTAGCGACGTTAAGCATGCCGGTTTTTTGTAAGAGGCGGTTAAATTTTAAAGGCCAGCTGAGATTGAATTTATAGCCGGAAGCATATAATGAAATCAAAACAGTCATTATTGAAAAAACAACAATAAAAAAATAAAACAAGTAATCTCGGATTTTTTTGGACATAATAATTATTCTACGCGGTTAATATCAGCGCCGATACTTCTTAATCTGGCATCTAGTTTTTCATAGCCGCGGTCAATTTGATAAATATTATCTATTTCGCTCGGCCCCTCAGCTGCTAAGGCGGCAATTACTAGGGCGATGCCGGCACGGATATCCGGACTGATTATTTTTTTACCAAATAGTCTAGTTGGTCCGTTAATAACCACGCGATGAGGGTCGCACATAATAATGTTTGCTCCCATTTGGGAGAGCATATCAGTCCAAATCAAACGCCGGTCATAGATAGTCTCTTGGATTAAAGAAATCCCGTGTGCCTGCGTCATAAGCACGACGTAAGGTGATTGTAAATCAGTCGGGAAACCAGGATATTCATGCGTTTTAATACCATAGGCTTTAATATTTTCCGATTTTTTGATTAATAGCCAATCAGCGCCCGTTTCGTAGTTAACGCCAATTTTTTTAAATATCGCTAAGAGATTTAAAATATGTTCTGGGTTGCAGTGAGTAATTTTTAATTCCGATTTAGTAGCAGCTGCCAGGAGTGCAAAAGAGCCGGTTTCCATGCGATCGGGGATTATCTGACACTCACCAGCCCGAAGTTCAACCACCCCTTCAATCGTTATTGTTGGTGTGCCGCTGCCAGTGATTTTCGCGCCTTGGCTATTAAGATATCCAATTAAGGCTTCGATTTCTGGCTCCATGGCGCAATTCTTTAAAACGGTTGTTCCGGGGATGAGACAGGCGGTCATAATCAAGCTTTGGGTGCCGGTAACACTTACAGTGGAAAAGAAATAATTAAAACTATGAAGTTTAGCAGCGCTGATATGGTAGAATTTTTCGCCAATTTCTACTTTAGCCCCCATCGCTTCAAACCCTTCAATAAAAAGGTCTATTGGTCGGCCAGCGGCCCCAATAACACAACCGCCGGGGTGAGGGAAGCTAACTTTGCCAAAACGGGCTAATAAAGGGCCAACAAACATAACAGACGTCCGAAATTTATCGGCAATTTTAGGGTCAAGCTCAGTTTCGCTAACTTTAGCCGTATTTATAATAACTTTGTTAGCTGTGCGCACAATATCAGCTCCTAGGTCTGCCAGTAATTCTAAAGATTTATCTACTCCGTCTATTTCCGGCAAATTACTAATAGTTATCGGTTCTTTTGATAATAAAGACACGGGGAGCATTATTTGCGCGTTATTTTTAGCGCCGCCAACGGCAATTTCCCCAGATAGCGATTTCCCGCCATTAATGATGAATTTAGGCATAAATATTTATCTTGACAGAATATTAATAATTAGGTATTAATAAGGCCTTAATTTTGAGTAGGCCATCAACATAACTATAAATCATTTATTGACATTTTTCAAATATTTGTATAATATGGACTTATTCAGAATAAGCTCTGATTTTTTATTATAAAAAACGCTGATTTAAAACTTAGACTTAGATTAGCGC
>JBAYKT010000002.1:0-100543 GCA_041664445.1 Patescibacteria group bacterium | reverse complement strand
GCGGACACCACCGCCACCAACAATTTTATTTTTATACAAAAAGGTATAATTGTAAGATTCATTATTTTTACGGCGTTCGGTATTTTTTCTTAGAGATTCCTTTTCTTCGGCGATGGAATTTACATTGACCAGAAAGTAGATAAAATTAGGATTTTTTAAAATTCGAAAAAAGTCAGCCGCATCTTTAACCATTTGGTATCTGATTTTTAATTCTTTCATATAATTATAATTAATCTAAGCCAATGTAGGCAATCATGGCTTTTACTATTTTATCGCGTTCGCGCCGAAAAGAAAAATATTTATCTTTTAAGCAGAATGTACATTCAGAGCTGGTATTAATATTTTTTTCGTTTAGGCCAGTTTTTAAAAGTTGGTCTTGGACTGAGGCTGCGAGATTGATATATTTTTTACCATCATTTTCCATTATATATTTAGGGTCAAATTGACTGGCGACGTCATCTTGAATTTCAAAATGACATTTTTGAATATGGGGACCAATTAAGATTTTTATATCATCAGGACTGCAATTGAAATTATCTATCAATGATATAGCTGTTTTTGAAACAATGTTGTTTAAGACCCCCTTCCAACCAGCATGTGCTAAAGCAACTACTTCTTTTTGTTCATCATAAAAATAAATTGGCAAACAATCCGCCACGGTTACGGTTAAGAGACAGTTTTTATCATTAGTGATTAGGGCATCACAATTTGGAATCATTCGTAATGATGTTGCGCTGTTAACAATCATTACTTTATCATCGTGCGCTAATTCCGCACCGATAATTTTTCGCTCGTCTAGATTTTGACGTTTAAAAAAAGACTGCTGATTAGCAAAATCGTTTTTCATCGGACCGTCTTTGATATCTGATATTCCTAAAATCATATGCGGCGACAATCAGTCATTTTAAAGTTGCCATTGTCTCCTTCAATTTCCACCCAAGCTAAGTCACCAATTCTGCCAATCTCGCCTAATTTTAAAATATCTCTAAATAAAACGCGCATTGGGCCACCATGCCAAATAATGGCACGGCAAATATCTTTTTCTTTATGGGCTAGATTATTAACTGTGGATACGATTCGGTCTCGAAAAGCTTGATATGATTCCGCGCCATCAATAGTATTCAAATAATCTTTTAAAAATTCCACTAACTCCGGTCGCTCCATCATCGCCTCTTCTTTTATTCTGCCCGTCAAAATTCCGTATTGGTTTCTTTCTTTGAAGGCGGGTTCTGTAATAACTGGGCACTTACCGTCTGCTAATATTTTGGCAGTTTCCTGGGCACGAATTAAAGGACTGGAAATTATTAATTTAATATTCTTGGCCCTTAATTCTTCCAAGGCCTCTTTAGCTTGTTCTTGTCCTTTGGCAGTTAAATGATCGTCATAGTCGCCGCCATAGCGTTCTTCAACGTCGCCGGTTGTTTCTCCATGTCTAATAAAGATTAATTTCATAGCATTAATGATTAAATTGTTCAGTCTTAAAAACGTGAGCGCTGCTCGCTGGCGAATTATTAGCCAGTAATAACAGTTCTGAGTTTCCAAAATGGAACATCGTTAATACATCTTTCCAATATAAATTATAATAACTAGCATAAATCATTTTGCCGATATCGCCGCTGGTTACCAATAGAATATTACCGTCTTGGTGATTAGTTTTTACCTTTTCTAATATTTGATGCGCCCTAATCATTAATTGCGGGAAAGTTTCTGCGCCTTCGGGAGAAATAAAATAAGTTATAATATCTGCTTTTATAATTTCTGGCGCACATAGTTTTTCAATGTCAGCCACTGGCTTGCCGGTCATGATGCCAAAGTCACGTTCTATTAACAGCGGCATTGGTTCCGGTTTATCCATTGATAAAGCGTCGGCGACAATTTCGGCCGTCCTTGCCGTCCTAATGAGAGGGGAACTATATATTTTATCAAATTTAATATTTGCCGCTTTTATTTTTTGCGCCAATTCTTGAGCTTGGCTTTCGCCTAGTTTTGTCAAAGGCTCGTCCCGATGGCCGTTTAGAATTCCTCTGACATTATCTTGGTCTTGCCCGTGGCGAGCGAGATAGATTTTAAGCATAATAGATTTTAAGCCTTCATTTCTAATATTTTAACGGTTTCTTGATGAATAATTCCGTTGCTTGCGAGAATCGTTTTTGAATTAATATTCCAAGGGGCGCCATTTTCCTCCGTTACCATTCCACCTGCTTCTCTTATCAAACAAACACCGGCGGCGACATCGTGAGGGACGCTCGCTAGATGGTAGATTTCCGCATCTCCCATCGCAATTTGTGCTAGCTCATAGCTACTAGCGTCTATTATTTTAATAAGTCCGCAGGCACGCGCTAGATTTAGATTAATTTGCATTTGGTTGCGGAATTTGCCGCCGGCATAATACAGGCTCTCGGCGAGCTGACGTTTGGAAACTTGAACTTTTTTACCATTTGCAAAACAACCTTGGCCTTTTTCGGCACTTAGCATAAGATTTATGGTTGGAAAATATAAAATGCCGACAATCGGTTGACCTTGGTAAACTAGGCCAATGGACACGCCAAATAAGGGGATGTTGCGGGAAAAATTATTAGTACCATCAAGTGGGTCAACATACCAAACATAATCCGCTTCCATATTTTGGCCGCCACTCTCTTCGCCATAGATACCAAATTCTGGAAATTCTGATTTAAGGATAGAAATAATTTGAGCTTCGCTTTTTATATCAGCGTCCGTAACAATTGAAACTGCTCCATGCTCAATTTCTTTCCAACGGATTTCGGTTAGTTGCCCGTAATGAGCCATGAGAATTTTACCCGCTTCTTGCGCGGCTTTAATTGCAATGTCTTGAAATTCGCTCATAGAACTAAAAATGTTAATCTAGTATTTTAATAATTCCCTTATTAGCATCTACCTCTACTAAATCGCCATTTTTTAAAAGGCGAGTCGCCACATGAGTGCCTATGATACAAGGTTTTTTTAATTCTCGGGCCACAATAGCCGCATGAGATAATATGCCGCCAGCATCAGTAATAAAAGCAACAGCCTTTTTCATAATCGGCAAAAATTCCGGTCTAGTCATGCCAGTTACTAAAATCTCACCAGCCCGGAAAGCTGAGCTGTCTCTCCGTGGGTCTATTACCAGCCTCACCCGTCCCGTGGCGATACCTTTATAAGCAATACTGCCTTTTATTGATTGACTGGTTTTTTGGGTTAATAATATGTTGTCTATTTTATTAGTTTGATTGCCAGCGTATATCCAATATTTACCTTGTTTAACTAAGATGGCTGATTTTTTATATCTCTCAGACAGATGTTTCTTATTAGGAAGTTTCCCTTTGTCAAAATATTTTAATATCTCATCGGCGGTTGTGGAAATAATTTGTTCGCGACGGTAACCTGTTTTTTTAGCAATATCCTCGGCTATCGCTTCCATAAAATTTTCTATGTCTCTAAACACAGGCTCGGAAAATAATCTAGCGTCCTCTAAAATAGGTAAAAATTTTTTCAATTGACTCGGAGAAAAATAATCTACAATATACTTTACGCTTAAATGGGGTAGATAATATTCTCCCGCTAAATGCCAGAACGCTTGGTAATTTTTTTTAGTGATATTTTTGGAATCGCATGATTCTATAAAGGCAAAGACCTCTCTCGCCTTTTTTTTGAGCGTATTAGCTAATACTTTTACATTTTTACTATCTTTGTATACTTCCACTAAACGTTTTCCTAAATCCGCCTTGTCTGCTTCGCTGACCCAGCAATCGGTAATGCCTTTTTTATAAATATAAATAATCTGCTCGTAGGCCGGCTTATTTGCCACCTTATTCATAACTGTCCAGTGATAACCAAAATTTACATCGGAATGGAAACTCCAACGGCCAGACCAGACTTTAACCCAATCAGTATGTTTTTTAAAATTAGTATAGCTCATATATTAATTTTCATAACATTTAGTATTGTCCCTTACCTGGTATTATATTTCTAACTCCTCCATGTGGGTTTTCTATGTCGCCTTTATAGCGCGGAATTAAATGTATATGCAAATGATGAACAGTTCTTCCGGCAGCCTCTCCTTCATTTATTCCGATATTATATCCGTCTGGATTATAATCTTTTTGGATAATTTTCTTAACATCATTTAGTAGCGAATATATCTGAATCAATTCCTCGGAATTAAGATCAAAAAGAGAATTTATATGAGGCTTAGGAACAATTTCCAAATGTCCCTTTGATACGGGGAAATTATCCCAACGAGCATAGGCAAAATCATTTTCTAAAATAATTTTATGTTCTTTTTTATTATCTTTATCGCAAAATAAGCAGTAATTGTTTTCCATATTATAGATTTTAATTGCGGAGACGAGAGGATTTGAACCCCTGATACCATTTCTGGTATACCGCATTTCGAGTGCGGCGCTTTCAACCACTCAGCCACGTCTCCATGAGGCCGGAATTTCCGACCAAGATTGCTAGACAATCAACAATATTCCTAAAAATATCAATAAAATAATAAACAGGCAAGCGCCGGTTAAGAGCAGTAATTTTACCCCCTCTTTTTTCTGTCCGTCTAAATAAATAATGACTGGACGGCCCAGAACTAATGAGCTGGTAACTAGCGCTGACAAAATAAAGAGCAACAAGAAGACGGCCGGGCTAATAAATTCATTATCAACTTCACCGAATATTCGGCTGGCGTTGTTCATAAAAGCGCCGACTAACAAAATATAAAGAGCGGTGCCTAGAGCATCAAGGGCGGCCCACTGATAGATTTTTTTGTTTTTCATACTTTTAAATGTTAGTTTTTATTTTCTCTATTTCTTGCACACTTAATTTCCGCCACTCGCCTTCCTTGATTCCGCCAAGACCGATACCAGCGAAATTAGTTCTTTGTAAATCAGACACCTTGAATCCGAGAACGCCAAACATGCGGCGGATTTGTCGTTTTTTACCTTCATTTAAGGTTATTACAAATAGATTGTCTTGTAAATATTCAGTTTTTTTAGCTCGAGCCATACCATCACCTTCGCCGATATCCATGCCCTTGATAAGCTCGGTACATATTTTTCGGCCTTCATTATTTTCTAAATTTTCTCCCCGTCGCGGGAAGAGCTTAACAGTATAAGTTTTATCTTTTTTTAGTTTTGGATGCGATAATTTTTGAGCCAGCTCGCCATCATTAGTCAGTAAAATTATACCGCGGCTGTCTTTATCAAGCCGGCCAATAGAAAACATCCTTTCCTTTAGGGAGATAAGCTGAAAAATATTTTGTTCTCCCGGGAAAGAGCGGTTAGTGCAGGTATAGCCCATGGGTTTATTTAATTTGATATAAACCTTTTCGGCTTTTTTAGGAAGAAGTTGGCCACGGAAAGTAATTTTATCTTGTTCGGGGTCGGCTTTATCACCCAAAGAAGCGAGTTTCCCATTGATTTTAATAGAACCCATTTTAATCATTTTTTCGGCTTCGCGCCTGGAAGCAAGACCGCTTTCGGCAATTACTTTTTGTAAGACCATTATCATATTTTTTTGAGTTTTGCCTCTATTGTTAATGATCCCAGCAGCGCTAAGAGGACAAAAAACATCGCTGACAGGTCGTTTTTAAAATAAGGAACATCTACTAGGCCATGAACAACAATCACTGTCATCGCCCCAAATAGTCCCAAGACTAAATAATTTTTGCTTTGAAAAAATAATTTTAGGGCCATCAATAAATATTTGCCAATTAACCAGATGAAAGCGAGTGCTCCTAGAATTCCCAGTTCGCTCCAAAAGTTTAGGAAAATATTATGCGGATACATATAAATTTCTACCGGTTGCCAATATTTCGCGCGGAGTTCGGCGCTGGCTCTTAATTGAGCGTCAAAATTTTCTATTTTATCGCGGTTAAAAAATATCCCTTCTTGATGATAAGGAGCGACGGCTGCCTGATAAGCACTTAGACCATTACCGCTTATGATTTTCCAGCCTTTGAGGCTCATCATGGTTTCGGTCCACTGTCGGCGCCTAATTTCGCCTGATAAATCGCGCAAGAATATTTTGTCGCTGGCATAAGTTTTTAAGGCAGGAACCGTAAAGATGGAAATAATAGTTATGGCCGCCAAACAAATAGAGATAATGCGTGTTTTTTGATTGGCAAAAAACATAAATAGAAAAGCGGCTGCCAAAATACCGATAAGTGCGCCTTCAGATTTAGCAAAATAAATCGTTAATAGTGAAATTAGAATTACGACGCCAATTAATAGTTTGCTAATTGTATTTTTTAAATTCCAGCCCTTGATGCTTAACAGCCAAGCGCTAAAAATTAAGACCAGGGGAGCTAAAAACAAACCGACAGCATTGGGGTAGCCAAAGAAAGAAACGACGCGGCGAGTACTCGCATCCGCCCAAAAGGGGTTGAAGATAAAGAGACCGCTTGCTTGTTGGAATAGTCCCCATAAAGAGACAGCGGCTGCGCTCAAGAGTAAAGCTAATAATATTTTTTGGCGACCCTTGGTATCTGACAAAACATTCATCACTAGAATAAACAGCAAAATCGGTTCAAAGAAATAAGCCTTCCAAATCCCTAGGGCACTGGCGCTGAAACCGGCAACCGCGATTCCTGAAAAAGAAATTATAATAATGGTCATTATTTCCCAATTGAAGGGATAAGGCAACCTCGTTTTTCTATTCTTAAACCAAGTTTTTAAGTTTGGCGCGACATTCCTGAAAAACCAGACCGCAAAACTGATTAAAATCATCGCCTCCAGAAAGGTTAGAGGAACTCCGAGAACGTTAAAACGCAAAAGATATGTGGGCAACAAGGCAATAATAAAAAAGACGGCTAAATCCAGACGCAGGACAGCAATTGTCAGAAAAAATATTAAGGATAAGCCTAAAATTATTGTCACAGAATTATTGAATTTATAGTTTAATTATAGCATTCCAAGTCCTTAAACAAAAACACCCCCTGGTTGGGAGGCGTTTTTGGTTATCAGGAGTATTAGTTGGCTCTTTCTACGTATTCGCCAGTGTCAGTGTTTAATCTGATAATATCGCCTTCTTCAATAAACATCGGAACATTGATTAAAGCCCCAGTTTCGATTTCTACCTGTTTATTAACGTTGCCAGCAGAGTTACCTTTAACTCCCGGAGGAGCACTGACGACTTTAAATTCCATTTTGATTGGTAAGCTGATAGTTACCGGCCTGTCTTCAAAGTATAAAACATCAACATCGGTCCCATCTTTTAAGAATTTAGCTGGTTCGCCGATTTCTTCGACAGGCAAATTGAATTGTTCGTAGCTTTCGTTATCCATGAAATAAGCCTCGTCCTTATCTTTGTACATGAAATTAGCTTTTTTGGTTTTGGTCTCCGCTTCTTCTGCTTTTTCCGCACCTTGATAAGTTCTTTCCAAAACGTTGCCGTTTATCAGATTACGACATTTGATCTTTAAAACCGCGCCGCCTCGTCCCATTTTGTGGTGATCAGTTTTGATGATGACGTAGGGCTCGCTGTTTACTTTGATGACCTTGCCGGTTTTTATTTCATTAAAATTTAGCATAGGTTTCTTTTAATTTTATTTATGAGTTGCGGAAATAAGCGCCATAACGCGAGAGCGTTTGATAGCGGTGGCTAATTTTCTCTGGTGCCAAGCGCAAACGCCGGTTCTTTTACCAGGTAAAATTTTCATATAGAAATTGATAAAGCGGCGTAAAGTCCGAGTATCTTTATAGTCAACTTCTAAATTATTAACGCAAAAATAGCATTCTTTAGTTTTCTGTTTGTTCATATTTATAATTAATTAAAAAGGTATATTTTCCACGCGAATTTCTTCTTCCATTGGTTCCTCAGGAATCTCAATGATTTCTTCGCGAGCGCCGCCACTGGCCGGTGCACCGAAATTAGAAGCTCCGCCTTTGGAATCTAACATAATCATATTCTCCGCTACGATTTCGGTACGATAGCGTTTAACGCCGTCGTTGCCTGTCCAATCAGTAGTTTGCAAGCGGCCCTCGACATAAACTTTGGAGCCTTTCTTTAAGTATTTGGCACAGACTTCAGCTAGTTTTCTCCAGGCAATAATATTATGAAATTCGGTTTTCTTTTGTTGTTGACCGCTTTGATCGGTCCAGACTAAATTAGTTGCCACGCCGAAAGAAACGACGCTTTGTCCAGAAGGGGTGTTTTTTAACTCGGGATCACGGGTCACATTGCCGATGATCATGGCTTTGTTTAAATTCATATTTTTGGACAAATTTTGCAGTCAGCCTCAAGAGGCAGAAAGCAAAATTATTATATTAAATCTTTAGCACTTAAAATGCCCTCCAATTTTTCGTCCAGGTCCTTCATATCGGTCGGTCTTTCTCTTTTGACGGCCGGTTTTTTTGGCGATTCGCTCGCTTCGGCTTGTTTTTTGGACTTATCCTTAGCCTCTTTTTCTTCAACAGCCTTCTTAGCTTCTATTTTAGCGTTGATTTTTTTATCTTTAGCTAATTCCGCTTCACTCTTGGCTTTTTTAATTACGATTTGATGGCGTAAGACGTCGGTTGATAATCGTAAATTTTGATCAATGGCCGCGAGGGAGTTCTTTTCTAAATCAAATTCGCATAAGCTGTAATAGCCATAAGCGTTGTGTTTGATTTCGTAAGCTAATTTCTTTTTACCCCAATATTCGCGATAGCTAATTTGACCACCGTTATCGGCAATCACTTTCTCCACGTTACCAATAATGGTTTTAGCTTCATCTTCAGTAAACTTGTTCGGCATAATGAACAAAATCTCATAATGTCCGATAGTCGATTTTTTTGTCTTTGACATAGTTATTATAATCCTTAGGGGATAAAGCCCGTTTAAACTAATGTTAAAAAGCCCCTAAACCCCGTTTTTAAATAAAATCCCCAAGTATTCCAAGAACCTTTGGGGCTTAGAATACCTTTAATTCTGCTCTAATATTGGCAGAATTATTTTAGCAACGAGGCTAAAACATGGGAAAGATATTGTTATTATTTATTTGTAAATTGACTTTAACACGGATTTTTAGATAAATCAAGGGGTAATTAGTTTGGGAGAGTGTGTTAAAGATTGCCAGCCAGCTCTGTTTAGGATATGATAATTTTGTATGAAATATTTCTTTATTCTAGGAACAAATACCGCCCTATCGCTGGCCGAACTATCGGCGGTAATCAATATTAATGAAGCCCAGCTTATTGGCGGTGATTTTTTAATTGTTGATAGCCCCGTTGAACTTAATCCGGAAAATTTAATTAAAGAATTAGGCGGGATTATTAAGATTGGGGTAATTAGAAGGGAAATTGAACCCGGTTCTGAAAAAGGAACTCTTTTAAGCTCAGTTTTAGAGCTAGCGAGTGCTAAGAAGCAGGTGAGTAAGGATGGAAAATTTAATTTTGGTTTTTCTGATTACGGCCCGCGCAGTTTTGATAAGAAAGATTTAGGCGCCAAATTAAAAAAACATTTCAGCGAGCAGGAAATTTCTTCGCGTTTTGTTGTTAGTCGCGAGAAAACTCTTTCTAGTGTCGTGATTACGCAAAATAAATTATTAACACGGGGAATCGAAATCGTTTTGTCGGAACTAGAAGGAACAATTTATATCGGTGAGACTTTAGCCGTTCAGTTTTTTAAAGATTTGAGTTTGCGCGATTATGGCCGTCCGGCGCGTGATGATTTGTCCGGTATGTTGCCACCGAAGTTAGCGCAAATTATGATTAATTTGGCGCAAGTGAGTAATGAAGAAGATTTAATTGTAGATCCTTTTTGCGGTTCCGGAACAATTTTGAGCGAAGCGATGCTCATGGGCTATAAAAACATTTTTGGCTCCGACTTATCTTTGAAAGCGGTTGATGATACCAAGAAAAATATTAGTTGGATTAAGGAAATGTATAAACTGAAAGATATTAAAATGAAGTTTGCGGCTAAAAATGTTTTAGGCTTGTCGCAGTTTATTAAAGTTGAAAGCATCGCGGCGGTTATTACTGAACCTTATCTCGGTCCACAAAGAGGGCGGATTGAGTTTGAAGAAATTATTAACGAGTTAGAAGATTTATATTCTGGAGCTCTTCAAGAATTTAATAAAGTTTTAGTTACCGGTGGCCGCGTCGTGATGATTTGGCCCGTGTTTTATGGTAATAAACCGATTAGCCCGCGGACTAATGGTTTTCAATCTTTGAATTTTATTCCGGAAAATTTACGCAATAACCCTCTAGTTAAAAATACGACCACGGCGCGCGGTACGATTATTTATGGCCGTGCGGGTCAAAAAGTTTTTCGGGAGATTGTGGTTTTGGAAAAAATGTAATATGAGATAAAAATATCTAATAAGTAATACTGGGCCTTTTATTTGTTTCTTGTTTAAAAGCATGTCTAATCCCCTTGCCCCTTAACGGTTCATCGGGGAATCTAGCAATTATATGAAGATGAGTGTGATTTACATTTTGTCCAGCATCATCACCAATATTCCAGCCTATATTGTAACCGGAAGGATTGTATTTATCTAAAATTACCTTAACCTCTCCAAGAAGACTCTTTATGGATAACCATTCTTCATCGCTGATCTCAAATGGCGTCAAGACGTGTCTATAAGTTATTATCATTCCTGCGTGCCTTATAACAGGGTCAATACTCTCAACAAAATAACAAAAGTCATTTTTTGCTAAAACCGTCCCTTCAAGTTTGTTGTTTTCTAAACAAAAATTGCAATTTTCCATATTTTTTACATTTCCTCTTTAGCCATTTTCTATTTGTTAATCAAAAAATTACAAACATCCCCGTCTTGAACAATATATTCTTTGCCTTCAATACGCATTAAGCCCGCCTCTTTCGCTTTGGCATCGGAACCGCATTCAATAAATTTTTCCCAATTAATAACTTCAGCGCGCACAAAGCCTTTTATGAAATCAGTATGGATTTCGCCGGCTGCTTGCGGAGCTTTAGAGCCATGCTTAATAGTCCAAGCTCGAGTTTCATCGGCCCCGGTCGTAAAAAAGGTATCAAGGCCAAGTAATTTATAAGCACTTTGGATTAGTCTATCTAAACCGCTCTGGGAAAGTCCAAGCTCCTTAATATATTCCGCTTGTTCTTCTTCAGGTAAATTAACAATTTCTTCTTCCAGCTTGACGTTTATTCGAATAATTTCTTCGCTTGTTCCTTCAAGAACGTTTTCTGGTGTGGCTTCATCAATATTTAATAAATATAAAATTGGCTTAATGGTTAAAAGACTCAGACTTTTCACAAAAGGAAGTTCCTCTTCTTCAAAAGACATTTCTCTAACTGCTCGTCCTTCGCTTAAATGCGGGTATATTTTTTCTAAAATTACTAAATTAGCTTTCAATTCTTTATCGCCGCTACGCGCGTCGCGTCTTAACCTATCCAATCTTTTTTCAACGGTGGCTAAATCGGCAAAAATTAACTCCATATTAATTGTTTCTTTGTCCCCCGAAGGATCGATTTTGCCATTAACATGGATAATGTTTTTATCTTGAAAGTCTCTGATAACCTCGCAAATGGCATCGCACTCTCTAATATGAGCTAAAAATTGGTTTCCTAAGCCCTCGCCTTTGCTGGCGCCAGCAACTAACCCAGCAATATCCACGAATTCAATCGTTGTCGGAATGATTTTTTTTGGTTTGGAAACTTCAGCCAGCTTGTCTAAGCGGGTATCAGGAACCTTCACGACGCCGACGTTGGGGTCAATGGTACAAAAAGGGTAGTTAGCCGCTTCTACGCCCTTTTTGGTTAGTAGGTTGAATAAAGTTGATTTGCCGACATTTGGGAGGCCGACGATTCCAATAGATAATGACATAGTTTTTTATTTACGTTTCCAATATACAGGGTTTTCAGGAAAATAAAAAGAGGCCCAGATGGGCCGCTTTTTATTATATAAAAAGTTAATAAATACTAGGCCGTATCTGAGCCTCATACCTGATAATCACAGATTATTTCTGTATTATTAGGCATTGAAGCTACTTACTGACTTAAGAGCATATCTTGCACCAACTCCTAGCAAATGAAAACATATTGTTTTAATTATTTGTGCTAATTTTCCATGAGATTTAGTAAAAATTTCTTTTTGACTTTTATCAAATCTTATTTCTTTTTGATTAGCTCGCTAGTTTTTTTGCTTTTCCTTATCTCTACCACGTCAGTGTTGGTAGAAAACTATTATATCTGGAGTTAGTTAAAGAACCTACTATAATAATAGCACTTTGTTTATAGGGGGTCAAGTATTGTGGACTAAAGTCAGTTAATTAAATATATTTAGCTAATTTTAAACAAATTATTTAAAATTTAAGACTTTAAGTCCAAACTATCGTGGACTAAAAAATTAGGTTTATACACAAAAAACACAGGTTATCCACAGGTTAATAAGAGTTTTTGGGTAATAAAATAAAACCCCCACAGAATGGAGGTTTTATTGTGAGGCTTGAGTGGGAGTCGAACCCACGAATGGCAGTTTTGCAAACTGCAGCGTTAGACCACTTCGCCATCAAGCCAGTAATTGGATTTTAGCTTATCTTATTTAAGTTGTAAACTGGGATCAACCCGCAATTTAGAGAAATCAGTGGTTTTGCCTGATAAATATTTAAAAAATCCGGCGGCGGCAATCATAGCGGCATTGTCGGTGGTGTATTCTAAGGCGGGAACCAAGAAATTAACTTTTTCAAGTTCTTTTTCTACCCGGTTTTTTAATTGAATCCGCAACTCTTTATTAGCACTGACTCCGCCGGAGAGCATAATCGTTTTAGCGCCGGTTTTTTTAGCTGCTTTTAGGGTTTTTCCTGCTAAAACATCAATAATTGCTTGTTGGTAAGCAAAACAATATTCGGGAATGCGGGTTTTCCAATTTTTATCTTTTTTTAATTGGTATAAAAGGGCGGTTTTAAGGCCAGAAAAGGAAAAATTAAGATTGGCGGAGTTTAACATTGGGCGCGGTAAATCAATATTGGTTTGTAATTCTGGGTTTGTTTGAGCATATTCAGCGGCATATTTAGAAATTATTGGACCGCCGGGGTAGCCTAAACCCATCATTTTGGCGCCTTTATCATAAGCTTCGCCCGCGGCATCATCCAAAGTCTCGCCGATTATCTTTATTTTATGAGACTTATCCATTAAAACTAAGTTTGTATGGCCGCCGGAAACCGTTAAAATTAAGGCTGGATATTTGATTTTAGTTTCGGGGTTGATAAAATTAGAAAAAATATGGCCACTGATATGATTAACTTCCATAACCGGCTTATTCCAGGCAAAAGCCAGAGCGCGAACCGTCTCTAGGCCGGTGATAAGCGAAGTAATTAGCCCCGGACCCTTAGTAACTGCGATTAAATCTAATTTTTTAGCGCTAATTTTAGCAGTTAGCAGAGCCTCATTAATTACGGGTAAGATATTCAAAACATGTTCGCGGGCGGCCACTTCCGGGACTACTCCGCCGTATTTTTGGTGGATAGCTATCTGAGAAGAAATAATATTAGCTAAAACCAAAAGACGTCCGGTTTTAGGATTGGCTTTAATTATGGAAGCGGCGGTTTCATCGCAGCTGGTTTCAATACCCAAGATATACATATCTGTATTGTAGATTATTTTAGGAAAAAGACAAACAGTGCTATAATTTAAATATCAGAACCTGGTAGTTATCCATGATTTTTATGAAAATAAGCGCCAAAAAAGTAATTATTATTTTTATTTTATTGGCTATTGTCATTTTTATTTTTGTCGTGGGCGTGATTCTTTCGGGCCGCTATATTTTAACAACGAAAAATTCAGGTTTAAATAATAAGGTCGCTATTCCTAAAAATTCGGCGACTAATTTATTTTCAGAAAGCGGCTTGCCAGCGGAGATTATCCATCACGATAATTCTGAATTTTTGGCTTTTATTAATACTAGTGCTAAAGATGGTGAGCACGGGTATTTTCAGGAAATTGCCGAGACTGATCTGTTCTTAACCAATATTAATAATTTGATTTCCATTACCGGCGATGGCAGCACGACTACCATTAATTTTTTTGATGCTTCTGAGCAGCCGATATTTTTTAAATCCGACCCCGCTTATTATGGGGAGACAATAGAGTATAGCCCTAACCAAAATTATGCTTTGGAAATTTCTACCAGCGAACCAGATTCTTTGGCATCGCTTTGGGATTTGAAAAATCACGAGATTTATTATTTAGCTCAGTGCGGGACCGCTTGTAATTTACGCGGTGGTTATTGGTTGAATAACGAACAATTGCTTGTTTTTGGAATCGAAGAAAATTACGATGTTAATTTAGATAAATTTCAAGAGTTGAGATTTATAAATATTTACGATTTAGCTAAAAGGACTAAATCAACTTATTCGGATAAATAGTTAATCTGTATGCCAAATTTAAAAATAGGTTTTATCGGTCAGGGCTTCATCGGCAGAAATTACGCCGATGATTTTGTAAACCGCGGATATGAGGTTATTCGTTATGCACTTGAGCCAGAATATGCCGACAATAAAGAAAAAATTGCTGAGTGTGATTTTGTTTTTATCGCCGTGCCAACTCCCACAACTAAGACTGGTTTTGATGATAGTTATTTGCGGTCAGTCCTGCCTTTAATAGGGCATGAGAAGTCAGTTATTATTAAATCAACCATTATTCCCGGAACCTGTGAAAAATTGCAAAGCTTATTTCCGGAGATTTTTATTTTTCATTCCCCAGAGTTTTTGACAGAAAAGACAGCCGCTTTTGATGCTGCTCATCCGACGCGTAACATTGTCGGTTATCCGGTTGATAATGAAGATTATAAAAAACGCGCCCAGGAAATTTTAAATGTTCTGCCGCTTGCACCCGTTAGTTTTATTTGTCGCGCCCCAGAAGCGGAATTAATAAAATACGCGAGCAATTGTTTTTTAATGACCAAGGTTATTTATGCCAATGTCTTATATGATTTAGCGGCGCGCGCCGGTTTGGATTGGGATAAAATTCAGACCGGAATGGGTTCTGATCCGCGTATTGGTTTGAGTCATTTAAATCCTATCCATCAGTCGGGGGTTAATGGCAAAATTGGCCGTGGTGCCGGCGGACATTGTTTTGTTAAAGATTTCGCTGCCTTGCGGATATACGCGGAAAATCAAGGGTTGGATGCGGCCGGTTTAGAATTTTTAAAGGCGGTTGAGAATAAGAATGTCGGCTTGTTGCGAGAGAGTGCTAAAGATTTGGATATATTAGCGGATATTTATTAAATTTTGGCTATTGACAGAACTTGGGCTTTTATATAAAATGTATTTGAATCTAAGCACTTAGATTTTTATTTTATCTCAAAAAGTTTTTGAATAATTTTGGTCCCTTCGTCTAGTGGTTAGGACGTCAGGTTTTCATCCTGTTAACAGGGGTTCGATTCCCCTAGGGACTACTATCGGGGGACTGGCTTGCGCCAGTTCTCTTTTTGTTTGTAGAATTAGAGGAAATAAGTTTAATTTAATTTATTTTACTATTTCTTATAATTTAGATAATATAGAGATATAAAAGATGATAGAGAGTTATATATTTTAAGCTTAATAACATGAATACTAAAATTTTAGTAATTACGATTGGGCTATTTGTATTAATAATCTCGATAGGTGGCATAATTTTTTTATCACCGAAAAATAATGAATCATCTTCCAAACAATTGCCTTCTGGATTTATTAATTCCCATGATAGTTATTGCAATACAGTATCAGACTGCAGAAAGATAGCAGGCTATGATGCTGAAGGCTGTGCAACGTGCAGTGAAAATGTAGGAAATGTTCTTGACGAGCAAAACTACACATTTGGCAAACCTTCTAACTCTTCAGATTGTCCAATGCTTGATTGTTATATCCCGCCAGTGAATCATTTAGCTTGCGTGGATAATAAATGTATATTAGTAAAAAATTCAACAATATCAGATTGTAATAATAATATTCAGTGCTTATTAATTTATGCTCGGGAAAACAATGATCGCAGCATTTGCGAAAAAATAAAAGAAATATCACCCAATTATTACGATACCTGTCTTTTTCGATTTGCTAAAAGCATCGAAGATTGCAATGAATTGTCAAAAAAACTAAATTTGCCAATTGATGATCGACAACTTCAGGATTGTTTTGTATATAATGCAAAAATTAAAACGGACTGCGAATTTATTAAAGAGGCCTATGAGAAGAATAAATGTTTAGCAGAAACAGCGACAACGATAAGAGAATGCGAATTTATTGAAGATACAACTAATGGCCGCTCATGGTGCTATACAAGAACCGAAAATGTCCCACCTGAATCAATAGATGATTGTAATTTACTCTTAGAAATCCGTGATGAGCCGATTAACTGCATTAATAATTTCATACGATATAATTCTGAGAAAACGAATCTCGAGGATTCATGCTATAAATTAAAAAATCAAAAATCTGTTGATTACTGTCTAACACAAGTTAGTCAGTAATGATTTATTCTAAAATTTTCACTCATCTTTCAATTTCCCCAATAATCCTGTCAAAATTTTGAGAAATATCAAACCTTGAGACTACGAAGCAATAAATAGGCTAAAAGCCTATTTTTTGTTACAATTATAGCAAATATCTATTATATGCTTTTAGCCCATGTCGGGAAGCCGACCAAAATCAAAAAAATAATTTATCTGGCCGCCTTTATGTTTTTAGGTCTCCTATTAAGCCTAAATGCACATAGCTTAATAGAGGTTGCTTATTTAGAATTAGCCGCGCGTCATAATTTAACTGTTCGTTTTTATGATATTTGTGCCTTACCGCCGTTTATCCAAATTTTATTACCTATTTTGGGAATTATTTTAGGACTCTATTTCGGTCTTTATTGGTGGCGAAAAATTTATATAGAAAGATGCTTAGACAAATTTGACCAGAAATTTAAAATTAAGAAAGCCTAGATATACTCGACGTATGAAATTTGAAGATCTACAAATTAATAATTTAGAAGCAGAATCTAAACTCAAATCAGAAAAAATAGAAAGACCGCCTGAGCTTCGGGCTGCGGAGACTGACGACTTTGATTTATCTAAAGAAATTGTACAGTCCGAAATTAAAGATGCTCAAGAAATCCAAAAAGTGAGACAAGAAATTGCCTCCGTTCCGGAAACAGAGATTCTGCCTACTGCTCAAGAAAAGAACACTGAGGTTGTTGAACAAAAACCAGGCTGGCTAACCTCCAAGTTAGATACCGCTAAAAGATATTTAAAAATTGCCACTTTGGGCACCAGCGTTTTTATGGGCGCAAACAAAGTAGAGGCTGCCAATATTAATCAGAGCGCGGATAATAGGATAATTGATAATCAGGAACAGACCTCAAATATAGAAGATAAAAATGAAAAATCTATAGATGGCGGCAATATAGCCGAGGTTGTTGTTTATGGGCGCAAACAATATGAAGCAGAATTATTAAAACAAGAGGGCAATTTGAAAAAATATTTAGCCGATTTAGAAAAATACAAAAAAGACAGCGTGGAATGGGTAAAGGCAAAAGAAGCTTATCAAGATAGTTCGAAGTTATATGAAGTTTCAAAACAACAACTGAATAAATTTTATAAGTTGGTTGATTTTTATAAAGATGGTGGGCGCAGACTAACTGCTGATGAAGTTCTTGCCTTAAATAAAAAAATTGATAGCCAATGGAGGAAGGCAGATGCTTTTGGTCGTGTAAAATCTGGCGACATTGAAGAGGTTCCATATTCAGATAAAAGACCTGGCTATGCTAGCTTTAGTTCAGATAAGCCGGAAGCCGGAAGATATTGGGCTGATGAGAAAGATGAAAAAGCTGAAAACTTCATGGAGAGAATTAAGGACGATGTAATAAAACCAAAGTTTGTCCCAATAGAGATGACGGGCATAGATTATGGTGAATTTGGAAAGGAAAAATATAATTATCGCGCCGTATACGATAAACCGAAGGGCGGCCTTAAAAATCCTCCTATAAGGCCAGAATATCCTAAAGCTGAAAAAATAACTTACGACCCTAAATACGAAGATTTGAATATGCGTTCTTTATGGGCGACGATGGTCAAAAAGAATCCTAATGAAAAAATTGGCACTTTACATAACCTTGATCCTAATTTTGAAAAAGGATTTACTTTAGAGGAAGCCATGAGTTTCCCGCAGGAAATAAAAGATAAATATAATATTGATTATATTTATAATCAGATTAAGGGGAAACAATAGAGAAAATTTTTAATCTGATAAAATTATTATTTTAACCACCATGATAGCCATTAAAGAAGAAACTAATAAACAAAAATGCGATGGCTGTAGCGATTGTTGCCAGTATGCCACAGTTATTATTGAAAAACCAAAAACTAAACTGGATTTGGAAGAAATAATTTGGCAAATATTGCACGGCCTAGAATTGGAAATTGACCATGAAGGAGATTGGTTACTTACTATTTATCATCCGTGCTCAGCCTTGGATAAAAATGGACTGTGCTCTATTTATGATAAGCGTCCGGAAATTTGTCGCCGACATCAACATGCCGAATGTTCTCGTTATTGTTCCGTACAACCAAAATACCTTATTAAAACTCGGGAAGAATTTTTAGAATTCATTAATTCGCAAACAGAATTAAAAAAGATATATGAGTCTTCAAAATAAATTATGTACCCAAAATTAAGGAAAATTTTATTAATAGTTTTTTTTGTTATCTTAGTTATTTCTTATTTTTTAAAAGATGACTATAAGACTGTTAATAATATTCAGCCTGAGATTTTACAAGCGCCCCTGCAAGATATCGCGGATAATAGCGGCCCAATACAATTTTCTAAGGATGGCTTTGCTTACAACTTAACACCAGTGGCTGAATATCAAATTCAAGGGTTAGTCGTCCATCAGATGGATTATCGTTTTTTTAGCATCTATAACTCCGACAGTGTTTTCCCGGTTGATCTTTGTCTAACCTGGGGCGACAATTTGGCAAATAAGAGCTATCAAGAAAAACAACTTTCTTTTTCTCAAGATGCGCGCTTCTGTTTTTATAAGTGGCGCGGCGAAACTTCCATTAATCCTGATTTAATATCTAATAATCATTTAATTGCTAGTGACCCAAAAATTTTATCAGTAATTAATAAGATTAAAGCGGGTGATCAGGTCTTAATTTCTGGTTATTTAGTTGACGTGCAGGCTAATAAGGTCGGCCAGGTTAGTGATTATGATCCTTCTTCATTCAGCCTTAAATCAAGCCTAACCAGAGCGGATTCCGGTGCCGGTGCCTGCGAAATTATTTATGTTAATGATATTGAAATAATCCAAGTTGCTCATCCCGTCTGGTCATTTTTATTTAACTTTAGTTTTTATGCGCTTATTATCTTGATGATTTGGAGCGTGGGCGCTACTTTAGTTTAAAAAGATGCCCGTTATATTAAATAGTCAAAAAAATAAGTATGAAATTTGAAGATCTACAAATTAATAATTTAGAAGCAGAATCTAAACTCAAATCAGAAAAAATAGAAAGACCAACTGAATTTCAGACTGCGGAGACTAATGATTTTGATTTATCTAAAGAAATTGTACAATCCGAAATTAAAGATGCTCAAGAAATTCAAAAAGTGAGACAAGAAATTGCATCCGTCCCGGAAACAGAGATTCCACCTACCGCACAAGAAAAAAATACCGAAATCGTTGAACAGAAAACTAATTGGCTGGCCTCTAAGTTAGATACCGCTAAAAGATATTTAAAAGTGGCCACTCTAGGTGCGGGCGTTTTTATGGGTGCTAATAAATTAGAAGCTAGCAATATTAATGAGGGCGCCCAGGATAAATTAATTGACCAAACTGAGCAAGTCCCAAGTGTAGACAATAAAAATGAAAAATCTATAGATGGCGGCAATATAGCGGAAGTGGTTGTTTATGGGCGTAAAAAATATGAAGAATCGATGTTGAAACAACAAGCTGATATGGAAAAATATGCGGCTGATTTAGGAAAGTATAAAAAAGATAGCACAGAGTGGGTAAAAGCAAACGAAGCTTATCAGGATAGCTTGAGAGTATTTAATGATATGCCAAATGTTGATCCAAAAACAGGACTTCCTAGGTTTTTAAATTATCATTCTGATCGCGTAGAAGAAAGTATTCCGTTTACACATACAGTTGCAGATGAAGTTGCTTTTTATAAAAAACATCCAGATCATGGTTGGGCATATTTTGGTGAAAAAGACGCTTTGGGTCGCAATTGGAATGATCATAAGATTTTACCTGAAAAAATTGTTTATTGGGGTGGACCAGAAACTAAAAAATTTGATAAAAATGCAGAATACTGGGGAGCTAATAATGGTCATTTAGGTTTGGGAATAGGTGTTTACAAAAAACCAACAAACGAACCCATTCCTCCTCAAAAGCCAGAATCCCCCAAAACTGAAAAAATAAAATACGACCCCAAGTATGAAGATTTGAATATGCGCTCTTTATGGGCAACGATGGTCAAAAAGAATCCTAATGAAAAAATTGGCACTTTACATAATCTTGATCCTAATTTTGAAAAAGGATTTACTTTAGATGAGGCTATGAGTTTCCCGCAAGAAATAAAAGATAAATATAATATTGATTATATTTATAATCAGATTAAGGGGAAGCAATAGAGAAAATTTTTATAGTTTGACATAAATCGAGTAAATGTTAAGATAATTTGACTGAAATAATCAGTCTTTTTGTTATTTAAAAATTAGTTTTAATCTTAAAAAATAGTTAACCATGAATGAAAAATCAGTTTTTGGGAAAAGTGGTATTAGCCGAGTTGCCGAGTGTAAATATGGCGAGAATGCTTATCAGTCTCCAGCAGCTCTGTTTGGCACGGGTAGTAAAGACCCCCTGAGCCTGGACAAATTTAGATTGGTATCAGGTACGCCTATTAGTTACAATAATTATTGTGACCTCGATCGTCTTTTACAGACGATGACGCATATTGCGGCTACTTTCGACCTGAATTGCGGTTCAACTCCATTTATCGCTATTGGTGCTAAACACGGGAATGCCTGCGGTGCTGGTGTTCACGACATTGACCGGTATGAAACCATTAAAAGAACGGTAACAGGCGATTTTCAGGCTTTGTTTGGCGGCTTGGTAATGCTTAATTTTTCCGTGGATGTTGAGGAGGCCGAGTTGTTGTTATCTTATAAATCGGAAACACGACGTCTGCTCGACGGAATTATTGCTCCTAGCTTTAGCCAGGAAGCAATTGCGATGTTAAAACGCAAAGGCGACAAATGTCGTTTTGTTGCCAATGAATTTCTTGACGAGTTAGACCGTCATAGTTTGGATCAGGAGTTAATCCCGCGTTATGTGCGTGGCGGTTTTTTGGAACAGCCAAATTATACTTATATTCTTGATGTTAATGATCCGGACTTAAAAAAGTATGGTCAGGTTTCTGAAATTCAAGAGTATGATTTTATGCTCGCTAAGGCTATTTGCGACACCAGCAATAGTAACACTATCACAATTGTTAAAGATGGTCAGTTGCTTGGCAATGGTGTTGGTCAACAATCACGAGTTGCGGGCGCGCAGTTGGCGATTAAAATCGCTGATGACAATTGTCATAATTATCATGGCGCCGTCGCGGCTAGTGATAGCTTTTTCCCGTTTAACGACGGCCCGGAAGCCTTGATCCATGCTGGCATCAAAGCAATAATCAGCACTAGCGGATCAGTGAATGATCCAAAATTAATTGATTATTGTAATATGTGCGAAGTTCCTCTTTGGCTTATTCCCGACACTAAAGGCCGGGGATTTTACAACCATTAATTATTTTTTTAAATTCATCTCCTAAAAAGTAAAAACCCCATCGGATATCAATTCTGATGGGGTTTCTTTTTTTTAATGCGCTTAGCACACTAAATTAGTGGATAGTGTAGATTTTTTCTACGTCTTCAAATTCGGCTGTTTGCAGCCAAGTATAAATTTGGCGATCGTAGGAGCTCAGGACATCAAAGGTGTTTTTCCAGGCCCGGAAACGCGTTTCCAAATTGGTGCAGCCACCATGTTCTTCCAGGTGACGCACCAACGCTTCATAGCCCTCTTTATATGGAGTAGCCATAGTCATCACGCGATGCCAGTTTTTGGCTGCCGCCCTTAAAGCAGAAGGACCGCCAACATCAATATTGCCGCGGGCAATTTCAATGTTTACATTCTCTGCTTTTACAACTTCCTGGAAAGGATAGAGACCGCCAACCAAAAGGTCAATTGGGACAGCATCTTCTCGTTTCAAATCCTGTTGATGTAGCTCACAGTAGGTTTCGGTAAGATATCCGAGAAATAATTTGTGATGCAGGGTTTTTACCAAACCACCAGCCGTTTCCGGAACCTCCGTGTATTCTGAAACCTCCATTAAATGGTTTTCGGCTTCGGTCGCTCCCATGAGTTCCCTGATAAAGGAATAAGTACCGCCGCTGGCATAAATCATAAGGTCCGGGCAGTTTTCCAATAGTCCTAAGACTAGAATATCCAAACCGGTTTTGTCGAAAACCGAAATTACTACGTTCCTCACGGGAACGAGATTGTCGATGTCTGTTACTGGTCTAATCATGTCTTTCTTTTTTTGGTTAATACTATAAATATTTAATTGGAAAATAACTATTAATAATTCTGGTAATTTTAATAAAGTTTAAGTAAATTGTCAATTTAGCTAATCCTTGTTATATTAAACAGATAAAGAGTCTTAATTTATGCTCATCTCCATTTTAATTATTATTTTATCCTTTATTGTTATTGCGACTTTTGTAGTTGTTTTTTTTGGAGTTAATATGATTTATGTTAATTTAAAAACTTTGGTGCCTTGGGTGAAAACGCCGCTTAAAAATTTACAGATAGTTTTAGAAGAATTAAATTTGCCGGCCGGCTCTTTAATTTATGATTTGGGTTGCGGCGATGGCCGCTTTTTATTTATGGCCGAAAAGAAAGGATTAAAAGCCATCGGTTATGAATTGGCACTATATCCTTATTTAAAAGCGCAATTTCAGAAATTTTTACAAGCTAGCCGAGTAAAGATTAAACGCCAAGATTTTTTGCGCCAAGATTTAAATGATGCCGACGCGATTTTTGTTTTTTTAAACGCGCTCGTGATGGGAAAAATCGGCCTTAAGTTGAAAAAAAATTTAAAACCGGGAATCATTGTTGCTTCTTACGGCATTGCGATTCCTGACTGGAAACCATTGAAAATTTTGGAGACGAAACCCAGCCCTACTTATATTTATAGAAGCTAAATTTTATTTGGCGAGTGATTTTAAAACTTGGAGATATAAGTCTTCCACGATTTTTTGTTGTTTAGCTCCCATCTTAATGTAATGGTCTAAGCCGGGAGCGGAGTTTATTTCAATGACCCAATATTTTTTTATGTTCTTATTGATATCACCGGCAATCATTAAGTCCACTCCGCATAAACGCAGGCCCATATCGGCCGTTAGTTTAATAGCCAGTTTTTTAAACTGGGGGTGGATAAGGTCGGTAACATCTATTGATTCGCCGCCGGTAGAAAGATTAGCGTTGTCTAACAGAACGATATTTTTCCCGGCCGCAATTACTGAGCTTAATTTTAATTTTTGTAATTTTAAATTATTAAGCAGCCGTTTATCCTGTAGTTTTAAGCGAGCTGGGCGCTTGATTTTGATAAAGTGAGAGAGTTTGACGCTAATTAATTCTTGAATCGTTTTCTGGCCATCCCCGGTCACACTAAATGGGCGCCGCTCATAGGCGGAAATTATTTTGCCGTCTAAAACTACGAGCCGGTAATCTCGACCGCTGACAATTTTTTGGACTAGAGCAATATTATCTTGAGTGAAAATCTGTCGTAGAGCCGCTCTTAGTTCTAATAAGTTATTAACTTTAATAACATTCACGCCTTGGCTGCCACTGTTAGGCTTGGTTATTAGAGGGAAACCAACTTTTTTAGCATATTTTTCAGCCTCTCGGATATTTTTCTGAGAGCCAATGACCTCGCACCAGTAATCAGAAAAAAAAGTTTCTCCGGGAATTGTCGGATAACCCATTTTTTTCATAAAAAAATTAGCGTAGTCTTTATCTTTGGCAATTTCCGAAGCGCCGAGAGTATTTAAGTCCAGGCTGGAATAGCGGAAATATCTTTTTTTACCATTTTTAAAAATTATTTGTCCGGCGATGCCCCATTCCGGCTCAACAATTATTTTAGCGCCCACCCGCGGGGCTAATTTTTTTAAAATTGGGGCGATAATGGAATTCGATTCCTTATTTTTCATATTACTGGTCGTTAGATTTAGGTAGGTTAATCATAGCAAATACTCGTCTATTATTCTACATTTTATCGCTTTCCCTTAGTTTTTCTGCTATAATCAAACACATGAAATATAGACTTTATACAACTTCCAATAAAGCTTGGGACGGAATGTTCAAGGCGATGGCTAAAGCCGAAAAGTTTATCTATTTAGAGATGTATATTTTAGTTGATGACACCAATAAAACGCACAACTTTTTTCAATTACTTAAAGATAAAGCTAAAAGCGGGGTGGAAGTGGTGATTATTGCCGATGCTTATGGCAGCTCATCGCTCAAGGCTAATAATATTAAAGAATTGAAAGAGGCAGGAGTCGAATTTATTTTTTTCAGCCATTGGCTTAAACGGACACATCGCAAAATTTTAATTATTGATAATCGGATTGCTTTTTTGGGTGGTGTTAATATTGAAGAGAAAATTAGAGACTGGCGAGATTTGCAAATCAAGATAGAGGGTGCCGCTGTGAAATTTATTTTGAAATCTTTTGCCAATTCTTATCGTAAATCTGGCGGTAAGCGCGAATCAATTTTACGTTTTAGTTTTACCCCCCTAACGCATAAATTAAAATCCTGGATTATGGACAATTGGCAGGGAACCGGTAAAAAATATTACTTAAATAATTATTATCGTGAAAAAATTTCTGAAGCCAAAGTGTCAGTAAAAATCGTGACCCCTTATCTGTTGCCGCCGCGCTGGTTAATCGTTACTTTGGATGATGCTTGTCGCCGCGGCGTTAAAGTAGAAATAATAATTCCGGCACACACCGACATTACTGCCTTGGATAAGATTAACTTTTTAAATTGTTGCCGCTTGGCTCATATTGGCGTTTTTTTTTGGCTGACTAAAAGCATGAATCACGCCAAGTTGATGTTAATTGATGACACCGAAGGTTTAGTCGGTTCGCAAAATATGGATATTCTGTCTTTTGGTTGGAATTTTGAAGTCGGCATATTTTCCCAGCAAAAGAATTTAGTGGCTGATTTAAAAAATATCATTGAAACCTGGAAATTAGAAGCCAAGCCGTTTAGTAATGAATATCGTAAAATTAGCTGGGGCGATAAGCTGTTGATTGGTTTTTTGCGTTTTTTCTATCCGATTTTTTAAAATAATTGAGCTAATTTTTAGACAACTCGAGAAATCCAAGGTTCTGATTGCACAGGCCTTGTTTTTTTGTTAATTTTCATTTATAATATCTGCAATATTAATTTAAATTTATTTGTTATGGCGACTGACTTTATCAAGATTCGCGGCGCTCGGACTAATAACCTTAAGAACATCGATTTAGACATCCCTAGAAACCAATTAGTGGTTATCACTGGTTTATCTGGTTCCGGAAAATCGTCATTAGCTTTTGATACTATTTATGCCGAAGGACAGAGGCGTTATGTAGAATCTTTGTCCTCTTATGCGCGGCAATTTGTCGGTTTAATGGATAAGCCGGATGTGGATATGATCGAAGGCTTGTCGCCGGCCATTTCCATTGATCAGCGCACCGTCGGTTCTAATCCGCGCTCCACAGTCGGTACTATAACCGAAATTTACGATTATCTACGCTTGCTATACGCTAAATGCGGCCAACCAGCTTGTCCGACTTGTGGTCAGCCTTTAGTAAAGCAATCAGCGGAAAAGAAAATCTCAAAAATTATTGCTGGTAAAACTGTTAAGTCTTCTAAAGTAGAAAGATTTTTTTCTTGCGGTGATTGCTGCTATAGTCGCCCTGATTTGGAGCCGCGAGATTTTTCTTTTAATTCTGGCCATGGCGCTTGTTCGGCTTGCGGCGGCTTAGGGACTAAAATGGAAATAGACACTAGTTTAGTTTTTAATAATAACCTCAGTATTTTAGAAGGGGCTATTAAACCTCTTTCCCATGCCAATTTAAACGGTAATGGCTTAATGGCGGAATTAGAAAGTTTGGCGAAGCGTTATAACTTTAATTTGCGTAGCTCCGTAAAAGATTTGAGCCCGGAAATTAGAAAAATTTTATTGGCGGGTGATTCGGAATTTGGCGGTATTATAAAATATTTAGACAATAAGTATCAAGAAACCAAATCTAATTTTGTAAAACAAGAAATTGAAAAGATTATGCGAGTTTCTTTGTGTCCGATGTGCCATGGCGCGCGCTTAAAGGCCGAGTCTTTGGCAGTTAAGGTTCAAGGAATGTCTATTTTAGAAATTTCCCAACTAAGTATTGATAAATTAAGCGATTTATTCGCCGATTGGCTGAAAGATTCTAAAAAATTACAAGGTAACACGCAAATAATGTTGCCGATTATTAAAGAGATTTCTAAAAATTTAGGATTTTTAGCGGATGTCGGCTTGGGCTATTTGACTCTTTTGCGTTCAGCCTCAACTTTGTCCGGCGGTGAAGCGCAAAGAATCAGATTGGCGTCTCAAGTCGGTTCAGCGCTATCTGGAGTTTTGTATGTTTTGGATGAGCCATCAATCGGTTTACATCAGAAAGATAATGATAAATTAATTCATACTTTGAAAAATTTGCGTGATAACGGTAATACGGTAATTGTAGTTGAACATGATGCCGCGACGATGATGGCCGCCGATTATTTGGTTGACGTCGGTCCCGGAGCCGGTGACAATGGTGGTCAAATTTTGTTTGTGGGAAAACCGGAAGATATTAAAAATTGTTCGCAATCGCTAACCGGCGCTTATTTATCCGGCAAAAAACAAATTAAAATTCCTAAAAATTTCCGCAAAGGAACAGGTAAAACTTTGGAAATTGTCGGCGCGCGCGAACATAATTTAAAAAATATTGATGTAAAGTTTCCGTTAGGAAAATTGATTGCCATCACCGGCGTTTCCGGTTCCGGCAAATCAACTTTAATGAATGATATTTTAGCCGCGGCTTTAACTAAGAAATTTTATCGCGCTAAAACTGAGCCGGGAGCACATGATGAAATTAGAGGTTTAGAGTTTATCGACAAGATCATTGATATTGACCAATCGCCGATTGGCCGCACGCCGCGTTCTAACCCGGCTACGTATACCGGACTATTTACCAATATCCGCGATTTATTTGCTGAACTCCCCGAGGCGCGCGTTAAGGGCTTGGGCGCCGGCCATTTTTCTTTTAATGTTCCTGGCGG
Organism: Patescibacteria group bacterium; assembly: GCA_041664445.1. GTDB lineage: Bacteria > Patescibacteriota > Patescibacteriia > Patescibacteriales > UBA12465 > UBA12465. The sequence goes on along the minus strand of JBAYKT010000002.1, from coordinate 73,234 downwards.
CCGCTGTGAAAATTGTGCCGGTGATGGTGTTATAAAAGTGGAGATGCAATTTTTGGCCGATGTTTATTTGACTTGCGATGTCTGCGGCGGACAGAAATTCAAACCGAAAGTTTTGGAAGTGACTTATCAGGGCAAGAATATTTATGAAGTCTTGGAAATGACGGTTCATGAAGCTTTAGATTTTTTTAAGGGCATTCCGGCCATTACTCAAAAATTAAACACTCTCAATGAAGTTGGTTTAGGTTATATTAAATTAGGCCAGAGCGCGACCACCTTTTCCGGCGGCGAAGCGCAGCGCATTAAATTAGCAACCGAACTTTCGCGGCGTTCTACCGGCAAGACCCTATATATTTTAGATGAACCAACTACCGGTTTGCATTTTGATGATATTGATCGTTTGTTAAAAGTATTAAATATGTTAGTTGATCAAGGAAATACTGTTTTAGTAATTGAACATAATTTAGATGTTATCAAATCCGTTGACTGGGTAATAGACTTGGGCCCGAGCGGCGGTGAAAAGGGCGGGTATTTAGTGGCTGCCGGCACGCCCCCGGAAGTAGCAGGAGTTAAAGAAAGTTTTACCGGCCAGTATTTAAAAGATTTGCTTTAAAGAACAGGACGCTATAAATATTAGTTTCTTCAATAAAAAAATCCCCGTGTTTTACGGGGATTTTTTATGGAAAATTATTTTAAAGATGCGCCAATATTTTCAAATCAAGCTTTTTATTGTCCGTGTTCAAAACGGCGAAGGTGGCTTGATAAAAAGTGCCAGAAACATTTCCGGGGTTAGCGATAAAAGTTTGCTCCTTCTTTTCCAGCCAAGGTTTATGGCTGTGGCCAAGAAAAATAAAGTCTAAAGTTTGCGAGCTAAGTTCAGTCACTTGGTTGATGTCTTTATTTTGATGGCAAAATCCCAGATTTAGTCCGCCTATCTTTTCAACTCCGGCCAAACCGTGGTATTTAATATTTTTTAAGGTTTTTAAATCCGATTCAATAAAAGTTTCACCGTTTCCCTCGACTAAAGAAATTTTCCCCTTAAAGTTTTTTGCCAAAAATTTTAAGGTATCGGCATCACAGACATCGCCGCAACAAATCATTTTTTCTATTTTATGATTTTTGCACCAGTCCAGGCATTTAGCCAAATTTAAAAGGTTGTCATGGATATCAGAAATAATCGCCACTAACATATTTTTATTTGCCGATTCGCATTTTAATCTCGTAAGCCATTTGTTCCAATTTTCTTAAGTGTCCGCGCGCTTGATCATATTTAGTTCTCAGATATCCAGTCATATCAAAATCAATCAACTGCGCCATAATATCTTCGGCGGCTTTTTTTATTTTTGCGACTTCGGCAAATTTGCCTTTAGCGGCTTGATTAGTAGCATAACGCACTAGTTCGCCGATTAAATCGCAAATACCGCCTAAATATGATTCATAATCAAGACTTAGGCCAGCGCTGGAATTAATCTCTTTCTTTTTGATTATTAAATAAAAAGTTTTGCCTTCCAAATATTCTTCAGCGGCTGCTTTGTAAGCGCCTTCTTTTTTTAGTCTATCAGCCCCGAAGCGTTTTTCTAAGTTGGCCAGCGCTTTTTCCATTTCGGTTATTTTAGTTTCGGCAGTTTTAAAATCCTGGCGCTGTAAGGAAAAAATAGTTTTTTTAGCTTCAAAAAGAATGCCGTTAGAGGCGCTGATAATTTGTCGGCGTTCACTTTCGTTAGCTTGATAGTCTTTTTTTAAATCGTCTAAGAATTTTTTATTTATCATATATTTAAATTACGCGGAATACTTCTTCTAGAGTTGTTTCTCCGTTTAGCGCTTTTAGGACGCCATCCTGAAGCATGGTTACCATGCCGTTTTTAATAGCTTCTTGTTCAATTTCAAAGTCAGTGACTCTTTCATTTTGAATTATAGTTTGAATGCCGGGGGTCATGGTTATCGCTTCGTAAAGGCCGATTCTTCCTTTATAACCGATTTGACCGCATTTTTCACAGCCGGTGCCTTTATAAAAAGTTAATTTTTCGGGAATCGTAACTGCTGGATTATTAATACTGCTTAAAATATTTTTTACTTTTTCTAAATCTTCCGAGCTGACGATAGCTTCTTGTTTGCAGTAAGGACAGATTCGGCGAGCTAGACGCTGACCGATGGTATATTCTATGGAGTTGGCTAGCGCTTGGCGTTCAACGCCGAGTCCGACAAAGCGGGAGATGGCCCCGGCGGCGCTGTTGGCATGGATAGTTGATAAAACTAAATGGCCGGTCATTGCCGCTTCAATAGAAATCTTGGCTGTTTCCGAGTCTCGGATTTCGCCAATCATCATGATATTAGGATTTTGGCGCAATAAGGATTTCATGGCCGAGACAAAAGTATAGCCGCTCGCTTCATCAATTTGGGTTTGCATTACGCCCGGTAATTGGTATTCAATTGGATCTTCAACCGTAATAATTTTAACATCCGGTTTGTTGAGTTGGTTGAGGGCGCTGTATAAGGTGGTGGTCTTACCGCTACCGGTTGGTCCGGTGGTGATAATAATACCTTTATTTTTTTTCATCGCCGCTTCTAAAGAAGTTAAAGTTGTCCCGGTAATTCCCAATTTTACCATATCCAAGTTAGCGGCCTCAGTTGTTAATAAGCGCACGACGATAGTTTCGCCGTAACCGCCGGAAATAATTGATAGACGACAATCAATTTTATGATCGGGTAAATAAACACTGAAGCGGCCGTCAAAAGTGGCACGCTTAATATTAGTCGGAGTGCCGGCTAGAATTTTTACTTCCGATAGTAATGGCAAATAACTGGTTTTTGGCAAGGAAAAAATATCATGCAAGATGCCATCAATGCGGAAACGAATCTTAACTTCATCGGCCGTCGGTTCGATATGAACATCGCCCGCCTCGCGTAAGACGGCCAGGGTCATTGTCAGTCTGATTAAATCAGACGTTGGCACTTCTTTAGCTTTTTCACTAATTTCTAAAATATTTTTACTTAATTCCTTGGCGTCTTCTACTTGCTGGGCGCTTATTTTAACGCCGCGCCCGATGGTTTGTGAAATTACAATATCGTAAAGTTCGTTAACATAATCAAAATTACCAATAACGCGATAAACTTCTTCTAAACTAGTTTCGCCATTCAAAGCTTTTAAAACTCCGTCTTGAAGCATGGTAATCATGCCATTTTCAATCGCTTGCTGAAGAATTTTAAAAGAAGGTGCTTGCTCTACTGTTAATTGGCGAATTTTGTCGTCCAGTGTAAAAATTTCAAAAATACCGGAACGGCCTTTATAGCCGGTAAAGTTGCATTGTTCGCAACCGGCACCAGCTTGAAAAACATTTGGTAGTTTAGAAGGGATATTAATACCAGTTTTGGGAGAAATGACTGCTAATATTTTATGAACCAATTCTTCTTCATCAGCGCTGAGAGTTTTTTCTTGGCGGCAATGAACACATAGGCGCCTAACTAAACGTTGGCCGATGACGGCGTTAATTGAAGGTGCTAGAAAATAGGGTTTTACGCCGATATCAATTAAGCGGGGGATTACTCCGGCGGCGTCGTTAGTATGCAGAGTTGATAAAACAATATGACCAGTAAGAGAGGCTTGAATGGAAATTTCCGCGGTTTCTAAATCTCTAATTTCCCCGACCATTACTACATTAGGGTCTTGGCGTAAGATAGACCTTAAACCCTCAGAAAAACTGAAACCATGCTTGCTGTCCACTTGGCTTTGGTTGATACCCGATAGCTGGTATTCAATTGGATCTTCCAAGGTAATTATTTTGGTGCCTGATTGATTAAGTTTATTGATAACAGCGTATAGGGTTGTGGTTTTACCGCTGCCGGTTGGTCCGGTGGTTAAAATTAGTCCATTTGGTTTAGCAATTTCTCTTCTTAAAATCGGCAAGACTTCCGGTCTGACACCCAGGTTTTCAATGTCCAAAGACGTCATGGCGGAATCTAAAAGGCGCATAACCACGCTCTCTCCATAAGCCGTCGGCAAGAAAGAGCAGCGAACATCAACTCGGCGTTTCTCTAAATAAATTGTATAACGTCCGTCTTGCGGTTTATTTTCAATATTAATTTTAACGCGCGCCAGAATTTTTAAACGGGAAATAATCTTATGCCATTTTTCGCGGCTGATAACGGCCGCCTCTTGCAAAACACCATCCAATCTTACCCGAATAACAACCCCAGTATCCTCAGCTTCAATATGAACATCGCTGGCGCCGACTTTAATGGCGGTCGCTAAAATTAAAGTAATGACGTCGGTAATATTAACGTCATTTATTTTATCGTTTAGATTTTTATAACTGGAAATGTCATTTTTAAATTTTTCTAGTTGCTCAGAGCTAATTTCCACGCCGCTTTCATATTTTTTAACTTTTGGCAGCGAGCGGTAGGCCTCTAAAGCGGCCTTTAAGCTATTGGAAGAAACAAGATATAGTTTAGCATCAGCAAAATACTGCTCGCTTAATCGTTTCATCTCTTCCAAAACTTCGGCGCTAGGGTTTAAACAACCGACTCTGATATTTTTACCATCATAAAAAAAACAAATCGCCTTTAGTTCTTGGGCGCGTTCTTCTTGAATTAAGACTAAGGCCTCAGGACTAATCGGGAAGCCATAGAGATTAACATAATCCAGACCAAGCTCTTCGGCGTCTCTTTGCGTTTTATGTTCTAGTTCTTTAAGTTTTATTTCTTCCTGTTTCCTCGCAAAAAGACCGGCGACGCTTTCTTCGTCGCCTGTCGGATTTAATAAATTTTCGATTGAGTCCACCTTTCCCATAGTTTAAGCTTTTTTCTTGAACATTCTTTCCAGTTTAGCTTCGCCGCGGCCTTCCTCCAGCTCTAAAAATAAATCAGTCCAGGCGGATACTTGAAAAGTTGTCAGAATCGCTCCGGTAAATAGAATCAGAGCGAGAACGATAAACATCAAGAAAACCAGTAACCAGGCTAAACCGTAGTTGGCGGCAAAAACGAGGTATGGGAAAATAAAAATTGAAATAATAACCAGCAATAGAAAACCGGCCAGGAAGCTGATAATAAAGAGAATAATTCCCATTTCGACGCTCATTAGCCAATTATTGCCAAATAGTTTAATTGATTTTTTTAAAGATGCGCAGAAAGATTCATCATTTAAAACGTTGTAAGCAATTGCGTATTTAATTATTAAGGACAGAGAAACCGCAATCGGAGTAAAAATTATAAAAGATAAAACATAAACTCCGGCTAAATAGGCGGAACCATTCACGGCTAAAAATAATAAAGGAACGGACATTATAAAGAGGGCTAGACCAACCAAAACTTTAATTAGAATGTTTAGTCCGAGCACTGGCCAGAAATGAAGATGCCCTTTAGCTAGATTTTCTCTAATATTTAAAATTGGTGTTTTTTTCTTGGCCACTATTAATTTTTTAGCGCTGACTACCAGGGCGGCCTGCGAGGAGATGGATAGCCAGACAAAAGTCACAATTAAAGTCAGAGTAATAATTAAAACCGTTAAAGTGTTAATGATTGTAAAAATATCGTAGGAAAATAAATTCCAAAAACCGGCGCAGAAAGAGCCAAAGGCGCTTAGAACAAGCACTAAACCGTTAATATGGGAATAAGAATTTTCTAAAGCACTTGATTGTAAGCCATTGGCCAAGACTTGATATTCAAAAGAACCGCTGGCGGCCGCGATGGAAGCAAAAAGTCCGAATAGCCAGAGATATTTGTTCTTCCAGGCGATGTTCCAAGATTGTTTTAAGATTGAGCGATAAGAAAACATAAAATTAAAAGCTAGCTTTGTAGTCCAAACCAGGCGGCAAGCGCCGGATTGAAAAACTTAATAAAGTCTGATAGTATTATAACATAATTCTAAGATTATTACCAAGTATTTATGGCCTTAAAAAAGGCTAAATAAAATTATGACTTTTCTGGAAAGTCTAAAAAATAAAATAACTTCTCAACTTAGCGCTTCCGCGCTTGTTTTTTCTTATCCGCCTAGCTCTGATTTAGGCGATTTGAGTCTGGCTTGCTTTGAACCAGCAAAAAAAGAAAATATTAGTCCGGTGGAACTAGCCAAGAAATGGGCCGAAACAATTAAGCAAAATCAGGAATTAGCCGTTTACTTTTCAGAAGTTAGACCAGTCGGCCCTTATCTTAATTTTTTTATCATTCCTAAATTATTAGCGACTGAAGTGATTGCGCAAATTAAAAAAGGAAAAGATAATTATGGCCGCAATAATAATGGCCGGCAGCAACAAATTATGATTGAGTATTCTAATGGTAATACTCATAAAGAATATCATGTCGGGCATTTGCGCAATATCGCTTACGGCGACGCCATTAATCGCCTATTAAGCGCCAACGGTTTTAAATCAATACCCGTCTCTTATATTAATGATTTTGGTATTCATGTCGCTAAAACTATTTGGAACTTAAAAAAGAATCCGGAATATACCAATCAAAATGAAGCCAAGGGCTGGTTATTGGGGAAATGTTATGCTGAAGCTAGCCAAAAATTAACTGATAGGCCGGAGTATAAATTGGAAGTAGCTAAAATAATGCAGGAAATTGAAAGCCGGAGCGGGGATAATTATACTCTTTGGAAAGAAACGAGAGGCTGGAGCATTGATTATTTTGCCTCTATATATAAAGAGTTGGATGTTAAATTTGAAAAAACCTTTTATGAGAGCGAGGTGATTGCCGAAGGTCTGGAAATGGTTAATACCATGTTGGCTAAAAATATTTTAATTAAAAGCGAGGGGGCGATTATTGCTAATTTAGAAAAATATGATTTAGGCGTATTGCCGATTATCAGATCCGATGGCACGGCTCTGTACCCAGTGGCCGATTTAGCACTCGCGGTTAATAAGTTCAGCCTATATAATTTAGTAGAGTCTATTTATGTCGTTGATGTTCGTCAAAGTCTTCACTTTAAGCAATTATTTAAAGTATTGGAGCTTTTGGGTTATCAACAACGTTTAACTCATTTACCTTATGACTTCGTGACTTTGCCGGGAGGAATGATGTCTTCGCGTACCGGTAACGTTATTACTTATGAAGAGCTAAAAACTAAACTTAGGGCGCGATTACTTAAGGAAACTCGAAGCAAACATGAAGATTGGAGTGATGAACAGGTGACTCGGGTGGCCGATGTTTTAACAATCGGTATTATTAAATTTGAGATGCTTAAAGTCAGCGCCGATAAGATTATCACCTTTAATATTGAAGAGTCCTTAAAGTTCGATGGTTATACCGCTTGTTATTTAGAGTATAGCTATGCGCGTCTTCAGAGCATTCTCCGTAAAGAATCAGGCGTTTCTTTGCTTGGTAAAATTGATTTCTCTTTGCTCTTAGAGAAAAAAGAAGCGGAACTCTTGATAAAGATCGCCAAATATCCGGAAATAATAATTTTAGCTAGCGTTAAGCGCAATCCGAGTGAATTAACCAAGTATCTTTTTGAACTTGCCCAGCTGTCCAATGATTATTATCATGCCGTCAATATTTTAAAAGCTGATAAAAAAATTAAAAAAGTACGTTTAGCCCTAATTAAAGCCGTGTCGCAAGTTTTAAAAAATGGTTTGGATGTTATCGGTTTAGACACCTTAGACGAAATGTAAAAATAAAAAATATATGAAGAAAAGTGAAGCCCAGAATAATTTAGAAAAAATAGTCTCTCTCGCTAAACGCCGCGGATTTGTTTTTCCATCCTCGGAAATTTATGGCGGCTTTCCAGCGGTTTATGATTTTGGTCCTTATGGCGTGGAACTCGCTAACAATATTAAGAAGGAATGGTGGCGGGCAATGACTCAATTACGTGATGATGTTGTAGGTTTGGATTCTGCTATTTTTATGAATCCGAAAATTTGGGAAGCTTCCGGCCATGTTAAGGGATTTTCCGATCCGCTCACTGAATGCCGCAAATGCCATAGTCGCTTGCGCTTAGACTCTTTATTAGAGGAGGCAGGAATTTTTGCTGATGAAAAAATGACCGAAGACGAAATTAACCAAATTTTTGAAGACAATAAGCAAAAAATAAAATGTCCGAGTTGCGGGGCGCAAGATTTTACTCCTGGAAAGAAATTTAATTTATTAGTGCAATCAAATTTAGGGAACTTTACCGGTGATTGGTCTAAAGAGCCGACTTATTTGCGTGGCGAAACCTGTCAGGGTATATATGTTAATTTTAAAAATGTAGTTGATACCGCCAGAGTTAAAATTCCTTTCGGAATTGCGCAAATCGGCAAAGCTTTTCGCAATGAAATCACTGCTCGTCAATTTGTTTTTAGAACGCGGGAGTTTGAGCAGATGGAAATGCAATATTTCGTAAAGCCGGGAGATGATATGGTCTATTTTGAAAAATGGCGCGAGACCCGTTTCAATTTTTATCTTGATTTAGGCATTGCCCCCGAAAATTTAAAGTGGCATAAGCATGAAAATTTAGTTTTTTATGCCCAGGAAGCTTATGACATTGAATATAACTTTCCTTTTGGCTTTAAGGAATTAGAAGGAGTCCATGCTCGCGGCGATTATGATTTAACCCAACATAGTAAATTTTCTGGACAAGATTTAAATTATTTGGATCCGACCACCAATGAAAAATTTATTCCGCATGTAGTGGAAACTTCAGCTGGCGTCGGTAGAACTTTTTTGGCCGTATTTTGCGAAGCTTATCAAGAAGAAGCGGTGGGAGAAGAAATGAGAACTGTTTTGCGCTTAGCACCGAAGTTAGCCCCAGTTAAAATTGCTGTTTTCCCGTTATTAAAAAATAAACCAGAATTAGTGGCTAAAGCCAGAGAAATTTTTGATGATTTAAAAAAAGATTGGCGTTCGGAGTTTGATGATAACGGTAACATCGGTAAAAGATATCGTCGTCAAGATGAAATTGGTACCCCTTATTGTTTAACAGTAGATTTTGATACTTTGGAAAATGAAGAAGTGACGGTGCGCGATCGCGATACCATGAAACAAGAAAGAATAAAAATAAATGATTTAAGAAAATTTTTTCAAGAAAAAATTTAAACGTTTAAATCCCAGAAAAAATATTTTAAAAAATAGTTTGGCAGATAAAAATTTCTTCGGCGCTACCGGCGCCGGAGATTTTTTTTACAAAAAAGTAAAAAACTATTGCTAGTTATTTTTATTAGTTGTATAATTTAAGTATATTATAAAAAATAAAAAATTTTTTTTTGATCAAAAGAAAAAAAACAAAAAATTTTTTTAAGAAAGGGGGTGAGAATTATGAAAAAGAAAGCAAAAAAGGTTGTGAAGAAGGTTGCTGCTAAGAAGCCAGCCAAGAAAGCCGTTAAGAAGGTTGCTAAGAAACCGGCTAAGAAGGTTGTAAAAAAAGCTGTTAAAAAGGCTGCTCCTAAGAAGAAAACCGCCAAGAAAAAATAATTTTTAAAATTTATTACTTTTTAATAGATTTTATCAATTTAAAAATTATACAAAGGCCGTCCTGCGGAATCAGGATGGTTTTTGTTTTTAGGGCGCGTTTAGGCGCTATTGTTTATAATGGAATATATGTTTAAAAAAGATAAAACAATAGCGCGTTGCCGAAAAAATAAATATTTTTTAATTATTATCGGATTTATTTTATTGTTCGGCATTTTTTTATTTATTTTTTCAGTAAGGAGAAATCTTCTACATGTTTATTTTTTTAATGTCGGCCAAGGAGACGCCATTTTAATTAGAACGCCAAGCAATAAAAATATTTTAATTGATGGCGGACCGGATAATTTAATTCTGCATCGCTTGGGAGAAGTGCTGCCTTTTTATATTCGCCGCTTAGATTATATTATCATTAGTCATTTTCACGATGACCACATAATAGGATTAGTTGAAGTTTTAAAACGTTATCAGGTTGCTAAAATTATTTTTGTATCTTCAGAAATTTCTTCGCCGGCAGTTATGGCGCTTCAAGAAGAAATTAAAAAATTAAATTTGCCGCTAATAAATATAAAAACAACCGGTACTTTGCGTTTGGATGGCTATTGCCGTTTGTTTTTTATAAATCCTACTAGTTTGAATATTAAAGATAACGAAAATAATTCCTTGACGGCCAAATTGGATTGCGCTGACCATGAATTTTTATTTGCTGGTGATAATGAAGCGGCAGCAGAAAGTGCGTTAATAAAAAGTAGTTTTGATTTACGTGCGGATATTTTTAAAGCTTCGCATCATGGCTCCAAAACTTCTAATACAGAGGCTTTTTTGAAGGCAGTTAGACCCCAAAAAATGATAATTTCGGTGGGAAAAGATAATCGTTTTGGACATCCCAATCAAGAGGTTCTAGATAGAGCGGAAATTATGGGGATTGAGGTTCAGCGCACCGATATTAATGACACGATAGATATTTTGGCTGAAATTAGGTAGTATTTATAAAATATTGACAAAATTAGATAAGAATGATATAGTTAGGGGTCAAAATGTTTTTATTTTGGCTCAAACTTTATAGTTCATTAAAAATTTTTTAACCTTAAAATAGTAGAAATCATGAAAAAAAGTATCTTGTTTTTCTTGTTGTTAGGAATTTTATTCCCGATGAGCTCGTGGGCTCAAAAACAAAATGTTTTGGTTGCCAATGCGACCGCTAAAAAAATCTTGGTCGACGACCAGATTATTAACGCTCGTGCTTCCAAAGAGCTCTCTATTACCGTAAAAGGTGGTGTTGGTCAGTTTACACTGGCATATTATGATGGACTGGTTTTGAAGGAATCAGTTAATCTTGCTCGCCGGGTGACTAAAGGCAGAATCGTTTTGAAGGATTTTGATCCAGCTAACAACGACCAGCCCGACGCTTCTGTCGCAGATGAGGAAATATCTCAAACAAAAGGCGCTACCGCTGATTTTGGCGGCACTGCTATTTCCGGTAATCAGGCCCAAAGTCCTGATGACTGGTGGAGTTATGCCACTGTTAAGCCAAAAAATGGATTAAAAGGACAAAGCCTTTTTGTTCCCTCGGAACCTTTCCGTGGTTTAGCCCTGGCTTCTGGTCAACAATCGAGCCGTAGTGCGACTCTCAAAACTGGGGAAATAATGTTTCCCGCCCTCTTAATGGAAGAAAAGGAAGATGCTTCCACTAAAAATGGTATAAATTATACCTGGGCAATTGTCGACAAAATTATTGTCGAAGGACAAGACATTTTGGAAATCAAACCAGAAAACATCATGAAAGCCAATGACGGCAAACTGACCAAAAAGGTCATCGTTTCCAAATTAGGATTTCCGTTTATTATTGCTGAAGGTGCTTCTTTAGGCAAAGTTGTGTCGGATAATGTTCCGACTCGTCTCGACTTATATGTTGGTTGGAATATTCTCCCAATCCAATACAAGGGTCCGGACGGTTTACCTGTCCAAGCCATCCTAATCTTGTTGGTAGATGATTCCAACAAACCGCTGATGACTGGAAGCAAGTCCAAAGAGCAAAACATTTCGATTAGTCGAAATGATATCACAATTATGGATTTTAAGCGTCCAAGCTCCAGGTAATTCTACTCCTAAGTAGATAATGAGTTTTGAGGCCCCTCTTGCAAAAGATGGGGCTTCTTTTTTATTGCCAAATTGGTTAATAATTAGCCATATTTATTGCTTGACGGCTATTATCGGCGGTTGACCGCGGACATTCCGTTTGCTATAATAATTTTAGGGTTATAAGCCCGTTTTTATTGTAATACCTATATGATTATCACTTGGCAAGGACATTCCTGCTTTAAAATTCAAGATAAAATTGGACCCGAGGGCGTAACAGTTGTGACCGATCCCTATGGCAAAAATACTGGCTTGAAAGTCCCTAACTTTGAAGCCGATATTATAACTATTTCTCATGATCACGATGACCATAACAATGCCAGCGCCTTGCGCGGCAACCCATTTGTAATAGATTGTGCCGGTGAATATGATTTTAAGGGCGTTCTAGTAGAAGGAATTGATTCTTTTCATGATGACAAGAAAGGCTCCGAGCGCGGCGGCAACATTATATATAGAATGGAAGTGGACGATGTTTCCATTGCTCATTTGGGAGATTTGGGCGGACCATTAGATAGCACTCAGCTCGAAAAATTAGTGGGCACCGATATTTTATTAATTCCGGTTGGCGGGAAATATACACTGGATGCCAAAGCGGCCGTTGAAGTGATTTCGCAAATTGAACCGCGAATTGTAATTCCGATGCATTATAAAACTCCGGATTTAAAAATGGATATTGATCCGGTTGATAAATTTATTAAAGAATTAGGTCTCAAGCCGACCTATGAAGAAAAATTAAAAATTTCTAAAAAAGATCTTCCGCAAGAAGATATGGAGCTAGTAATATTAAGTATTTAATACCAAATCCCGAAGATAAAGGGAAACAAAATTTATGATTAATCCTAAAAAAGAAAGAACATTTGTTATTCTAAAACCGGACGCTGTTCAACGCGGGTTGATTGGAGAAACTATTAAGAGAATAGAAAATACTGGTTTAAAGTTAGTGGCCATGAAGATGGTTATGGCGACTGAAGACCAGCTATGGAAGCATTATGCTAAAGATGATGCCTGGTTTTTAAAGAAAGGCGAAAGAACAGTTGAAGAAAGAAAAGCAGCTGGAATGCCGATTGAAAAAGAGGCCATTGAGTATGGTAAAGATATTATTCGTGCCTTGGTTAAATTTATGAGCTGCGGTCCGATTGTCCCGATGATTTGGGAGGGAAACCAAGCTGTCGGTATTGTTAAGAAAATTGTGGGCGCGACCGAACCGTTATCTTCTGATGGCGGAACAATTCGCGGTGACTACACTTTAGATTCTTATGAACTCGCGAGTTTAGATGAAAGAGCCGTTCGCAATTTAGTCCATTGTTCCGATCCGGTTGAAGACGCAGCGAGAGAAATCCCGCTTTGGTTTAGTGAAGAAGAGATATTGAAATATACTTTGATTGCCGAGAAGATTTTGTATGATGTCAATTTAGACGGCATTAAAGAATAGTTTAAATAATATGACGGAAGAGGAGCGCCGGAAAAAACTCATGTTAACAAAAATTTTAGTCGCTTCGTTAGCGGTTGTTATTTTTTTATTTTGGTTTCTAAATTTGAAGAATGTTTTTGAGATGAATAAACTGCGCGCCGAAAAAAGTCCTGATGTCGCTAAACTAAATGAACTTAAAAAAGAAATCGGCGACTCCCTGAGCGAAGCTACTGAAAAAATCAAAGATCAGGAGCAACAAGCCAAGTTAAAAGAAGACGTTAATGGGCTTTTGAACGGCGTAATGGAAGAGGTTAATAAAAATTCTTCTTCAAGCGAAGCCACGTCTACCGAAATGTTTAATAACGCTTCCAGTACGATGGCGACGAGCTCACCGACTAACGAAACCGTTTTACCTACCCCGCCAAACAGAGTCAATAATAATTGCCCATCTTATATAGATTGTATGCCGACTATCGGCGAATCAAAGCCTTGCCAAATTCCGGCAGGTTGCGAAGGAATTACGCAAATAGCTTATTAGTTTTATCTTTATGCCTAAAAAAGAGCTTGAACCACAAGACGAAGAGCGCTTGGAAAATAATTCAGATCCAGAAAATACCAACGTCCGCAAAAAAACCGAATATGGTTGGGTAGAAGAACAACCAATTGTTGAAGAAATGAGCAAGTCTTATTTGGATTACGCGATGAGCGTTATTGTTTCGCGTGCCTTACCTGATGTTCGTGACGGTTTAAAACCGGTACATCGCCGTATTTTGTATGCGATGTGGAGCATTGGTTTAAGAGCGGGCGGGAAGTTTCGTAAGTCCGCGACTGTTGTCGGTGAAGTTTTAGGTAAATATCATCCTCATGGCGATTCGGCGGTTTATGATTCAATGGTCAGAATGGCTCAAGATTTTGCGATGCGTTATCCGCTCGTTCGTGGTCAAGGAAACTTCGGTTCCATGGATGGTGATAATGCGGCGGCGATGCGTTATACGGAGGCTAAGTTATCGGCCATTTCTGAGGAAATGATGTTTGATATTGAAAAGGAAACGGTTAATTTTTTACCTAATTTTGATGGTAGCCATAAAGAGCCACAAGTTTTGCCCGCTAAACTCCCTAATCTATTGTTGAATGGAACTATGGGTATCGCGGTCGGTATGGCCACTAATATTCCTCCGCATAATTTAAGAGAGTTATCCGCGGCGATTGAACATTTAATTGCTAACCCAGAGGCCAGTATTGAAGAGTTGGCGCAGTTTGTTAAGGGTCCGGATTTCCCAACTGGCGGCATTATTTATAATAAACAAGATATTTTAAACGCTTACGCGACCGGAAAAGGCGGCGTCGTTTTGCGTGGTAAGGCGGAGATTGAGGAAATGAAAAGCGGCGGTTTTCAAATTATTATTAGTGAAGTCCCTTACCAAGTTAATAAGGCTGACTTAGTAGAAAAGATTGCCGATTTAGTAAGAGACAAGAAAATTGAGGGGATTAAAGCTTTGCGCGATGAGTCTGATAAAGATGGCGTCCGCGTAGTTATTGAACTCAAGAAAGACTCTTATCCAAAAAAGATTTTAAATACCTTATACAAGCATACCAGCTTGCAAACAACTTTCCACTTCAATATGCTGGCGCTAGTTGATGGTATTCAGCCGAAAGTTTTGACTTTGAAAATGATTTTGGAAGAATATATTAAACATCGTGAAGAGGTTGTCCGTCGCCGCACACAATTTGATTTGAATAAAGCGTTGGACAGAGCTCATATTTTAGAAGGCTTGATGATTGCCTTAAAAAATATTGATGAAGTTATTAAAACTATTAAAGCTTCCAAGGACAAAGAAGTTGCTAAGCTTAGTTTGATTAAGAAATTCAAATTATCCGAAAGACAAGCAATTGCTATTTTAGAGATGCGTTTGCAAAGTTTGGCCAACTTGGAACAGCAACGGATTGAGAATGAGCTTAAAGAAAAATTAAAATTGATTAAAGAATTGGAAAGCATTTTGAAATCAGTTGCTAAAATTAGAAGCATCGTTAACACTGAGCTTAAAGAGCTGACGGAAAAATATGGTGATGAACGCAAAACTGCCGTTGTCCCTCATGCGGTTGGCGAATTCAGTATGGAAGATTTAGTTCCTAATGAAGAAACAGTGGTGATGATGACCCGCGATGGCTATATTAAACGCTTGGAACCGGACACCTTCAAAGTCCAGGCTCGCGGAGGCAAGGGGGTAATGGGACTGACAACCAAAGAAGAGGATACGGTTGAGTTCATGTTCACTAGTTTAACCCATAATGATGTTCTATTCTTTACAACTAAAGGACGCGCATTTCAATTGAAAGTTTATGAAATTCCTCAAGCTTCCCGAATTGCCAAAGGCACGCCGGTAGTTAATTTTTTACAGCTTATTGGCGGCGAACAAATATCCTCAATTCTGCCTCTAGATAAAGCAGTCTTCAGTAAATATTTATTCTTTGCTACCCAAAAAGGTTTGGTCAAGAAGGTGGAATTAGAAGCTTTTAAAAATGTCCGACGCTCCGGATTAATTGCGATTAAAATTAAGGATGATGATAAATTAATCTGGGTTAAGCCGACTTCCGGCTCCGACCACATTCAGTTGATAACCTCTCAAGGACAAGCAATTAGATTTAAAGAAAGTGATGTGCGTGATATGGGGCGCGGCGCGGCCGGTGTTCTTGGTATCAGACTGCATAAAGATGATGCTCTAATTGGCATGGGAGTCGCCAAAACCGATAAAGAACGAAAACGAAATTATCAAATTTTAACCATCATGTCCAATGGTTTCGGTAAGCGAACGGAATTTGGTGCTTATAAAATTCAGGGTCGCGGCGGCAGCGGCATTAAGACAGCTAAAGTAACCGACAAGACCGGAAAGATTACCAATGCTTTCTTGGTTAACGCTGATTCGATGGAGGACAAGGATTTAATTATCATTTCCGATCATGGTCAAGTAATCAGAACGCCGTTTAAATCGGTTAATGTTTTGGGACGCGATACTCAGGGAGTCAGAATCATGCGCTTCAAGGAAGATAGCGATCATGTTGCCGGTGTAACTTGGGTTTAATTATTTATAGGCGGATTAAATCAAAAATATGAAAAAATATTTTAAAGAATTTAAAGCTTTCGCCGTTAAAGGGAATGTCGTTGATTTAGCGGTTGCGGTAATTATCGGTGGCGCCTTTGGAAAAATTGTTTCTTCACTAGTTTCGGATGTAGTTATGCCGCTTATCGGTGTAGTTGCTGGTGGGCTGGATTTTACCAGCTGGAAGATAGTATTAAAACAAGCAGTTCAAGATACTGCGGGTGCAATTAGCGCCCCGGCGGTAACCATGAATATTGGTGTTTTTGTGCAAAATATTTTTGATTTCTTAATTATCGCCCTTTCCATATTCTTTATGGTCAAAGTGCTGACTAAAATTAAGAACCGACTAGTCAACGAGGAAGAAGAAGATAAGAAAAAAGATGAAAAGCCGGCGCCATTAACTAAGGACCAAGAATTATTAGCCGAAATTCGAGATTTATTGAAAAATAAAAATGAATAAATTAATTTATTAATTAAAACGATTATGACAATTGAAGAGGCGAAAAAGTTAGGCGAAAAAATTTCTGCCGGACAAGCGACGCCGGAAGAAAAATTGTTATTTTTTAAAAATGCCAATCAGGCAGTAGCTGATTTACGCCAAGATGTGGCCGCCCTAAAAGCTAGTCAAGAGCTAAAAAATGTTCGTGCTGAGATGTAGGCTGGGTGTAAATTTATTTAATAAAAAACATATGAACAAATTTTTCGAAAAATTTTTACCACACAAAAAAGAATCCCTGGCTGTTGGTTCGGCTCCAGAAGCAGAAAAATCTAATGAAAATAATACTGAAGAAGAAATAAATATTGAGGCTCAAGAATTTAAAGAAAATATTGATAAATTACAGGCAGAAATAAAGAGTTTGGGAAACCAAGAGGAAATAGAAGCCGCGCTGCAAGAAAATCCTAGCATTGCTAGTAGAATTTTAGAACGAGTACCAGGAGTTGCCGTAGCAGTCACTATTATAACTGGTCTGGGCGGAGGATCTTTGTCTAACGCTTTTGAAACTGGAGATATTAAAAAGTTAGCGGGAACCCTGGTCGCTTTAGCCGTTTCCAGTGTTGCTATCTCTGGAATTATTGAATTTATAAAATCCAAAAAAGCTGATAAAAAAACATTTAGAGAATATTCATCAGCGGATGAAAATAATGTTGAACATCCGGAACAGGTTTAATTTTATAAAATCAGTATTTTTTAAAAACCGGGTATTTTATCCGGTTTTTGTTTTCTTATTTTGCGCCTATCCGTCAAGATGCCAAAATTTTGCTAAAAGTTATATAATAGAAAGAGAAAATATTAATTTTTAAATTTTATGGACAATTGGCCTATTTTTTTAATAGTTTTGGGCGGCTTAGGGATTATTATCTATCTTCTACTTAAAAAGAAAGACGAAGGGACCGATAAGATGTTGCCGCTCATGGAGAGGATGGCTCAGCAATCAGAGAAATTAACTCAACTCTCGCAACAAAATACCGAACTTCGCCAAGAATTGGATCGCAAATTATCCGAAACCCATCGTTCTAATCAGGAGCAATATGGGCAAACGACTAAAATCGTCCAGAATATTACTAATCAATCAGCAAAATTAATTGCCGATGTAACTGAAAAGCTGGCTAAGTTGGATGAGACCAATAAACAGGTAGTTAATTTTTCTTCCCAGTTGCAGAACTTACAGGATATTTTGAAAAATCCTAAACAGCGCGGTGTCTTGGGGGAATATTTTTTGGAAGAAACTTTGAAAAATGTTTTGCCGCCAGGTTCTTACGAAATGCAATACAAGCTCGGTAAGGCTGACAAAACGGGTAAAGATTTAATCGTGGATGCGGTGGTATTTGTGAAAGATAAAATTATTCCGATTGACGCTAAATTTTCTTTGGAAAATTATGAGCGCATTTTAAATGCGACCGATAAAGAGACGCGCGAAAAAATGGAACAGCAGTTTAAGCAAGATTTAAAAAACAGAATTGACGAAACCTCCAAGTATGTTCTTCCGGATAGAGGGACAATGGAATTTGCTTTTATGTTTATTCCATCAGAAGCTATTTATTATGATTTATTAGTCAACAAGGTGGGCGCAGTTAAAGTTAATACTCGCGATTTGATAGAGTATGCTTTTCGCGACAAGAAAGTAATTATTGTGTCTCCAACTTCATTTTTAGCTTATTTACAAACTGTTCTTCAGGGCTTAAAGGCGATGCAAATTGAAGAAAAGGCTAAAGAAATAAAAATTAATATTGAAAAGTTGGGCAAGCACATGCTGGCGTATGACGACTTTTTGAAAAAATTAGGCATTAGCTTGTCTACGACCGTCAATCATTATAATAATGCCTCTTTGGAATTTAAAAAAATGGATAAGGATGTTTTAAAAATTACCGGTGAACAGAGCGCCATTGAACCTTTGAAAATAGAAAGACCAAAAAATGTTTAGCGTTTCCGACAATCAAGAAATATCCGTACGGGACGTTTTAAAGCCCCTAGTTTTTTTGGATTTGTTCGATTTCCCGTTGACGGCTTATGAAATTTGGCATTATTTAGGGCGGCGCGGCTCGTTGGCGGCTCTTAAGTTAACTTTAGAAAATGCCGCCTCGGAAATTATCAGTCAAAAAAATGGCTTTTATTTTCTAAACGGCCGAGAAAATATCGTCGAAATCAGAAAAATACGATATAATTATTCTTGTCATAAAGTAAAAATCGCTCGAAGATTTGCGCGCGCTTTTGCGCTTTTGCCTTTTGTTAAAACTATCGCGGTTGCTAATTTTATTGGCGATCATAATTTGCGCCAAGAAGGTGATATCGATTTTTTTATTATCACGAGCGCCAGGCGGATTTGGTTAAGTCGTTTATTCTGTGCAGGGCTGGCTAAGTTGCTGAATAGTCGTCCGACTACGGCCAATAAGCGTGATAAGATTTGTTTAAGTTTTTATATTTCCGAGGAGCATTTAGACATTCGCGATTTAGCTTTAGGTCATGACGATCCTTATTTTTATTATTGGTTGCGCGGCTTATTACCAATTTATAATTCCCGTAATTTTTATCAGCGGTTTTTAACAGCGAACCAATTAAGTACTGAAAATATTATTGACTCCGCCGCCGCTAGGTTTTCTTGGCTGGATATTTTGGAAAAAATTGCTAAAAGTTGGCAATTAAGAATTATGTCTCCAGATTTAAAAAGAGCTGTGAATAATTCAGACGGGGTGGTTATTTCCGATAGTGTTTTAAAATTATATCTCGGCGATAGACGGCGTCTATTTGCTGAAAAATTTAAGTCTAAGTATGATGAACTTCTTCAAAAGATTAACTGAATTTTTTTTGTTAGTTTTTGTTTTTATTTTGCCTTGGCAAACCAAGCTAATTCTTCGGCCGGCGCTTAATAATTTTAACGACATTAGTTTGTATGTCAGTCATTTAGTTTTGCTACTAGCCTTAATCTGTTTTTTTATATATAAAATCTGGACTAGAGATTCTGGTCGTAAAACACCTCTGCTTTGGTATTTTTTGGGGGTACTGGAAATTGTGATGGTAGTTTCTTTTTTCTATGCGCCCGATAAACTTTTAGCCACTTTTCATTACTTATTATTTTTGGGAGGTTTAGGCCTATTTTATCTGGTTAGAGAAGGAATTAATCGCGCCGCTTATGAAGATAGCTGTTTAAATAGAACGAGAATTATCTATGTTTTTTTGACCAGCACTTTTTTTCAAGCCTCTTTAGGGATTTATCAATTTCTCAGTCAAAAATCTTTTGCCTTCAAATATTTAGGTTTGGCCGCTCATGATCCGGAAGTAGTTGGAACCGCGGTTATTGAAACAGCTTCCGGTCGTTGGCTGCGAGCTTATGGCGGCCTTGATCACCCTAATGTTTTAGGCGGGGTGCTAGCCATTTCTTTGATTTTATCAGCTTATTTATTGGCCCGTAAAAAAATAATTAATTCCAATATTCAGATTTGGGGCTTGATTATGTTGTTTTTCAGTTATTTTTTTGCGCTGATTGCCATGTTTTTCTCTTTCTCGCGGGCCGCTTGGTTGGCCTATGCCGTCGGCATGTTGATTTTAGCCTGGGTTATTTATAAGCGGGAAGATCGTTGGGTAGCAAAACGATTTTTAGCATTAATTTTCTTTTCCGTGGCACTCTTGGTTATTGCCGCTTTGCCTTATCGTGAGTTGGCTTTAACTCGTTTTACGGCCACTTCACGCTTGGAACAAATATCTATTTCAGAGCGTGAAGATTATGCTGTTCAGTCCGGGAAAATAATAAAAAACCACCCCTGGTTTGGAGTGGGTAATGCTAATTATGTAAAATATTTAGAAAAAAATTCGTCAGTCAGTAATTTTAATTATTATCAACCAGTTCATAATGCCTTTCTCTTGGTTTTTGCGGAAAATGGCGTCTTCGCTTTTTTGGCAGTAATTTTATTTTTAATTTTTTTGGCGCTTAGTCCGCGCCGTCAAAATTTTGCCTTTTCGATTATTGTAGCACTGGTGATTATGATGATGCTCGATCATTGGCTAATTTCTTTACCCTTTGGGATTTTATTTTTCTTTTTAATCCTTGGCTTGATTTGATAGTTTTTTTGTAGCCAGATTAAATCTTTTTCTACTTCATTTAAAGTTTGATAAAAATCCGGATTAATAAGGTCCGGATTTTTTTCAATATTTTGGCGCCAAAGACTCAAAATTGTGGCAATGGTACCAAAATAATCGTCTTGAGAAAGATGAAACTTGGTACTGGCTTCATCTTTTAGCAACCAGACACCAGGTTTTATTAGATATTTGGCAGACATGCTAAATAATACTATTAAATTTGTTTTTGCCGATTATCAGATGATCCAAAATTTCAATATCTAAAATTTTTCCGGCAGCAATTAATTTATCAGTAATTTCGACATCCGCCTTGGTGGCCTTTAAAACGCCGGAGGGATGGTTGTGGGCAATAATCATCGCGGCGGCCGAATATTCCAAGGCTGGCCGGAAGACTTCGCGCGGCTGAACGATGGCCGCATCAAGCGTGCCGATAGAAATTACTTCATCATGGATAAGCTGATAATGGGTGTTTAGATATAAACCTCTAAATTGTTCTTTATTTAAATTGCCCATATCTTTCAGATATTCATAAGCCTGCTTGGCAGTTCTAATAGTAATTGAGCCACCCGGTTTTTTTTGGTAGAAACGGCGACCGAGCTCAAAGCAAGCGACTATCTGGCAAGCTTTTACTTGAGGGATGCCCAAGTCTTTTTCAATCACGGCTGGATTTTTTTGATAAGCAATTCCTTTTTCGCCGTATTCGCGCAATAAGCGTGAAGACATGGAAAACACTTCTTCTTTTTTGGTGCCGGTGCCCAGAACAACCGCTAATAATTCGGCAGCGCTTAAGGCTCCGGGTCCATTTTCTAACATTTTTTCGCGCGGCTTTTCTTCATCCGGCATATCCTTGACCCGGGTTATCTTATATTGGCGGCCGCTATTTAAAATGGTGTTGCGATCATTAATTTTGTAGCTCATAAGAGAAGGATTTTAATTGAAATTAAATTTATTCTTCGCTTTAAATTATAGCAAATATGTGCTAAATTTAAAATAAGATTTAATAAAATAACTTTAAATAGCTATGGATAAATATAAAAAGATAATATTGTCAAATAAGACGCCCATTATCAAAATTGCCTTACCGGGGGCAAAAACTGCTACCGCTCTCTTGATTTTTAAGACTGGCTCTCGTTATGAAAACAGGAAAAATAATGGCATTTCTCATTTTTTAGAGCATTTATTTTTTAAAGGGACGGCTAAATATCCTAATACCTTGGCTTTGGCGAGCGAGTTAGATTCTTTGGGTTGCGAATTTAATGCCTTTACCTCCAAAGAATATACCGGCTATTGGATTAAAGCAACGGAAAACAAGCTGGGACAAGCTTTAGAAATTTTAGGAGAAATGATTTTGCATTCTAAAATGGAAGAGACGGAAATTCAGCGCGAAAAAGGGGTTATCATTGAAGAGCTTAATATGTATGAAGAGAATCCAATGATGCATATTGAGGATGTGCTCGAAGCCTGTATTTATGGGGATACCCCGGCCGGTTGGGAAACTGTTGGCACTAAAGAAAATATCAAACGTTTCACGCGTCAAGACTTTATATCTTACCTTGAGGCCCAATATGGCGCCAACAGCGCGTGTTTGATTTTGGCAGGTGGCGTTAAAGACAAAGATATTAATAAAGCTAAAGCAATTTTTAGCGCCCTTAAGCCTAATAAATGGCAAGCGCAAACCAAGACCAAAGTTCAACAAATAAAACCAAGAGTTAAGACCTCTTTCAAGGACATTGATCAGGCCAATCTTTCATTAGCGGTCAGAACGTTTGCCTTGGGCCATGCTGAAGAATTTAATGTTAAGCTTTTATCTATAATTCTAGGCGGAGCCATGAGTTCACGTTTATTTATTAATCTTCGTGAACGCAACGGCTTAGCTTATTATGTTAAAACTGATACGGAACTTTATTCTGATTCCGGATATTTGACCACCCAAGCCGGCGTACCGACTGAGAAAACACAGCAGGCGGTAGAAATTATCATTAATGAGTATCGTCGCTTAATTACCGAGCCGATACCGCTTAAGGAATTGAATCGCGCTAAAGATTTACTGCGTGGACGCCTGCTTTTGCAGATGGAGGCGACGGATAATGTCGCTAATTGGTATGCGCGCCAATCAATTTTGCGTCGGCAAATTATGACCCCGGCTGAGTTTATGAAAAAAATTGCCGCGATTACTCCGCTTAGCTTGCAAAAAACCGCTAAAAAAATATTTGTTGATTCTGGTTTGAACTTAGCGGTTATTGGACGGGTAAAAGATGGTGATTTTAATAAGGTTTTAAGATTTTAATTTATTGTGTATCGCTTATGTGGAAAATAAAATTCCAAAAAGCGGAAATATTAATTGTCGCCTTTATTTTTTTGGGCAGCTTTTTTATAATCAGCCGCTACCGATATTTGGCCGATGATTTCCAACAATATGGTTCTGAAATTTTAAATAATCACCAAGCTATTCTCAGTGCGCAAACGCAGTGGCATCTTCCAAATAATGCCACGGCTAATAATAATTTGCGTTTTTATTTTTTCGGTGATTTGATGTTAGACCGGCACGTCGGCGAACGTTTAGCGGGCCAACCGCTTTCCTATTTATTATCTGGCCTTGATGGCGATAATAAGTTTTGGGAGGGAGCGGATATTGTTGGCGCTAATTTAGAAGGCGCCGTTACTGACGAAGGAAGGCATTATGCGCCGCAAAATGCTTATGATTTTGCTTTTGCGCCGGAGAGAATTGCCGAACTTAAGGCGTATGGATTTAATTATTTTACTTCGGCTAATAATCATTTTAGCGATCAGGGACAAATAGGAGTTGAAGAGACCAGAAAAAATTTAAGTGAGCTCGGCTTTAATTATAGTGGTTCAACTGATGCTAAAATTGATGAATATTCTCGAAAAGATGTTATTGTTTCAAACCAAAAAATAGCGCTGATTGGCCTATCAATGGTTTATAATAACTTTGATTTAGAGGCGGCGGAAAAATTAATTGAAACAGCTAGCCTAGAAACCGATTTAGTAATTGTTAATATTCATTGGGGCGCTGAATATCAGCATCAGTTTAGTGAACATCAGCAAAATATCGGGCGAGCCTTAGTTGCGGCTGGCGCCGATGCGATTATTGGTCATCATCCGCATGTCGTTCAAGGAATGGAGCTTTATCAAGGGAAGCCGATTTTTTATTCTCTAGGAAATTTTATTTTTGATCAGTATTTTTCGGAAGATACGCAAGAAGGTTTGAGCATTGGCTTAAATATTGGCTCCTCGACTACTACTATTTTTCTTTACCCTCTAAAATCGGAAAAGGCAGCACCGCGTTTAATGACGGCGGCTGAAAAAACAAAATTTCTAGATAAATTTAGTAGTTGGTCGCAAGTCGATTCTGATTTAGAAACGGATATTAAATCTGGTCGTCTTGATTTAACAAGAAACCCTAATTAATAAATATATGTTGGCAGATTTTAAAAAATTGAATCAAGCGCAGCAAGCGGCGGTTTTGCATGAAGATGGCCCACTTTTGATTGTGGCCGGCGCCGGTACTGGAAAAACTACGGTTTTAATTAATCGCTTGGCCCATTTAATTATTAACCGGAAAATTTCTACCGATGAAATTTTATTGTTGACCTTTACCGAAAAAGCGGCCGGAGAAATGGAAGAACGGGCTGATAAAATTATGCCTTATGGTTATGTCGATTTATGGATTAATACTTTTCATGGCTTTTGTGAACGAATTTTGCGCGATCACGCCTTAGAAATCGGCTTGAATCCCGGCTTCAAACTTTTGAATGAAACTGACCAGTGGGTTTTAATTAAGAAAAATTTATCCCGATTCCAGTTGGATTATTATCGTCCTCTCGGTAATCCGACCAAGTTTATCTCGGAGCTTTTAAAGCATTTTTCCCGGTTGAAAGATGAAAATATCAGCCCGGAAGAATATCTGAAATATGTTGAGGACCTGGAGTCTAATCAGGATGAGTGTTTAAGCGGGAAAAAATTGTCTAAAAAAACTAAAGTTAAAATTATAGAGGCGGATAGTGACGATGAATCAGGTGAAGAATTGGAAATAACCCGACTTAAAGAATTAGCTGATGCTTATCATGTCTATAACCAATTACTATTAGAAAACAATTATCTTGATTTCGGCGCTTTGATTTTTTATGCCATTAAATTATTTATCGAACGCCCCAACTTGTTAAAATACTATCGTCAGAAATTTAAGTATATTATGGTTGATGAATTTCAAGATACCAATCTGGCGCAATATAAATTAGTCCGTCTTTTGGCCGCCCCGCATAATAATCTATTGGTAGTTGGCGACGATGATCAGGCGATTTATAAATTTCGTGGCGCCTCTATTTCCAATATCATGCAGTTTAAAGAAGATTACCCACAGGCTCAAGAAATAGTCTTAACCGAGAACTATCGTTCACGCCAGGAAATTCTTGACCGCGCGCATAAGTTTATCAGTCATAATGACCCCAATCGTTTGGAGGTAAAATTAAAAATAGACAAACACCTTTTGGCTAAAGGAGCGGTTAACAAAGGCAAAAAAAATGAGCCGGCCCTTAAGTTTTTTAATTTTGATACGCAGGACGAAGAAGTTTCTTTTGTTGCTAACTGCATTAAAAATATTTATGAAGAAAAAATTGCTCAAGGTGAAGAGATTAGCTGGCTTGATTTTGCAATTTTAGTCAGAGCCAATGATACGGCTGATGCCTATGTTAAAGAGTTGGGACGCTTGGATATTCCCAACCAGTTTATGTCTTGGCGCGGTCTGTATTATAAGCCGCTCGTGCTGGATATTCTTGCTTACTTCCGTTTATTGGATAATTATCATGAATCAGCGGCGTTGTTTCGCGTTTTGAATATGGAGGCTTTCAAAGTGGCGCATCTTGATTTGGTCGCGATTAATAAAATTGCTGCCCGCAAAGTTTGGTCGCTTTATGAAGCTCTAAAAAATATTGATTTGATTCAAGGCATTAGCTCGACCAGTGTTTCCAATATTAAAAAATTGTTGAAGTTAGTGGAGACGCATTCAGTTTTAGTGGCCAATAATAAGCCGACAAAAATATTTTTGCATTTTGCTTATGATTCCGGTTTGCTGGAAAAGATGGACAAAGACAGAGATTTGGAATTATTTTCTTACCTTAATCAGCTTTATCAAAAAATGAAAGCTGTGGAAGATAATAATGCCGACGTAAAATTAAAAGATTTTTTGGAAGTCATTAATTTAGAATTGGAAGCAGGAGAAACCGGTTCTTTAAAACTAGATTTTGCGGATAATGAAACGGTGAAAATTATGACCGTCCACGGCGCTAAAGGTTTGGAATTTAAATATGTCTTTATTGTTAATTTAGTTGATAAAAAATTCCCCACCATTTCACGCAGCGAGAAAATTTCTATTCCAGAAGCGCTTATCAAAGAAAAAAATGTTCCGGGGCCGGAAGCACATTTAGAGGAAGAACGCCGCTTGTTTTACGTCGCCGCCACTAGAGCCAAGGAAGAACTTTATCTGACTAGCGCCAAAGATTATGGTTTGCTTAGAGAAAAGAAGCCATCTCGTTTTATTTTGGAGATGGGAATTGAACCGGAAATTTCGGATCAAGTGCAGTTAAGCCGCCGTAATGAGTTCCTAAAAGATATTCATTTATTGAACGTTAAAGAACCGGCACCGCTCAGGTCAAAGAATCCGGAAGAGCTGTACCCGTTGCCGGAAAAATTTTCTTTTTCGCAGTTAGCGGCCTTTGCCACTTGCCCCTTGCAGTATAAATTTGCCTTCATTTTAAAAATTCCTGCCGCTTCCGACAAGGCATCGCTTATTTTCGGACGTGTCCTGCATAATACTTTATATAATTTTTTACTGCCGATTTTAAGCGAGACTAAAAAAATCCAAGCCAGTTTATTTGCTGATGAAAAAGTACCGCTAAAAATAGAAGACCTAATAACTGCTAAAAGATTAGCTACGCTTTATCAAGAATTTTGGCAGCCGGACGGCTACAAAGATAAGGAGGAGCGCGCCGCTTATCTGGAGAAAGGGCGCTTGGCTTTAAATCGTTTTTTGACTGATTATCAAAATAATCCGCCGTCTGAAATCATCTTTTTGGAAAAAAAGTTTTCTTTCAAAATTGGCAGCGATGTTATCAAGGGGACGATGGATAGAGTCGACCGCTTAGCCGATGGCAGCTTGGAAATTATTGATTATAAGACCGGCAAAAGCAAAACCAAATTGGAATTTAAAGATAAGCGCCAGCTTATTTTATACAAAATATTTTTGGAAGAATTTTTAGGCGAAAAAGTGAGTCAGCTAAGTTATTATTATTTGGAAAGCGGTGAAAAGTTTTCTTTTAATGCCACCGAGAAAGATATTGAAAAGTTAAAAACGGGCGTGATGGCCGAAATCGCCGCTATTAAAAGGCGTGATTTTACGCCATCGCCGTCACCGATGTGTGAATTTTGTGATTTTAGAACGATTTGCGAATTTAGACAGGTTTAGTTAGACTATAATTATATGCCAACAGAAGAACGCTTAATTAGTCCAATCGGAAAAAAAGGGGAAGACGCCTTAGATTTGTCTTTGCGCCCTAAGTTTTTGGCGGAGTATATTGGTCAGGAGAAAGTAAAACAGAATTTGGAAATTACGATTGCGGCTGCTAAAAAAAGAACAGAGCCGATTGAACACATTTTGCTTTATGGCGCTCCTGGGCTCGGCAAAACGACCTTAGCGCATGTCATCGCCAATGAAACTGGGGCAAATATTCGAGTCACCTCGGGGCCGGTCATTGAAAAAACTGGCGATTTAGCAGCTATTTTAACAAATTTAGAGGAAGGGGATATTTTATTTATTGATGAGATTCATCGCCTGTCTAAAACAGTGGAAGAAATCCTTTATCCGGCGATGGAAGATTATGCTTTAGACATTGTGATGGGCAAAGGGCCAAGTGCCAGAACTTTAAGATTGGATTTACCCAAGTTTACCATCATCGGCGCAACCACGCTCGCTAGTTTATTGTCGGCACCACTGCGCGATCGTTTTGGAATTACCCACCATTTAAATTTTTATGAGCCTGATGATATTGAGCAAATCATTTCCCGCAGCGCGCGGATTTTGAGTATTGAAATTAACGATGAGGCCAAGAAAGAAATTGCAAATCGTAGCCGGAGAACGCCGCGTATTGCTAATCGCCTATTGAAACGAGTTCGCGATTACTGTGAAGTGAAAGGCGACGGCCGAATTACTTTAGAACATTGTTTGGAAGCAATGGAAATGTTGGAAGTTGATAGTTTAGGCTTGGATTTTATTGATCGCCGTATTTTAGAAACGATTATTCATAAATTTAAAGGCGGACCGGTCGGTTTAAACACGCTAGCCGCCGCTACCGGAGAGGAAGCGGATACGATTGAAAATATGTATGAACCATATTTAATGCAGCTTGGTTTTTTAGACCGTTCGCCACGCGGTCGAATTGTTACCGCCTTGGGCTATGAGCATTTAGGACTTAAGCCGGCAGGGCAGGATAAGCTGGTTTAATTATGTTCTTATTAGATTTTATTGAAAGTCATAAAATATTTCTAGGAATAATTTCCTCAGTAATTGCGGTTGTCGCTTATGTGCCATATTTTCGAGATATTTTTAGGGGCAAAACGAAACCGCATATTTTTTCTTGGTTTATCTGGGGCTTATTAGGCGGGATTACTTATGCGGCGCAGATTATAAAAGGAGCCGGAGCAGGCTCTTGGGCAAACGGACTAACTGCTTTAATTTGTTTAATCATTGCCGTTTTATCTATTACTCGCGGAGAGAAACGAATTACTTTAACTGATAAATTATCTTTCAGCGGAGCAATTTTAGCTTTAATTCTTTGGGCCTTAACTAACAATCCTTTAGCGGCCGTTATTTTAGCCTGCGTCATTGATACTTTGGCTTACGTGCCTACCTTTAGAAAAGCTTACGGTAAGCCCTTTGAAGAAACCCTGCCCGCTTTTATAACCACCACTGTTGGTATCGTCATCAGTTTGCTTGCCCTTGAAGCCTATAGTCCGACAACCTGGCTTTATCCGGCCGTTCTTGTTTTTTCAAATAGTATTTTTATCGCCATGCTTATTATTAGAAGAAGAATTATAAATAATGCTTATGGAAAATTATAAAGTAATTATTGGAATTTTTGCTTCAGTGATAAGCGTTATTGGCTATATTCCTTATCTGAGAGATATTTTGAAAAAAAAGACTAAACCTCATGTCTTTTCCTGGTTAATGTGGAGTTTGGGGGCGGGTATAGTTTTTGCGGCGCAAATAGTAAAAGGCGCCGGTCCGGGAGCTTGGGTGATGGGAGTCGCTGTTGTGATTAGTATTTTGATTACTATTTTAGCCGCCTTCCAGGGGGAAAAGAAAATCACCATTACCGATTGGATTGCTTTTGGGGGCTCACTTTTGGGCTTGATTGCTTGGATTTTAACTTCCAATCCTTTATTGGCAGTTATTTTAATTACTATTTCTGACGCGCTGGCCTTTATTCCTACTTTTAGAAAAACTTATTATAAACCTTACGAGGAAACACTATTTACGTGGCTGATATCTTCCGTTAAATTTATATTTGTTCTATTTGCTTTAGATGCTTATAACGCGACCACGTTGTTATATCCAATATATCTTATTTTATCAAATAGTAGTTTTACCATTATGATGTTAGCGCGCCGTAAAGCTCTCAGCAAAATAACGGATTAACATAATATGAAGAATTGGAAAACCTCAGATTTTTTTTATAATTTGCCACCAGAATTGATTGCGCAAAAACCATTGCGACCGCGAGACCACTCGCGGCTTTTAGTTTTAGATAAAAAAACCGGTGCTTATCAACATCAACATTTTTACGATATTATTAACTACTTAAACCCCGGAGATTTATTGGTCCTTAATAATTCTAAAGTATTCCCGGCAAGATTAATTGGTAAGAAAGAAGCTACTCAGGGACGAGTAGAAGTTTTTTTGCATAAGAAAGAGGCGCGTGATATCTGGGAATGTTTAATTGGTGGTCGTGTTAAAGTCGGATTAATTATTATTTTATCGCCGCGCTTAAAAGCGGAAATAATAAAGGATAACAACGACGGCACTTGGCAGCTTAAATTTAATTTGAGCGATAATAAATTTTTTACGGAAATCAATAAAATTGGGCAAGTCCCTTTACCTCCTTATATTAAGCGTTCTCAGCAACTGGCGAGCGACAGGAATAATTATCAAACAGTTTTTGCTGACAAACATCAGGTTGGTTCTGCGGCCGCGCCGACAGCCGGACTGCACTTTACCAAAAGTTTGTTGAAAAAAATTAAAGCTAAAGGTGTGCAAATAAAATATGTGACGCTTCATGTGGGTCTCGGCACTTTTGCGCCGATTAAAGTGGAAAAAATAACCGATCATAAAATGCACAGTGAATTTGCGTTGATAAGCAAGGAAACCATAAAATCAATCTTGGAAACGAAGCAGCGCGGCGGCCGCGTCATCGCTGTTGGGACGACTAGTTGTCGCACTCTGGAATCTTTAGTTTGGGAAAAAATAAAACCAGCGGCTTTGCAAGAACAATCTTTTTGGACCGATATTTTTATTTATCCTGGTTTTAAATTTCAAGTAGTTGATGCTTTGATTACTAATTTTCATTTGCCGGCATCAACTTTAATGATGCTCGTGAGCGCTCTCGGCGGAAAGAAAAATCTGGACCGCGCGTATCAAGAAGCAGTGGCGCAAAAATACCGATTTTTCAGTTATGGCGACGCCATGTTCATAAATTAGGGGGCTTTATTTAGATTTGATTTTTTTTTAATTTTTTGTTAATATAAAGCTTGATTATTAGACTTTTATTTATGCGTAAATTTTTTTTATTTGTTTGGGAGATAGTTAAAGTCGCGAGTATTTCACTCGCGATCATTTTACCTGTTCGCTATTTTTTGATTCAGCCCTTTTATGTTAAAGGCGCTTCTATGGAGCCAAATTTTCACGATCATGAATATTTAATAATTGATGAAATTAGCTATCGTTTTGACGCGCCGACCCGCGGTCAAGTAATTGTTTTCCGTTATCCAAAAGACCCCCAAGAATATTTCATTAAGAGAATTATTGCTTTACCCGGAGAAGAAGTGCAAATTAAGGATGGCAAAATTGTTATTTATAATGATTCTAATCCCTCGGGCTTCACTTTAAATGAAGCTTATTTGTCTCCAGGTTTGGAGACTATGGATAATACCGGCGCAAAGTTAAAATTAAGCGACAACGAATATTTTGTTTTGGGAGATAATCGCAACAATTCTAAGGACTCTCGCAGTTTTGGCGCCGTGGATAAAAGCTTTATTACTGGCAAGGTTCTTTTTCGTGGTTGGCCCTTGGATAAAATAGCTTTATTTAACGCCGCCGCTTGGCCGCAATATTAAAATTAAATCAAAAGTTTATGCCTCGAAGAAAAAAGGGTTCAGTGGAAGCAGAAATGACTAAAGCGGAAAAGAAGAATGACAAAACCCCTAATCGTTTATTAGGAATGAAAGATTTTACCGGTCTAGAACAGGCTTGTTTTGATTTGGCTTATGAGAAAGCTAGCTATTTAGCCAAGATGTATAGTTTTTCTCCGATTAAGACGCCAATTTTAGAAAGTTTTGATTTGTATAAAAAGACTAGTCGTCATAATAATGATAAAGAGGTTTATTTTGTAGATGGTGAGAAGAGTGAAAAAATGACTTTAAGACCGGAAATAACCCAGGGCGTTCTGCGTTCCTATTTAGAAACCAGTGAACTCTCCGGTCAAAAATTAGCGCGTCTATTTTCTTTCGGTCCGGTTTTTAGAAGGGAAAAACTACAAAGTGGTCGCTATCGTGAATCTACTCAATTCAATTTAGAGCTTATTGGTGAACGCAAGCCGATGGCGGAAGCTTTGTTAATTACTGTGGCTAATAACTTCTTTGAAGAGTTGGGCGTAAAAGTTCAAGTCCAAGTTAATAGTTTGGGCGGTAGCGAATGCCGAAAAGAATATTGTACTAAATTATTAAATTTTTATAAGGAAAGAGGTCGTAAATCTAAACTATGCACCACTTGTAAAAATGGTTTAAATAAAAATTGTTTAAGCCTTTTGGATTGTAAAGATGAGTCTTGCATGAAATTGCGAGAAGAGGCTCCGCAGTTAGCCGATTTTTTATCAGATGAAAGTCGTGAATATTTAACTAAAACTTTAGAATTTTTAGATGAACTAAATATTAGCTATAACTTTAATCCCTATCTTGTTCGCGGTTTAAATTATTATAATGATATTGTTTTTGAGTTTTGGCCGATTAATGATGACGGCACGGTTGGTAAGTTGGCTTTAGGCGGCGGCGGTCGTTATGATAGTTTAATTGAATCTTTGGGCGGCGTATCCACTCCGGCTGCTGGCTTAGCAATTGGAATTGAACGAACAATCGCTAAAATTAAAGATAAAGTGGCTTTGACAAATAAAACAGAAGAGGATATAGTATTTATTGCGCAATTAGGCGATCAAGCCAAACTTAAAGCTTTACAATTATTTGAGGATTTAAGGAAGGCTGGATTTAACGTTAGACAATCATTTGCTTCTGATAGTTTGAAATTTCAATTGGAAGAGGCGGTGGTTATTAAGGCTAAAACTAGCCTTATTTTAGGAAAAAAAGAGATAATGGACGGAACCATCCTAATGCGTGATATGGACTCAGGAACGCAAGAAACCTTAGTTTTTAAGAAGGTTAGAGAGCGTTTGGAGCGTAAAGATAAACCAATAAAAAAAGTTAATAATAGAAAGGAAGGTGCATTTTATGGCTGACTTTAAAAGAAAACCAGGCGAAAGCTTTGAAAGTTTCTTAAGAAAATTTAAGAAAGGCTTAAAGAATAGCAAGCGTTTGGAAAAAGCTAGATCTAAGAAACATCTAGAACCAAAACAAACAAAACGTCTCTTTAAGAAAAGAGCTTTATCCGGTTTAGCATTGAGTAAGAAAAATGAATTTTTAAGAAAAACAGGAAAACTTCCGGAAACCACCAGAAGATAAGACTTGCTTAAAAGGTATATTTTTTAAAAACACCCTCATTAGGGGGTGTTTTTTTGTTATTTTTTCTAAAGATTATTTATTGATACCCGGAATAAAGCGCTTCATTTTGTCTAGAGTTGATTTTTTGGCATGAGCTTTTATTTGGTCGCGCGCGCGCTTGGTTTTTACAAATTTTAGCCAGTCTTTGTTAGGATATTGGCGGTTTTTTTCGACGATAATTTCTACTAGGTCGCCATTTTTTAGTTCTTGGTCTAATTTGCCAAGCTTATCATTAATAATGACGCCGGCAGCTTTGTTGCCGATATTGCCGTGAACGGCATACGCAAAATCAATCGGGGTAGCTTTTTCTGGAAGTTCAAAGACATCGCCGCGTGGTGAAAAGACAAAAATACGGTCGCGAAAAATATCCATTTTGATATTTTTAACGAATTCGGAAGTGGTGGTGATTTCTTTTTGAATATCAATAATTTCATTAACCCATTTCGGTTGTTGATAATTACGTTCACTTTTAGACTTGTAATACCAGTGGGCGGCAATCCCGTAAATTGATTCTTCGTGCATTTCCCGAGTGCGAATTTGAAATTCAGTTGGTTTGCCTTCGGGGCCAAAAATAGTGGTGTGCAGGGAACGGTAGCCGTTAGGTTTAGGGACGGCAATATAATCCTTAAAGCGATTGGTTTTGGGGCGCCAAAGGGTATGGATTACTCCCAGAACTTTATAGCAATCATCAATGGTCGGCACTATTAAGCGTAAAGCAAAAACATCATAAATCTCATTGAATTTACGGTCTTTTTCTTGCATCTTTTTATAGATACTATAGAGATGTTTGAAGCGAGCTTCAATTTCGTAATTTTTAATGTTTGCTTCTTCTAGTTTAGGAACCAGAATACTTTTTACTTTATGGAAAAAACGTTGACGTTCAACTTTTTTTTCAACTTCATATTCATATTCCAGTTCATTAAATTTTTCTGGATATAGATATTTAAAGCACAAATCTTCCATCTGCCATTTTAAGCGACCGATTCCTAAAAGACCGGCAATCGGAGCATATATCTCTAAAGTTTCTTCAGCGATGCGTCGTTTTTTTTCCGGCGGCAGACTTTCTAGAGTTCGGAGATTATTTAAGCGGTCGCAAAACTTAATAAAAATAACGCGGAGGTCGCTAGTCATCGCCAAAAACATTTTTTTTAAATTTTCTCGATATCTCTCAATGCCGCGGTATTTTATTTTACTAAGTTTAGTAACGCCGCTTACCAAGGACGCAATTTCAGAACCGAATTCTTGTTCGATTTCTTCAATCGTGCGTTCCGTATCTTCGGGGACATCATGAAGAATCCCGGCGACCACTGTCGGCAAATCAGCCCGGATCTCGGCCAGAATATAGGCGGTATGCAAGGGGTGTTGGATATATGGTTCGCCATTTTTTCTAAGTTGTCCAGCATGAGCATTATCGGCAAAAATAAAAGCCTTATCTAGAATACTGGCGTCGGTTCCGGGATTGTTGTCGGAGAATTTTTTTATAATCCTTTCAATCGTCATAAAAAGTTTTTCATTTATCTGATTTATGCTATAATAAGACTAACATTGATTATACCAGCAAGCTGGACAATTTAAAAGTTTTTTATTTTCAAAATGTTGAAAAAAAATAAAATAATTTACGGTCTTTTCGTAACTATCGCCGCTCTTTTGCCGGTCGCTTTCGTGTCTGCTCAAGCGGATTTCGGAATTAACGCCGTTAATAATTCTATCGCCCTTGCCGGCGGTGACCCGCGTGCGATGGTTGGCCGTATTATTCAAATCATCCTCAGTTTCTTGGGGGTGATTGTTTTAGGTTTAATAATCTACGCTGGATTTTTATGGATGACTTCGGGTGGTGAAGAAGATAAGATTAGCCGGGCAAAAACAATTCTTAAGAATGCCACCATCGGTTTAGCCGTTACTTTATCTGCTTGGGCAATTACCACTTTTATTATCTCACGCTTAGCGGGAGCAATTTCTGGAGTTGAAGGTAATCCTATTCAGAACTCCGGCAATAATTTAGCTAACTCTGGATTTGGGGCAATGGGCGCCTGTTCCGTTGATATGGTTTACCCAGAAAATAGCCAGAATAATGTCGCTCGTAATTCCGCAATTATTATTAGCTTTAAAGAAGTTATCGGGCTTGATTCAGTGTGCGTAAATGCTAGCGGTGCGGCCTGCGCTTGCGATAATGCCGCCTGCTCCCTGATTAACCCTCAGGCTATACGGATTTTTAAAAGCAGTTTGGGTGATGCTTGTACTAATTCTTGCCCAACTCCAAATACTAATGTAACTGATGTTTCAGTGGCCGTCTCGGCTGATAAGCTAACTTTAGTGTTATCCCCCTTAAGTTATTTAGGTTCAGAGAGTGCCAATACTGAATATGACATCAAATTAACTAATGATTTCAAGAAGGACGACGGAACATCCATGTTCAGCACTTGTAGCAATAATGGCTTCCAATGGGGATTTGAAGTCAGCACTAATTTGGATTTAACGCCACCCCAAGTAATGTTTAATTCTCTTTATCCGCGTCCGGATAATGAACGCGATTTATTGAATATCGATACTCCGGCTCTAAATGCCAGCGCTGATATTTTTGTAAATAGTTGTCCTCAGACTTATGCTCCAGCTAGTGTTATCAGCGTTTTGCCTAATGCGGAAGTCGTGCTTGATTATCATGGTTTGATTAACAAGTTTAAGGTGATTGTCCCAGCGGCGACTCCGGATAAGGCACAAATATTTAATGGTAATACTAACGCCTTGTTGGGAGTGTCTGACTTTGATGGTCAAAATACGGTAGTTTTTGATGGTTACTTTAGTCTTAAAACTACTGGTCATGCGGCCGGAGATTCTTGGGAGATAACTATTAGTCCTGAAAAATTAGCTGACACCTTAAGCGTCGGCAATGAAGTTTATGTTTTTGCGACTAGCGGCGGAAATAATAATATTGTTGTTCCGGGAACTTGCGACATCGGTATCCAGGCGGCCAATATTCAAGCGCAATTAAGTGGCAACTCGGCTATTATTGTTAATCGGTCCGGTAATCGAGTTTTGCTAACCGCCAAAGTTGCTGGCGCAGCTGGCAACAATTTAAGTTTAAATACCAGTAATACTAATGCCTTGAGTCTCAGCGCCTTTACGGGCGGGGTTGATCGACAACTCGCCAGCCAGGTTAAAGGTGGTCCAGACTCACCAATGAATTCTATAATTAAAGTTAACTTTAACGAGGCGATGAATCCGCTAACATTATCCGGGACTGCCTCTGAAGTCGCTAATTATATCCAAGTTGTTAACGCCTCTTCAACCAGTAAAGTAGACGGATCAGTTTGCGCCAGTAATGCTGATTGCCGCTCTTATCGATGTGATGCCTATGTTTGTCGCGGAAATTATGTCAGTGGACGCTTTAATGTTAGCGGTAGCTATAGGACTGTAGAATTTATTTCTGATAATGAGTGCGGAATTAACGGTTGCGGTGAAAAAATATACTGCTTGCCGGCTAATAGTAATTTATCGGTTGAGCTTAAGGCCGCCAATATGAAAGTTTGTGCCAGTGACGCTGATTGCGCCGCTTATAGCCCTTTCAAAACCTGCGCCTTAAATCAATTAGGCTATCGTTCCTGTCAAGACGTTAACGGTCGCAACTATCCTAGCGCGAACCCGCTCCAGTTAGATGGTATTATTGACGCGGCGCTTAACTCTTTGGATGGTAATCGGGACACAATTGTTGAGGGTCCAATTAGCTTTTTCAGCGATAATTTCCCTAGCAACAGAAGCAATCGCGATAGCTATCGTAACGCCTTCTTTATAAATGACAAAATAGAAACTACACCACCCGAGATTACCAGTATTAATCCTGCTAATGGCCAAAATGATATTCCGCCAACTGATCCGATAGAAATTACTTTTAATAATTTAATGATGTCCAGCACTTTACGTTCCGGCGGCGAAATAGTTGATAGTGGAACTAGTCCGGTTTTGCATAGATTTATAAATTTAAAGAGTTCAGAGCCAACACCGCTGGGATTTTGGTTGGATAATTCCGATGTCGATTCCTTGCCATTGGACGGAATTGCGGATATTACTATTGCAAAAATAAAGCATTCTCCATTTTTAGAGTCAATAACTTATGACTCGCAAATTGGTTCTGGTGTAAAAAATATTTTTCAAAATTGCTTTAAACCCAGCTCCGGTCCGGGCTGTGCGGCGACTCCTCAGAGTCCTTCATGTTGTTTCGGAGTGGCCACCAGTTCGCTAGTTAACGGCAATTGTCAATAATTGCCATTTTTGGTTATCTAAAAACATAAATTTGTGAAAACAAAATTAAGCAAAAAGCTTGTTTCATTAATAGTGCTAGTCATTGGTATTTTTGCTTGGCGTTTAGTATTTGCCCAAGACTTTGGCACTGAGGCGGTAAATAATGGTTTGAACGGCGCTTTAGCCGATGGCGATCCACGCGAAATGGTTGGTCGAATTATTAATATTGCGCTTGGTTTCTTGGGAGTAATTGCTCTGGGCCTAATAATCTATGCCGGCTTTTTATGGATGACTTCTAATGGTGAAGAAGATAAAATCAGCCAAGCTAAAAAAATCTTGGTAAGCGCTAGTATCGGTTTGGCGGTTATCTTAGCTTCTTGGGCGATTGCCACCTTTGTTATCAATAAATTATATGGAGCAATCAGCGGTAATGGCGGCCCCAATTTATGTACTAACGGACAAGTTTCTTCTTGCGGTTGCGGCGGGTCAATGGCCTGTGTAGACGGTTCTTGGGGTGGCTGTGTTGGTTCCGATTGTAGTATTAATCCTCATCAAACAAGTTGTGATGCCAGTCCTAATCCCGGCTGTCAAATGGAAAATAACATGTGTGCCCCTTCGGATTATTGTGACAGTAATTGTGCCTGTCAGCCAAAAGCAGGAGCTGGCGAATCTTGCGATGCCGATGTCAGTAATGCGACTTGCGACGCTGACAATAATATGTGCGCGCAGTATTTATCTTGTGATGCCGCCACTTGTACTTGTTTTGGGCCGCCAGTAATTACTGCCGTCAGTCCTTTAGGCGGATTCTGTAATGAAAATAACAATCAGGCTTGCGATACCGACACCGATTGTGCCACTAGTTGTAATTTAGATACACCCAATGGCGCGGCTAATAATTTTCTGACTATTTCGGGAAAGAATTTTGGCGAATATGTTGCTGGCCAAAGCCAAGTTGTTTTCATGGGTAGCTCTTTAAATGGACGTAATCCTTCGGAAATAAATCCGGTTTGTGTTAATTTTTGGCAAGATGACCAAATAATTATTGCGGTTCCAACCGGAGTTGTAAGCGGTGCTATCAAGGTGCTTACTAAAGACGGCTCGGAAGATATTACCAATGATGAGTATGGTCCTATCATTCCAGATTTTATCGCTAATAGTATTTCTCGTCCGGGATTATGCTTAATTAGTCCTGATAAAGGCGCTTTAAGTTCTTCGGTTTCCTATCAAGGAATTAATCTTTATTCCGGCCAAGCTTATTTTGGTAATTACCAAAGTAATGTTCAGGGTTTAGATTCTAATTTCAGTCACCCTAGCGGCTTATCGGGAACGGCGGCTACGCCCAATATTCGTTCCGGAGAATCCGGTAGTTTTGTGGTTAATAACATCAGCGGCAACCAAGAGCGTAGCAATTATTTAAAATTTGTTAAAGAAGCTGACCCAAATGATGGTCCTTTCATTATTTCTTTCTCGCCGGCTCAAGGAGTAGCCGGGCAATATGTAACGATTACCGGCAGCGGTTTTGGCGGCGCGCAGGGAAGCTCCCATGTTTATTTTGCTAGCGCCGAAGCTAATTATAGTTTTCCGCCGGTTTGCGCCAGTTCGGTCTGGAGCGATAAGCAGGTGGTAGTTAAGGTGCCGGACGGTCTAGCCAATGGTAGTTATTTGATTAGGATGACAGTCAATAGTAAGACTATCGATAGTCAACAATTAAATCCTAATATTTTTAGAGTTGATGATGCCTTATCTTTAAAAACAAGTCTTTGTAAATTAGAACCTAGACAGGGAGGTGTATCTACTCCAGTCAAAGTTTATGGCGAATATTTAGGTCAGGTAGGGCATGACTCTTTAGTTCAGTTTAATCCTGCCAAGCAAGTTTATGGTGTTATTTCTCAAGACAATGGTGCTGATATCGTTCCCGTGGATGTTCCCGCCGAATCCATCACTGGTCCGGTTAAAGTAGTAAAGAATGGTGAATGGGGAAATGAATTAAACTTCGAAATCAGTGCTTGTTCTTCAGACCTTGAATGTCCTGGCCAGGTTTGTTGTCCGGGTAATACCTATAAGAAAGGAACTTGTGTTGCTAACTTAGCCGCTTGTTTAATTGATATTCCGACTTCCGTTTTTGAATGGAACTTTAATACGGGATTTGTTGTCAATCCTAGCGATCCTACGGAAAGTTGTGCTACCTTGGCCGATTATTATGGTGCTTGTCAGGTCAATGCTACTTGTCCTAATGTTCCTGGAGCCTGCTCGCCTTATGCCGGTGGCACTAAAACCACAGTCGCTACTTGTGATTTTTCCTGCGCTTCGGTAACTGGCTGTGGAGTTTTTGGTGCTCCTTGTACTTATGACGATACGCTTAATAAATGTGTTAAAGATGGTAGTGCTGGTGTTTGCAGTATGCCAAAAACTCAAACTTTCAGAATTAATAATCAGGATGTTTCTTTGTCCTTAACTTGTAATTCCGGTGGTAAGTGGGAAACAAAAACTAATACCTCTTGTCCAGATGCTTGGGTTAGAGGCTCTAATAATATTTGCGTTGATACGGCTTCAGCTTGTGATATTTGTGCTATTGGTTTAAGTTGCGCACAATTGGGCTCTGGCGGCCGTTGCGTTTCCGATACCATTTGTCCCGCTGGTTCTGTTTGCGAAAGTAATCCGGATATTTCTCAGCCTGATTCTTGTGTCTCCGTCGAGGGGGCTAGCTGTGATTGTTGTTGCCGTATAGAAAATAGCGCTCAAGATTGTTGCGCGCCTTTGGAATGCAAGGGAACCTGCGGTCAGGATACAACTGATGATGGCGCGGGATTCGGCAGTTGTTCTGGTTGCGCTAATGTGGGCACAACTGTCGCTGAACACGATGCCGCTTGTAATTGTGCGGGGCATGGCGGTCAGTATTGTAGTATTACCGCTCAAAATCCAGGAGGAATTTGTACCGATTGTAGCGGTTTGGCTGGCCTAAGTTCTTGTTCCGAACATAATGCTGCTTGCTGTTTTGATGCTAATCGCACCGCAGCCACCGGTGATGATTCTTGTCGCGGCGGTTCTGGAACCAGTATTTCCGCTAATCCTGCTGATCCTAATTTTGGTTATTGCGGTTATTATAATTGTTTTAGCGCGACGACACCGCCAATTGGCGATCCAGCTACCTGCGCCTCCTCTACTCCGGTAAAAATTGGTACTTATAAAGATACGCCAGCTTGTGTTGATGGTTGTGCGGCCAATCCTGGACAAGATTTTTGTTCACTTTTCAATGGTCAAAAAGATGAATGCACCCTAGCCCCTTCCTGTTGTTTTGATCAAGCAACAGCTACTTGTAAAAGTGGTTCACAAATTACGAGTGGCGCTGATTTAGGCTACTGCGCTTATTATGATTGTCAGACTGATGCCAGCGGTAATAGTACTTGTGATCAAAATCCTAAAACTTCCGGTGATTTTAATAATTTAAGTACTTGCTCTACTCGTTGTGGTAATGCCGAAGGCGGTGTTGGCCAAGATTGCGTTTCTTCTTCAGCTACGGCTACTTGTAATTTTGGAATTTGTAATTTTCCGGGGCATTCTTGTTTAACTGAATCCGGGACGACCGCTACTGATATTTCTGATTGCGGCGCCTGTTGTTGTAACCCAGCTGACCCGACTGCTTGTCAAACTACGGAAGCGCCTGATTTGTATTGCCAACCGGACAAAGGAAATTGCAGCGGCGCTGATCGAGGATTATGTTGTGGCTGTAGGAATGATGGCGATTGCGGTAATGCCGCTACAGTCGGTTGCGGAATTGATACTTGTTGCGATTCCCGTCCAGCTGTAACTGGTTCAGTTCCAGCGAGTGGGACTACTAATGTTTGTCGCAACTCAGTTATTAAAGTTACCTTTAATAAACAAATGGATATCGCTTCCTTTAGTGCTAATACGCTATTAATGGAAGAAATGAATTATGGCGGTGCGGTTTGTCCGAGCGGGACCTTTGCCTACGAAGGCGACGGTAATTTTGCGGCCGTTAATCAAACTTGGTTTACTAATATCTTTGGCAAGCTTAAATCGTATATTAGCCAGCTTTTTGGCAATCAAGCTTTGGCTGACCTGCCAGATCAAAATAAATTATATTGCTCCTTTCAGGGCAGTATTTCCGGCGAGTATTCCGGTGATGAGACAGTTTTAAATTTTACGCCTAATAAATTATTAACTCCGGAGGCCAAGTATTTCTTAATTGTTAAGGGTGATGAAGATTTAAATAGCCAATCGGGAGTTATCAGTTTAAGCGGCATTGGTTTAAATGGCGAAGGAATCGAGGGTGTTGAGGGTGCCGCCTTAAGCTTTAATAATAAAAATTATAAAAATTCTTATATTGTTCAATTTAAAACCCTGTCCGATAAGGGCGCTAATTCTGGAGTTTGCGCCATTAGCCAGGTTAAAATTGCCCCTGAATCCTACTTATTCAATACTACCGAAAACAGTCTAGACGAGAATGACGCTAATTTTCAAGATAAGACTTTTGATACTAAGCGTGATAAGGATAAAGTTTTCAAGGCCTCAGCTTATAGCGCCGACGGCCAAGTTATTCAGCCGATTACCGGTTATTTCTGGGATTGGAAATTTAATTTGAGCGATGCGAGCGTAGCCTCAATAGCCAGTATTGGACCTGATAAAGTTTTGCTAGCAGCCAAAGATGGAATTACTGACGGGGAAACTAAATTATCCGCGACGATTGATATGGTAAGGTTCTTAGATAGTAATTCTTCCGTTAATTCTGGCTGTGCTTGTACAGACGATGTTTGTTCCAGTAATTGTCGCAACGCTTTTTCAGCCGGCGATAACTTAAGTGGGAATGCTAATCTCTATGTCTTCATTTGTAATAATCCTTGGCCGCCAGTAAATACTAACGGCACTTGGTATCCTTGGAGCGATAACTGCACCGGTTCTATCGGGGGAACTTGTAACAATTTTAATTATAAGTTTTATTATTGCCGTGATGCTGGCGCTCCGGGAACGATTGATGATTTGCCGGCGATTACGGATAGGGCGGTGATTAGAGGGCAGAGTGCGACTTTGATTTGTAGCTCTGATAGCTCAACTTGCGCCGGTTTAAATTCTGCTTGCGGTGCCGATCAAAATGGCGATGGCCATTTAGATGGTATCTGTATTTGGAATGTTTTGAAGGAATCATATTTTTTCCGTGAAGCAGGAATTGGCGAAGCCGCGTTTGAGACCGTAACCGATACTGGTACTGGCGGGGATGTTACCTTTACCTGGTTTGCGGCTAATGCGCCGACAGTATCTTACAAAATATATTATGGTGAGAGCGGTAAGGCGCTGACTAAATCCCAAGAATTTAAGTTGCAAGATTATTGCGTGCCGTTCTCCTCGGTTTACAAATGTACGGCGCATATTTCTTCTCTAAAAAATGGACAAGCTTATGATTTTCGCTTAACGGGCATCTCGGCTAATAGGGTGGAAAGTACAATGAGCGATGCTGCTACCATGACCCCAACCGATCAGGCGCCGCCGCAAGCCCCGATTGGATTAAATGTTGAAGATAAGGGGGATACTATTAAATTTACTTGGCAAACTAATAATGCCTTGTTCTATCGAGTTTATCGGGGCGTAAAGAGTAATCTTTATGGCGAATCATACGATTCCGTCAATAACGCCTCTTCATTATCTTGGGACAAAGCCAAACTTAGTACCGGTAATAATTATTTTGCGATTTCCGCTTTAGATAGCAATGGTAATGAAAGCACTAAGTCGGCGGAAATAATATTTTTTAAATAATATAAATTTAGGGAATAATACTAAATGATAATATTATGAAAAACAGCCAGATTGTAAGAACTAGCAGCTCACTGTTTGTGCTTGGGGTTGTTTTTGTTTATCTTTTAGCGGGGGCAGTATTTAAAGTTTCTGCTCAAGAACAAAATAGCGACGCCATTGGCGTCAGAATTGTTCCTAATCCCAATCACTATAGTATCTATCGTTGGTACGAGAGCCAGGGTTTTTCC
Organism: Patescibacteria group bacterium; assembly: GCA_041664445.1. Classification (GTDB taxonomy): domain Bacteria; phylum Patescibacteriota; class Patescibacteriia; order Patescibacteriales; family UBA12465; genus UBA12465. Next base: position 30,349 of record JBAYKT010000002.1, on the reverse strand, counting down.
GGCTCCCCACAGTCTTTAACCGTTGACGGTTATGAGGCCTTGCGTGATGGCCGCACCGTTTATGTTAATGCTGCTAATGCGGACACTTATGCTAAGGTTATCTACACCAATATTTATCTAATTTCTTATAATCAGGATTATAATGTTAAAACCGTTGATATTTTGGGGCAGTTAATTTCCCACTGGAAATTTAATGATAATTTGCCATTAGAAACTTCTACTTGTTCCATTTCCTCTTTGAAATGCGAGCAAGATTCTGATTGCGCCTCTAATCAATTTTGTTCTAATAATGATACTTGTGCTCTTAAGGAGCCTAAAAATTGCACGGTTGACGAAGATTGCCCGGCCAGTTTTTTCTGCGGCAGCTTGAAGGCTAAGATAATTCGTGATTTAAAAAGAATCGGAAAATTAGAAGAGATTAAAGAAGCTTTGGCTAGTTATAAAAAGGTTAATGGTCGCTATCCACTGCTTAGTGCTGGTACTTATTTGTCTGGTAAAAGCGTTTCTTTGTGGCCGAGCTGGAGTGATATTTTGATTCCGACGCTGGCCATTAAGCAGGCGCTAGTCGATCCGATTAATCGCTTGGGGGCTTGCCCGGGATTCAATTCTAAAACTTGTTGGGACGATAGTAACAAAAAATTTGTTTATGATCCGGTGGGAGCTTATTTAAAATTACCCAAAGATAGTTATGCTCTGGTCTATGGAACTAACGACACCGGCTCCGATTATAATTTATGTGCAGTGCTAGAAACTCACGCCGGTCCTAATTATACTTTTTCTCCTAATGATCCGACTGCTAGTTCCTGTGTTACCGAAACTGGTATTTCAGCTTCGGGGAATGCTTCTAACTCTGCCCCGGTAATTACCAGTCTAGCCCTAAAAGGTATTTCTGGAAATGAATATAATGGTTTTGTGCAGGCCGTCGACCCTGACGGCGATTCTCTCACTTGGAGCTTGCAGCCGTTAGCCGGTTCTTGGCCTGGTTGGCAGGGAGCACCGCCAATTATTAAAGATACTAGTGATATTAATCAAAAAAAGATTTTTGCTACTCGCGCCGGTAGTGCCGGTTTGTATCCCGTCGGTATCACCATCACAGATAGCAATGGCGCTTCCGTTTCAACAACCACACGTATTGAAATTAGTTCTCTGTCTTCAGCTGCTCAAGCCGAAGATTATACTTATCATCTAGATCCAACCGTGCCCTTTAATTATAATTTTTATGTTTCCGGTGGTGGTAACGCACCTTCATTCGCCATTATTTTAGTAAGCGGTCCGAATATTTTACAAATGCCGGGAATAACCAGAACTTCCAGTACTGAGGGTCTTAATCGTCAAAAAGTAAATTATCAAGGCGTTATCTCAACTGCTCAGAAATTTACTGATGATGTTGAAAGCCGTTATCGCGTTCAAGTGACTAATGCTGCTGGAAACCCAGTGACTGATGACTTTATCATTAAAATAATTGTCGATAAGCCGGTGCTAGATTTTAATTGCGCCAATCAGTCGCGTCTAAATTATGCATATAAATGCAGTTTAGGATCAACCGTTCAGGGTAACCATACTTTAACTTATTCGGTTACTTCACCGATGCCCGCCGGGCTTAATCTTTCCGCTAGTGCTAACAATCAAAACGCCGTTTATTTGGAAGGAAACACGGTTGTGGCTAGAGTTGACCAAGAAGTAAGAATTAAGGCGGTTAACGAATATGGCACGGCTACGGAAAAAAGTTTTATTTTAGACGTTAATACTTATTGCGGCGACGGAGTAATTGAAAAGCCTAATACCGAAGGTCGCGGCGGCGTTAGGAATGATGGTCAAGAAGCTTGCGATGGCAGCAGTAATGTTGCGACTAGTGTGGCTGGTAGCAATAAAAATGTTCAGTACGCTTGCAACACGACTTCAATCGCCTCTACTCCTTATCCGATTACTGGCAGTAATTATTGTATTTTTAAATCCCCGCTAGACGGTGGCGGTTTCTGTGGCGACACTTATTGTCAGCTTAAAATCAATAACACTTTATATGAAAACATTGATAACTGCCCCTTTGATTGTGATCCTAATTATTTTGGCGCCGACCAAACTTTAAGCGAAGGGGAAGAAGTGCCGCTGGATTGTAATAATGGTTTGTATTGCGACCTGGGATATGAATGTACTAGCTCTGGTGTTTGTCAGAAAAAATGCTGGCCGATTGTAGAGAAAGACGCGCGAGTCGTATCTGTTGCTGAAGGCGATGCGGTTTTAGCTAATAAAAATTATCAAACTTGGGTTGATCCTCATAAACAGCCATTATTTAATTTTACTAGCGCCCAAATAAATAATAATTATTCTGAAGGAACTAGGCTTTGCTATAATTCCAATGAAGGAGTCAAAACCCCCGATCCTTTAAGCGATTGCAGTATTGTTAAGTTAGATAACACCAGATGTATTAGTAAGTGGGCTTCTGATGCTTCTAGCGCCATTAGCGCTGCTTCTGCCAAGTTCACCTATTGTCCGATTGGTTTTCAAAATAAGTTAACTCCTCTAAGCTACCGTTCTTCCGGTCAGTGCAAGCAAGTCTGGACCGATTTAGGAGGTTGGAGAACTCGGATTCAATGGACTTGTACTGGAGATTTTGCAGCCAATCGTTGTTATCAAGATGATTGTCGAACCACGGGCAGCACCGTTTTAGATGGTACAATGAACGAAAATGGGCTTTGTGTTAAGAAGCCAGTCTTTACTCCGCCACCGGGAGCTACCTGCGACAGTACTTGGAACAGTACTTGCCCCACGGGTCAGCATTGTGAAGGTGCTTACGGCCATTGTGAATCTATGGAAAGTGGTCAAACCGGCAACTATGGCGCTGAGTGTGCTCAATATGACGACTATTCTTGTCCGGGAGCCAATGTTCCTGGTGGCTGTGATTGGGTCCTTGACCAACAGGGGGTTTGTGTTGCCGATGCTAATACCTGTACCCCTTCCTGCCCGGCTAATTATTGCGGCACCGATGGTTGCGATGGCACTTGTGCCTGTGCTAATACTACCGATTATACTTGCACTAATAATCAATGTACTTTGATTCCAACTTGCCCCCAGGGAGTTATCGACGGCTATTCTTATCCGGCCATTAAATATGGTTCTAACTATGAAGTTAAAACTAATGTCGCTTTTCATCCGGAAGGCGGGTATTACAGCACCATCATTACTTGTAGTATTAATGGAGCTGTAACAAATACGGGAACAACTGGCCCCATCGCTAACCCCGGTTATCGCTGTACCAGTGGCAATTGGTATCTATCAACTTTTGGTTATTATAATGTCTGTTTAGCTAATTGTATTGCCGGAACAGTTGATGATTATAATCATGGCGTTTTAGAAAGCGGCGGTCCGAACAGCACACAAACAGTAACTAAAGTTGCCGGGCCTAATACGTGTACCGCTACCGCCAATTGCATGGACGGAGAAGTATTAATTACTAACGAGTCTTGCAATTAAGGAGAACCGTAGTTAAAAAATATGTTGCATAATATGTTAAATAAGAATAAAAAAATTATTATAATCGGTTTGATAACTGTAATCGTTATCATTGGTATCTTGGTTTTTATTTTAATCCGTAATAATAAATTGAACGCCGACAATCTTTCTCAATCCGGAGCAATTAACCCACTACCGGCCCCGGAGTTTATGAGTGCTGAGGAAAAGTCTAGTCTTAACTTGCCAGCTGATTCTAAAATTCAAGTTTTAAAAACTGATGAATCTGGTAAAACCGAAGTTTATCGCGTTATTCGTAAAGACGCCGATATTATTTTAGACCCTAGTCGCATTGCTGATCCCGATATGATGCGGCCGGCCACCCAATCAGTGCAACAATAAAAATAAATTATTAGCCAAAAGTTTTCTTATTGGCTATACTTTAAAGATAATCAAGTTACTTATACAAAAATATGTTTGACAACCTCGACAACGCTAACCAATCAGGACATCAGCCGGTTGACGATATTTTCGCCGAAACCGATAACGTGTCCAATAACAATCAAAGACCGCAAGCGCCGGCCGAAATTATGACTCAACGTGTCGGCTTAACAGCTCCGAGCGGACTTTCTGCCGAGTCTCTAAGATCGGAGCCTAAAAGAGGCGGTTCTGGTTTTAAAATCGCCGTTATTTTGATGGTGGTAGTTATTTTAGGTTTGTTGGGATTTTTGGCTTATAATAAATTTTTTAAAGCAGAGCCGATTGATACTAGCTCTGTGCCAGTAGTCAGAACACCGGTAGCGACTTCAACTTCTGCTAATCAAGATAATAATGTTGTAGAAACTAATACCGAAACAACTAGCAGCTCAACTTTTGTGACTGAAATTCCTAGCGTTGATACTACAACTGCAGAAGCGATTTCGCCAAGTGCCACCACCACGACGGAAATTAATATTGAGGAGACAGCAACCGTTCCTGTTAATGCTGCTCCCGTTGATTCTGATAGCGATGGCTTAACTGATTCCGAAGAATTAGTTGCCGGTACTAATATTAATTTAATTGATACTGATAACGACGGTCTAAGTGATTATGAAGAAGTAAAAATCTACAAAACCAATCCCTTAAAAGCTGACACTGATGGCGATACTTATCCGGATGGTCAGGAAGTTAGAGGCGGATATGATCCTAACGCTGTCGGAGCCAAAATGCCAGGTAATGTAATCAAATAATTTTTATGACTAATGGCGCTAACCTGACACCAGAAAAAAATCCGGCGCCTGCTACTCTCAGTAAAGCGGCTCCTCAAATTCGTCCTTCGCGTTTAGCGATTGGAGTCCATTCAATGCCCAAAACGAGTGCCGGTAATCTTAAGCTCTGGTTTATTTTAGGCGGAGTAATTTTAATGTTATTCGCGGTGATTATTTTTTTGGTGCTTAATTAGATATGTTAGGAAAAAATAATAAAAAAACAAATATCGACGATGCGACGGCGGTCCGGGTTAATCAAGAATTGATTGTCCATAACATGCCCACTGTCCCTACCCGCTCATTTGTCAGTGGTAATATTAAAACGGCCAATTCCGGTTCCGGTTCGCAATTTTTAGCGGTGTCTGATAATAAAAATAAGCACCAAACAGTTGGCATCGTGATTATCGGCCTAGGCCTAGTTTTTGTCGGTGTTCTAGTTTATTTAAGTTATCGCTTTATAATCAAGCCAGCCGCTCAAGAACCAATTTCCGCCGCGCCGATTGTTTCCTCGGCACCTATCGTACCTGAAAAAACAACACCTCTAGTTTCAACTTCCACGGCTTCCAGTACGGCGGTTGTTGAGATAGCTCCCAGCGTTATTGAAATGATTAATCCTGAGACTATAGAATCAACTTCCACGGCCTCCACGACTATTGAAGAAATACCGTTAACCATTGAAACTCCGCCGCTTTTAGATACCGATGTTGATGGCTTGAGTGATGATGAAGAACTGGCCTTAGGAACGGATGCCATGCTTCCTGATAGTGATGGCGATAATTATGGTGATTTATCAGAATTAGGGAAAGGCTATAATCCTACAGGCAAGGATAAGCTCACCGCCAGTACTTACTTAAGCAAATATCAAAATCAAACTGGTAAATATGAAATTTATTATCCGACCGCTTGGACGCTTAAATCTTTAAACAATGATTACGCGACGATTATTTCCGCTCCCGATAATTCTCTAATGCAGATTTCCGTTCAGGGAAATCCAAAAATTCAGAGTATCAGCGATTGGTATAGCGTCACTTTTCCTTCGGAAACCGTTGATAGTAATCGTCTACAAAAAGGAATTACCTGGGAAGGAATTATGGGTGAAGATGGTTTGAACTTTTATCTGACGGATAATGATCGTGAAAATATTTATATCATTTCTTATATTCCGGCGTTAAGCGATCGCCTGGCTTATCCTAATATTTTTAAAATGATTATTAATTCTTTCCAGAAAAATTATAATTTAGCTCAGTATCAATAAATAAATTAAATTTACTAAAATAAAAAAACTCCGCCACGTGCGGAGTTTTTATTTAGTCGTGATCTTTAAATTTTATTTTTGGGGCCGATTATTTTATCAATAATCCCGTATTTTTGGGCCTCTTCCGCGCTCATGAAATTATCGCGGTCACTGTCAGCCTCAACTTTGGCTTCTTTTTGTTTAGTATGGAAGGCTAAAATCTTATTCATTTTAGATTTTATTTTTAAAATGTGTTCAGCCCTAATTTTAATATCTGAAGCCTGCCCTTCAGCGCCGCCCATTACTTGGTGAATCATAATTTCACTATTAGGAAGAGCAAACCTTTTTCCGGGAGTTCCCGCGGCTAGCAGCACTGAAGCCATGGAAGCGGCCAAGCCGACACAGATTGTTGAAACGTCAGACTTGATAAGTTGCATAGTATCATAAATAGCTAGACCGGCGCTGACCGAGCCTCCAGGGGAATTGATATAGAATTTAATATCTTGGTCTTTATTTTGAGCGTCCAGAAATAATAATTGAGCAATGACAATGTTGGCGGTGTGGTCATCTATTTGTTCGCCCAAGAAAATAATGCGGTCTTTTAAGAGGCGGGAGTAAATATCATAAGCGCGCTCAATTTGTCCTTCTTTTTCAATGACAGTGGGTATTAATGGCATATTTTTAAGCTTTTTATTGAATTATAATAGACTTATTATAAATAAAATTGGCTTTTTTGTAAAGACCAAGACTTGATTTTTATTTCTACTTATCTTAAGATAAAGGAAAGTTTGAGTTAATTTACTAATATTTGCCGGTTTCACGCCCGGCTCTAGTCTTTAATCCTATATGTCATTTATGCAAAAAATTTCCAAACTGTCTTTTAAGGCTAAGACTCGCTGGATTTTAGGTCTAATTATCCTGTTTGCCCTCTCGGTCGGACTGATTGCCGGTGGCAATTATTACAATCAGTTTGCTCGTTTTGCGGCTGCTAAAACTAACAACATAATTGTGTTGCCACAAGTTAAAGAATTGCCTTTTAGTTTAGGGCTTGATCTTCAGGGAGGCACTCAGTTAGTTTATGAGGCGGATGTGACTAATATACCGGAAGCTGATCGGGCGGATGCCATGGAGTCGGCGCGCGATGTGATTGAACGCCGCGTTAATACTTTTGGCGTTAGCGAGCCGGTTGTCCAAGTTAATAAGGGTAGCAATGGGGAGTATCGCATTATTGCGGAGTTAGCCGGGATTAAAGACGTGAAAGAAGCAATTAAAATGATTGGCGAAACGCCAATTTTGGAATTTAAAGAACAGGATACGGAAGGTTCAACTACGCTGACACCGACTGGCGATGCTAGTAGTACTGAAATTAATATTAATACTGACAGTCTTTGGAAAAATACCGAGCTGACCGGAAAATATTTAAAAAGAGCGATTCTAGAATTTGCCCAAGATGGTACACCGGAAGTTTCTTTAGAGTTTAATACCGAGGGCGCCCAAATGTTTGAAGATATTACCGCGCGCAATGTCAGCAAGCCAGTGGCTATTTTTCTAGACGGCTACGTAATTAGCGCCCCTACAGTTAATGAAAAAATTACCGGCGGTAAAGCCGTTATTTCTGGACAGTTTAATGTTGATGAAGCTAAGTTATTGGTTAAGCGTTTAAATTCCGGTGCTTTGCCGGTTCCCGTATCTTTGGTTTCTCAAAAAACTGTGGAAGCGAGTTTAGGTGCTAAGTCGATTAATAATAGTTTGCAAGCCGGTCTTCTGGGATTACTTTTGGTCTCCATCTTCATGATTATTATGTACCGTCTGCCGGGGGTATTATCAGTATTATCACTTTTTGTTTATGGTTTAACAATGCTGGCGATTTTTAAAGCAATCCCAGTGGCTATTGCCTTGCCCTTAATTTTTGTCATGATTGCTCTTATTTTTTATACCTTTAATGAAATTAAAATTTTCGATAGTACTTTAGCGTTGTTTTTCACGGTTATTGGTATTTTACTATTTTTCTATGCTTTGAAACCGGTCACCCTGTCTTTATCCGGAATCGCCGGCTTAATCTTATCGGTCGGTATGGCCGTTGATGCCAATATCCTTATTTTTGCTCGTACCAAAGAGGAGCTTAAGGCCGGAAAGTCGGTCCCGCAATCAGTGACTGATGGTTTTAAGCGCGCTTGGCCTTCAATTCGCGATGGCAACATTTCTTCTTTAATTACCTGTCTGATTTTAATGTTCTTCGGCACCTCTTCCGTTCAAGGGTTTGGAACAACTTTGTTTATCGGCATCTCTGTTTCTTTATTTAGCGCCATTGTGATTACTAGAGTTCTGTCGGTTTTGGTTCTAGGTGAATGGTTAGAAAAAAGAAAGTGCCTTTTGGGGATTAAGAAAATTAAAGCTGAATAAGCGGAACTTAAATATCATTAAAGATAAAAATAACAATATGACTTATCGGATAATTCAAAAAAGAAATATTTTCTTAACTATTTCCGGGCTGTTTATCGCCGCTTCTATCGCCGCGCTTATTACTTGGGGACTTAACTTTGGAGTTGATTTTACCGGCGGCAGTTTTTTGGAAGCCGAATATTCTAATTATCAACCATCAATTACTGAGATTCAGGACGCCTTAAAAGATGAGGACATTAAAGGTTTAACCATCCAACCAACAAATGACAATACTTTTATTCTGCGTTTCAAGGAGGTGAGCGAAGACACGCACCAAAATATTCTAACTAAATTAGAAACCCTAACTAGCGGGCATGATGGTGCCGCCTTTAAAGAGTTGCGCTTTGATTTTGTCGGCCCCTCTATTGGTCAAGAATTAAAGAGCAAATCGTTTAACGCCTCCATTATTGTTTTGATAATGATTATTCTATATATTTCCTTAGCATTTAAGCGTGTTTCTCGTCCAATTTCTTCTTGGAAGTACGGGGTAGCCGCGATTATTGCGCTGGCCCATGACGTTATTATTACCCTGGGAGCCTTTGCGGTTATGGGTCATTTTTACCAGATTGAAGTTAACACGCCATTTATCGCCGCTATTTTAACGGTTTTAGGCTACAGCGTCAGCGATACCATTGTCGTCTTTGATCGTATTCGGGAAACCTTGCCTAAGAGCAACGATAACTTTGAAAATACGATTAATTCCAGCATCAATCAAACTATTTCCCGTTCTATCAATACCTCTTTTTCAGCTATATTAGCACTGCTCGCTATTTTATTATTCGGCGGCAGCACCATTAAAGACTTTGCTCTCGCCCTGCTCATCGGTATTTTTGTTGGCACTTACAGCTCTATCTTTATTGCCAGCCCGATTTTAGTAATCTGGAATAACAAGATGCATAAAGCGGCTAAAAAGGCTTAAATATTCTTAGTGATTTTTAAAGGGGCTTGATTTTCAAGCCCCTTTTTTATTGCTATAATAAAACCATGAAAATTAATTTTTTAATTTCTCGTCTTAAGGCTTGGGCGCAGGGAATTTCTAGCTCCGAATTTTTAGGATTTTTTATAGAAGTCAATTATTTGGCAATTATTTTTTTAGTGCCCCTGTGGTTTGCCGCTTTTTATTCCGGTTTTAACATCTTTGAATTGGATAAAATTATTTTGTTTCGAATTTTACTTTGGAGCTTGTTGGTGTTGACTGTGGCGCGGGCGTTGTTTTTTCCGTCTCCGAGCCTTGTTTCCGAAATTGGTCGAAGAACAGCGTGGCTGGTTTTTAAAAAATATTTTTTGATTCCCGCCTTGCTCCTCGTCGGTTTGGTAGCCATTTTGCCATTCTCCTTAGATTGGCGCATTAGTTTTTTTGGTTCTTACGAGCGGCAAGAAGGAATTTCCAGCCTGTTCTTTTATTTTTTATGGTCCTTAATTTTATTTTTTAATTTGGTTACCTGGAGAAACATTGGCTCTCAGGTCTGGTCACTGAAAGCCAAGATCCGCCGTATTTTAATAAGCGCCAATCTTTCGGCCACGTTGGTAGGGCTTTATGGTGTTTTGCAAATTTTAAATATTGATTTTTTGACTTGGCCAGATGAACCTTATTTAACTGGGCGCGCCCTGTCCACCTTCGGCCAACCTAATTTTTTTGCCTCCTTTTTGCTATTAACGATTCCTTTGGCTTTTTATTTAGCTTATTCATCTAAAAATTTTTGGGTTAAAACTTTTTTCAGTTTTGCGGCTGTTTTTCAGATTTTAGGATTATTTTCGACCGCGAGTCGCGGCGGATTATTAGCTTTAGTGTTAATCGGTTTTTTGTTTGTCGCCTATCTTTTATTGGCTTCTAAATTTACAGCCCGGGTCAAGGTTTTAATAGCGGCGGGCGCGTTTTTAATTTTTATTTTGGGAATTGGTGCTTTAGAAATTTTTACTCCGGGACGCCTGCAGGAGTCTTTTAATATTGGCGCCGGTAGTTTTGCCGCACGAGTTAATTTTTTTCATGCCTCCGCCGATGCGATTTTGCAGAAACCGGCTTTTGGCTATGGTTTAGAAAATGCCGGGGAAGTGTTTATAAAATATTATGAAAATGATTGGGGTATTTATGCCGACGTGAGCGCTAATACTGATCGGGCACATAATTTAATTTTGGATACTTTACTTAACGTTGGATTTTTTGGCCTACTATTGTTTTCTTTATGGTATTATTCTTTTTTTAAGTTGGCTTGGCAAAATTATCAGGCGGAAAAATATAAATATTTGTCTTTGGCTATTGCTGCTGCCGCGGCGGGTTATCTTATTTCCTTAATGTTCAGTTTTGCGATTGTGGCCGCCGAAGTTTATTTCTGGCTACTGTTTGCTATTTTAGCGGCTATCCATTTTGAGCGTCCGATGTCTGTAAATAATTTTTCTTGGTTATTAAAAAAATATAGTTTTAAATTTTGGTGGCGGGTCAGTTTGTTAATTAGTGTTTTAATTCTGGCTGCTTGGCAAATAATTCTTAATGGCCGCTCACTGATTGCTGATGCTTATTTCAATAATATTTATATCTCTTTAAGCCGCGGCGAAGCGCTGACGGCGCTCGTTATTCATGACGATATTCTTAGATTAAAAGTTAATTCGGTCCAGCAAAATTTTGTTGCTCATTTTTTGGGGGATAATTTGGGCGTTCATTTGGAACAAGCATCGGATTTAGCTACGAAGACGATGATTAAAAGACGTTTAGCGGCCATTGCCCAATCTTTACCGGATCGCGGTTATCAAAATTTTTTATTGAAAGCTCAATTGTATAGTCAGCTGGAAAATTATGAACTGGCGGATAAATATTTTGCCGTTGTTTTGCAATTAACGCCTAATTGGCCCTTAGCTTATTTGGAACGAGGGCGTGATTATATGAGGCAGGGGCGGCTGGCGGAGGCCGAGAATTTTTATCGCTTAGTCGATACTAAGCTCCCGGATGTTAATAGCGTGCTCATTAATCCTCGTCATAAAAAAGTTGCTGAGTCTTATCGCTATATGATGTATACCGATTTAGGGCGAGCCTATGTTTCTCAGGGTAATTATGCAAATGCTGAAAAATTTTTTAAGGCCGCTTATCGCAACATGATTGAAGATTATTCATTGCTTAAAAAAATCGCTGATACTTTTTATTTGCGCGGCGATTTGGATACAGCCATCCGTTATGTTGCTCATGGTGCAGTTTTAAGCCCCAGTGATTATAATTGGCCGTTGGCATTAGCGACTTTATATTTTGAAAGAGGAGATAAAAACGCGGCTTTAAATAGTATTAACGAGGCTATTAAATTAGCCCCGGATAAATTGGAGCTCATTGAATTAAAAGAAAAATATAAAAAATAATATATGGAATTTATTTTTGGCGTTTTCGCCGCCGCAATCGGTTTAGTGATTGGCAGTTTTTTAAACTGTTTAGTCTGGCGTTTGTATAAAGAAGATACAATTTTAGGGCGCTCTTATTGTCCCTCATGTTCTCAGACAATTGCTTGGTATGACAACATCCCCTTGCTTAGCTTTTTGCGGTTACGCGGGCGCTGCCGTCATTGCCATTTAAAGATTTCTTGGCAGTATCCGCTAGTGGAATTTTTTACTTCTTTATTGTTTGTGTTAACTTTTTTGCACGCCGCTGATTCTGCTAATTTTTCTCTGTTGTTGGCTCGCGATTGGTTTCTGATTTCTAGTCTCATGATTATTTTCATTTATGATTTCCGCTGGCAAATGGTGCCGATGATGGTTGTTTGGCCGACCATTGCGTTGGTGGCGATTCTTAATTTATTTTTAGGATTTTCGGTGTTCGCTCTTCTGATTTCTGCCTTAGTTGGCGGCGGCTTTTTTTGGGCGCAATATATTTTGACCAAGAAACGAGGTATCGGCGAGGGCGATATTTGGTTGGGCCTGCTTTTAGGAATTACTTTTCCGGTTCTGGGTCATTTAGGACTATCACTAATTAGCGCTTATTTTATTGGTTCAATTATTAGCATTATTTTGCTAGTTTCTAAGAACAAGGGCTGGAAATCTAAGATTGCGCTCGGTCCCTTTTTAGTGATTGGGGCTATTATTACCTTAATTTATGGACAAGGAATAATTAACTGGTATTTAGGGCTATTCTAGAATTGTTAAAATCTGATAAATTTTGTATAATATTAACAGCAAATAGCGAGCACGAAAATATTGTTAAAATATTGCCGTATTTTTATTTAAACGATTTAATATTAATTCTATGAAGGATAATATTGTCGCCGGACTAGACATTGGTTCTACTTCTATCCGCTTGGTAATCGGTCAAAAGATTCCCGGAGTGGCTGGCGATGAATTACAAATTATCGGCGCGGTTTCTGGACCAACGGCAGGGGTTAGTCGTGGGATAGTCAATAGCATTGAAGAGACGACTTCCTCTATCTCGGCCGTCTTAGAAAAAGCAGAACGCTTGGTTGGCGTTCCAATTAGCCGTGTCTGGGTTAGTATTAATGACCCCCATATTAAATGCGAACGTTCTAAGGGCGTAGTTGCGGTGGGTCGTAGCGATGGCGAAATTAATGAAAACGATGTTAATCGCGCGATTGAAGCGGCGCGGGCTTTAGCCGTCCCCGTTAACTATGAAATCTTACATGTTATTCCGATAAAATTTAGCGTCGATAATCAATCAGATGTTAAAGACCCGATTGGGATGAACGGGATTAGATTAGAAGTGGAAACTTTGATTGTTCAAGGGCTAAGCACTCAGATTAAAAATTTAACTAAAGCAATATATAGAACTGGTCTTGAAATAGAAGATTTAGTTTTGGCGCCACTTGCGGCCGCCGAGGCGGTATTAAGCTCTAAACAGAAAGAACTGGGAGTGGCCTTGATTAATCTTGGTTCCTCTACTACTTCGTTGGCTGTTTATGAGGAGCGTAATTTGATTCATACTGCCATTTTACCAATCGGCTCCGAACATATCACTGCCGATGTCGCCATTGGTTTAAGATGCCCGATTAATTTGGCAGAAAGAATTAAACGCGAATATGGCAGCGCGGTTACCTTAGAAGAAGGAGAGCGTGATGAGATTGATATTTCCGAGTTAGTCAGAGAAGAAGAAGTAAATGATGATATTAATACCGTTTCTAGAAAATATGTTTCGGAAATAATTAACGCTCGGGCCGAAGAAATTTTTGAAAAAGTAGACCAGGAGTTCCGTCGGATTGATCGTTCGGGGATGCTTCCTGCCGGAGTCATCTTTGTCGGCGGCGGCGCTGAACTTGACGGTTTGGTAGAATCTGCTAAAAAGAAGTTAAGGCTTCCGGCCGCTTTAGGCCAAGCTAAGAATATTAACGTGGTAATTGATAAGGTAAAAAACCCGGAGTTTTTAACAGCTCTCGGCTTAGTTATCTGGGGCAGTCATACTGAAGGCGAAGGAATCAGCGCCAGTAACAAATTTAAAAATAACTTGGGCGGTTTATTGGAAAAGACTAAGGGTCTATTCAATAGAATAATGCCAAAATAAAGTATAATAACTATAATCGTATGGCTGAAGTAAAACCAGAAATAGAAACATTTGCTAAAATAAAAGTAGTCGGTGTCGGCGGCGGCGGTAATTCCGCTATCAACCGGATGGTTGACAGTGGAATTAAGGGCGTTGGTTTTGTCGCCATCAATACTGATATTCAGGCTTTGCATTATAATAAGGCCAGCGAGAAAATTCATATTGGCAAAACAGTGACCAGAGGTTTGGGAGCCGGCATGAATCCAGAGCTTGGAAAATCAGCGGCTGAAGAATCGGCTAATGAAATTAAGGAATCTTTGAAGGGCTGTGATATGGTTTTTGTTACTTGCGGACTGGGTGGAGGTACTGGAACTGGAGCTTCGCCGGTAGTGGCTCAAATTGCCAAGGAGCAAGGAGCTTTAACTGTCGCGGTAGTTACTAAACCTTTTATGTTTGAAGGCGGCCAGCGCAAGAATATTGCCGACAGGGGCTATGCGGAGCTGGCGGACAAGGTTGATACCATCATCACTATTTCTAATGATAAGTTGCTGCAAGTAATTGATAAGAAAACTTCTTTGTTAGAGGCCTTTAAAACTGCAGATGATGTTTTGCGCCAAGGTGTTCAAGGTATCGCCGAGATTATTACTGTTCCTGGTATTATTAACGCCGACTTTGCCGATGTAAAAGCAATTATGTCTAATGCCGGTTCGGCCTTAATGGGCATTGGAACTGCTTCGGGTGAAAATAAGGCGGTTGAAGCGGCTAAACAAGCAATCAATTCCACTTTGTTGGATATGTCCATCGATGGCGCCCGCGGTATTGTCTTTACGATTACTGGCGGCGCTGACTTAAGCATGACTGAAGTGAGTGAGGCGGCTAAGGTTATTACCTCAGCGGCCGATGAAGAGGCGAAGATTATCTTCGGTGCCGTAATTGATGAAAAATTAAAAGATCAAATAAAAATTACCGTTGTGGCTACTGGTTTTGACGGCCACAGTAAGAGTCAAAAAGGCGAGACTTCCAAGTCTGCCTATACTCCCAACACCTTTATTGCTGAAAAGGAAACCGAGAAAGAAGATCTGGCCGCTAGGGAAGACCGAAATAAAGCTAAATTTTCCTCTGTCTTTAAAAATTTACCGCTAAAGCCGACGATTCCCGAGAAAAAAGTAGAAAAACCCGTTAATGAAGATGATGACTTGAGTGTCCCGGCCTTTATCCGGAAGAAGATGGGGTAAAAGATAAGAAAAATTTAAAAAGAGGTGCCACGGAATCGGCACTTCTTTTTTATTTTACGGATTGACTCCTTTTTCTGTCCGATGTATCATTAACTTATACACCTGGGGGGTAGGTGTTAAAATAAGCAATAAACAAGTTTTATAAATAATTTATGGAAAATAATAAAAAGGCGACAGAGACTTCCGCCCAGCGGGTTAATCTGGCGCTATCGGGAATGCACTGCGCTTCGTGTGCTAATTTAATCGAAAAATCCTTGAAGAAAGTTCCGGGCGTAAAGCAGGCAAGCGTTAATTTTGCCGCCGAGAAAGCGAGTATTTTTTACAATAGTACCGAAGTAAAAATTTCATCTTTACTCCAAGCTGTTAAAAAGGCTGGGTATAAGGCGGAGGAAATAGACGCTCAAGACGCCGATTTTGAAAGACGCAAGCGAGAAAAAGAGATTAAAGTTTATGCTCGAAAATTTTGGTTTAGTTTCTTTTTTAGTTTGCCGATGCTGTATTTTATGCTTTTGGATTTTTTTGCTATACCTGGAAAGGTCACTTTGTTGCCCTATGTGGGAATCATCTCTTTATTGCTAACTATTCCCATCCAGTTTGTAGTGGGCGCCGGTTTTTATAAAGGCTTCTGGTCAAGCTTAAAGACGAAAACCTTTAATATGGATAGCTTGGTGGCGATTGGCACCTCTACAGCTTTTGTTTATAGTTTAGTTAATTTTATCAGTTACTTTATAAAGACGGACTCACTTATTGGTTTAGGAGGAAAGATCCCGGAATTATATTTTGAAACCGCTGCCTACTTAATTACCTTTGTTGTTTTGGGCAAGTGGTTAGAAATTAAAACTAAGGGCAAGACCGGAGAAGCCATTAAAAAGTTAATGGGTCTCAGGGCTAAAACCGCCCGCGTGATTCGCCAGGGTCAAACGTTAGATATTGCCTTGGAAGAAGTTGTTCGCGGCGATTTAGTATTGGTTCGTCCGGGAGAAAAGATTCCGGTAGACGGGAAAATTACTAAAGGAATGTCAGCCGTTGATGAATCAATGATTAGCGGTGAGAGTTTGCCAGTCGAGAAAACAGTCGGTGATTCGGTTATCGGCAGTACCATTAATAAAACCGGTAGCTTTGAATTTGAAGCATTAAAAATTGGCAACGAAACTGTGTTGGCGCGGATAGTTAACTTAATTGAAGATGCCCAAGGTTCTAAGGCGCCGATTCAAGGTTTTGCTGATCGGATATCAGCTGTTTTTGTCCCAGTGGTTATTGGTTTAGCAATTTTGACTTTTGGTATTTGGTATTTTGTTTTGGGGGCAACTTTATCTTTTGCGCTAATGGCCTTTACCTCGGTAATTGTGATTGCCTGTCCCTGTGCTTTGGGTTTGGCCACGCCAACCGCTTTAATGATGGGAACGGGCAAGGGGGCGGAGTATGGAGTTTTAATTAAAGGTGGCGAACCATTAGAAGCCGCTTGTCAAATCACGGCCATGGTATTTGATAAAACTGGGACCTTAACCAAGGGGCAAGCGGAGGTGACCGATATTTTAGCTTTTCAAGATATTAACTCCGCTGAGGTTTTAGCGATAGCCGCCAGCTTAGAAAAATTATCCGAGCACTCGCTCGCCGAAGCTATATATGCTTCTGCTAACAAACAAACAATCGCCCTTAAAGAAATAAAAGATTTTTCAGCCATTCCCGGTTTAGGGGTTTGCGGAAAAATAAAGGGAATAGAATATTTCTTTGGCAATCGCCGTTTAATAACGGAGAAATTAGAGCATTCCGTTGATGCCATCAATAATCAATTGACGGAGCTGGAATCTCAAGGGAAAACGGTCATGTTATTAGCCACTAAAAATGAAGTAGTGGGAGTGATTGCGGTCGCTGATGCTATTAAAGCTACTTCGGCGGAAGCAATCGCTAAATTAAAGAAATTAGGCATCATTGTTTATATGATAACGGGCGATAATGAACGCACGGCTAAAGCCATTGCCGTTCAAGTGGGAATTGATAATGTCTTAGCTGAGGTTCTTCCTGAGGATAAAGCCAATGAGGTTAAAAAGCTCCAGGAGCGCGGTTATAAGGTAGCGATGGTGGGAGATGGCATTAATGATGCTCCAGCGCTTGCACAGGCTGATTTGGGCATTGCTATGGGTTCTGGCACAGACGTTGCGCTTGAAGCGGGTGGAATTGTTATTATGAAAAATGACTTGAATGATGTGGTCACTGCGTTTCAGTTAGCCCGCGAAACTATGGGTAAGATAAAGCAAAATATGTTTTTTGCCCTGTTTTATAATGTAATTGGTATTCCCATTGCCGCTCGGATCTTTATGTCTTTCGGACTAGTCTTAAAACCGGAGCTGGCAGGGTTGGCAATGGCTTTCAGCTCTATTTCGGTGGTTGGCAATTCTTTACTTTTGAGATATTTTAAGCCGAATAAGAGGAATTACTTATCACTAATTGCGCCAGTGCTCATGATTATTGTTTTTAGTTTTGGTTTTTGGGAGTTTGCTAGGCTTAGTTCCAATATGGAAGCGGGTAGCCAGCCGGTTTTATTGGTTTCTAAACAGGCAGCTGCTGATTTTAATGTTTTTATTGCCAAACACGAAACCAAAATTAATTTTCTAGATGGTCAGCAAAAATTATTCCTAGGAATTGATGCTTTTCCGAGCGAGCTTAGACTTAGTGAGGGGTCTTTGTTTGTAGGCGATAATGAAATGGTTATTGGTTATAATGAGGCCGCGATGATGAAACAAGAAAAGCTTATCCAAGGGCCGGGAGATAGCCTGAAAGACTTCTTCGGCTTACCAAGCGTTAAGGTTATTGGTATTTTGGAGCCGACCGGAACCATAATAGATAATTATCATTTTGTTAATCGCAACACCTTGGTTAAAATTACCAATGCTTCTGAACTAAAGCCTCAATAAAATTAAAAAATGATTGTGGATAACTTTAAATAATTTTTATAATTATTTAAAAATTAGCAAAATAGGGGTCGCTTTGACCCCTCTTTTAAAATTTGCTAAAATACCATCAGACACAAGATTTAGTGTATCGCTTTAAAAACCCCCACAAAATATAGGTTTTTAGTCAAATTAAACGATAAGCCTTATGAAATGCCCAATTTGTTACTACCCTGATACTAAGGTAGTAGATTCTCGGGTGGCTTCCGATGGATTATCTATCCGTCGTCGGCGCGAATGTTTAAAATGTTCTTTCCGTTTTTCCACTTATGAAGAAATAGAACTTTTGGATTTAGTAATTGTTAAGCGGGACGGACGGCGAGAATCCTATAGTCGAGAGAAGCTCGTTGGCGGTTTAAAAAAATCTTGTGAGAAGCGGCCGATTACCGAAGACTTGTTTAAGAAACTTGTTCATTCAACTGAACGCGATTTGCAAAGATTGAAAAAGACAGAAATAACCTCCAAACAGATTGGCCAAGCAGTCATGAAAAATTTAAAAAAATTAGACCCGGTTGCCTATATTCGTTATGCCTCGGTTTATGAATCCTTCAAGGATGCTCAGGAATTTCGCAAGGAGCTTAATAAGCTCATTAAAGAAAAAAAATAATTAATCACATATTTTCAATCTCAATTCCTATGCCAGAGACTATCAGCAAAATCATCAAGCGATCGGGAGAAATCGCGGATTTCAATCAAGAAAAAATTAACAAAGCGATTTACAAGGCCGCTTTTGCCACTGGCCTAGACGATAAGCATCTGGCTAAAAAATTAACTGACCAGGTAGTCATGAAGCTTAATTCTAAGTTTCATAAGAACAGCATCCCAGCCGTCGAAGAAGTCCAGGATGTTGTTGAAGAAGTCCTCTTGGAAAATAAGCAGATTAAAGTCGCTAAAAATTATATTCTATATCGCGACCAACATCGTCAGTTGCGCGATATTAACGATAGCACCGCGGATGAAAAATTAATGGAAGATTATTTAGGGCGGGCTGATTGGCGTTTGAAGGAAAATAGTAATATGAGTTTTTCCGTTCAGGGTTTGAATAACTATATTGCTTCCGCTATTTCCGCTAAGTACTGGTTGAATAAAATGTATCCGGAGAATATCAGACAGGCGCATGTGGGCGGTGATCTCCACATTCACGATTTAGGACTGTTAGCGCCTTATTGCTGCGGTTGGGATTTAAAAGATTTATTGATTAAGGGTTTTAAGGGGGTAAGTGAAAAAGTTCAAAGTAATGCCCCTAAACATTTTCGGAGTGCTCTCGGTCAGATTGTTAACTTTTTTTATACCCTTCAGGGAGAAGCGGCCGGCGCGCAAGCTTTTGCTAACTTTGATACCTATCTATCACCCTTTATTCGTTACGATAATCTGAGCTATGAAGAAGTTAAGCAAGGGCTGCAAGAGTTCATGTTTAATATTAATGTCCCAACTAGAGTCGGCTTCCAAACCCCATTCACTAACGTTACTTTAGATGTTACTCCCTCGCCGATGATTGGTGAAGAAAACGTGATTATTGGCGGCAAAATTATGCCGGAGAAATATAAGGACTTTCAAAAAGAGATGGACATGTTTAACCAGGCTTTTGCGGAAGTAATGTTGGCCGGCGATTCCACAGGACGGGTCTTTGGTTTTCCGATCCCGACTTATAATGTCGACAAAGATTTCGACTGGGACCGAGAATGTTTGAAGCCAGCTTGGGAGATGACCGCCAAATATGGTATCCCTTACTTTTCCAATTTTGTTAATTCTGATATGAATCGCGATGACGCGCGTTCTATGTGCTGTCGCTTACGTTTGGATAATCGCGAACTCCGAAAGCGCGGCGGCGGTTTATTCGGTGCCAATCCACTTACCGGTTCTTTAGGAGTGGTTACAATTAATTTGCCACGATTGGGCTATCTGTCTAAAACCAAAGAAGAGTTTAAGAAAAAATTAGTTAATTTGATGGAAATTGCCAAGGAAAGCTTGGAAATTAAGCGCAAAATTATTGAAAAGTTTACTGATGACCGGCTTTACCCTTACTCCATGTATTATTTAGAAAATATTAAAGCTCGTTTCGGAGATTACTGGCGCAACCATTTTTCCACTATCGGGATTAACGGTATGAATGAAGCCGCCCTTAATTTAATGGGCAAAGATATTTCCACTCCGGAAGGGCATGCGTTTGCAGCGGAAATTTTGGACTTCATGAGAGAAAAATTAATGGATTTTCAAAATGAAACCAATAATCTTTATAACTTAGAAGCGACTCCCGGAGAAGGTTGTACCTATCGTTTTGCTAAAAAAGACCAGCAAGTTTATCCGGGCATTACTTGTTCCAATACCGAAGCAGTTCAGAAATTTAAAGCTGATCCTTATTATACTAACTCTACCCACCTTCACGTAAATTACACTGATGATATTTTTTCCGCCCTTGATTTACAGGACGATTTACAGACCAAATATACTGGCGGCACGGTTTTACATGGTTATTTGGGAGAAAGAATGCCAAGCGGCGATGCGGCCAAGAAACTAGTCCAAAAGATTGTCAATAATTATAAGCTTCCTTATTTTACTATTACCCCGACTTTCTCCATTTGTCCTAAACATGGCTATTTATCCGGTGAGCATAAATATTGTCCGAAGTGCGACGAAGAATTGGGTTTTAAAGAAAGTGTAGAGGATATTCGTTTAGCCGAACAGAATCAGCTATAAAAACCTAATTTAATAGCCATTGTAATTTGTAAAATTATAATTTATAATATAAATACCTACCGCTTCTAATGTTTCAAAACAGAGGCAGTTGGTAGACATAAAAAATATGAGCCCTATACAAACTCAAAGACAAGAATGTATCGTTTACAGCCGCGTTGTCGGTTGGTTGACCCCAGTTAAAAATTATAATCCTGGGAAAGCCAGCGAGTATAAGGACCGTAAGACTTTTAAAGTTTGTGCTGAATAAGTAAGCCCTATGATTATCGGCGGTTTGGAGAAATTATCAATTCTCGACTATCCCGATCATCTAGCGGCCATTATCTTTACCCAAGGATGTAATTTCCGGTGCCACTTCTGTTAAAACCCTATGCTTGTCCTGACCCGTGAGGGAGAGGATGAAAAAAATAAAAAAGAAAAAGGTCTTTCTCTGCTTTCCCCTGAAGACCTTTTTCTTTTTTTAAAGGAAAGATATGGCCGTTTAGACGGCGTAGTCATTACCGGCGGGGAGCCGACTTTGCATCCCGACCTGCCTTCTTTTATTGCTAAGATCAAAGCTATCGGTTATGACGTTAAACTAGATTCTAACGGGACTAATCCCGAGATGCTTAAGGATCTGATAGCTAAAAAATTAATTGATTATATTGCGATGGACATCAAAGCGCCGCTGGCTAAGTATGAAAATACGGTGAACGCGCTGGTCGCCTGTGATAATCTCGAAAAAAGTGTTAAAATTATAATTGAGAGCGGCCTGCCGCATGAGTTTCGAACAACAGTTGTCCCCGGTCTTTTAGATAAAGATGATTTTCAGGTAATGGGCGAATTAATCAAGGGCGCCAATAATTGGTATTTGCAAAAATTTAAATCCGATACTGATTTAGTTGATGGTACTTTTCAAGGAAAAGCTGCTTACACCGATAAAGAGATGACTGAATTCGCGGCCATCGGCCGGAAGGCTGCCGGAGTTTGTGAAGTTCGCAGTTGATAAATTATAAAAATATGATAAAAAATTCATCAGCCGCTGCCAGTAGTGAGCCGATATTAGTTTCCGAAAAATCAGATGCCGTTATTTCTGGCCTGGAAGCGGAAAAAATTTTAGAACAGTTGCAGCAAAACGAAAAACTTAATAAGGAAATATTGAAATCGGTAAAATTTATTAAACATTATTTTGCTTGGCAATCGGTAATGTCAGTTATTAAATACTCTCTGCTTGCGGCCGTTATTGTGTTGGGCGTCGTTTCTTGGCGCAGCATTGTTGACTATGCCAGCCAAGCAATCGGGAATTCTTTGGTCGGTGTTAGCGTTCCCGGAGCGACTATTTTTAAGTAATATCATTTTGAGCAAATAAATTATGGCGGATAATATAGCGGTTTTCGCGCTTACCAATTATCGCAATGAATTGAAAAAATTCGGCATTAAAACTGACGATCGTCGTCGGCATATGTATTTGATTGGGAAAACGGGTATGGGCAAGTCCACGGTTTTGGAAAATATGATTGTGGATGATATCCGTAATGGTTTTGGCGTCGCTGTTGTTGATCCGCACGGCGATTTGGCGGAAAAAATAATGGACTATATTCCTAATGACCGTGTTCAGGACGTGGTTTATTTTAACCCCTCTGACATTAATTTTCCGATTGCCTTCAACGTTGTAGAGCAGGTAGAACCGCATCTGCGACATTTAGTCGCTTCCGGTTTGATTGGTGTTTTTCAAAAATTATGGGCCGATTCTTGGGGGCCACGTTTGGAATATATTTTAAGAAATGCAATTTTAGCGATTTTGGATTTTCCCGGCTCGACCCTCTTGGGCGTTGTCCGTATGTTGTCCGATAAAGGCTATCGTAAGCGCGTGGTTTCTAATATTACCGACCCGGTCGTCAAGGCGTTTTGGGAAAAAGAATTTTCCGGTTATGCCGACAAGTTTGCTTCAGAAGCAGTTTCACCTATTCAAAATAAAGTTGGACAGTTTTTATCCAGTTCCTTGATGCGCAACATTATTGGTCAGGTTAAATCGGCGATTGATATTCGTGATATTATGGATAACGGCAAGATTTTAATTATGAATCTGTCTAAAGGCCGCATCGGTGAAGATAATTCTGCGCTTTTAGGAGCAATGATGATTACCAAGATTCAGTTAGCAGCCATGAGCCGAGTTGATATTCCAGAAAAAGAACGTCATGATTTTTATCTTTATATTGATGAATTTCAAAATTTTTCTACCGATAGTTTTGCCAATATTTTATCGGAAGCCAGAAAGTATCGTTTAAATTTAATTTTAGCGCACCAATATATTGAGCAATTAAGTGAAAAAGTTAAACCGGCCGTTTTTGGTAACGTCGGCACTTTAGTTGTTTTTAGAGTCGGAGCCGCTGACGCGGAAGAGTTAGTTAAAGAATTTACCCCGACTTTTACTGAAGAAGATATTGTTAATCTGCCAAAATATGAAATGTATCTAAAGCTAATGATTGACGGTATTGCTTCATCTCCTTTTTCCGCGATTGGTTTGCCACCCTTAAGAATTGATGAACGCACCAATAATACTGAAAAAGTGATTAATTATTCGCGTGAGAAATATGCCAGTGATCGCGAGTCGGTAGAAGATAAGATTATGCGCTGGCACGAGAGCTATGGAGAGGACGAGAAATCGGCACCTCGCGCTGATATTAGGGTCCCGGCCCAAAGTTTGGGAACTAGCCCGAGTGCTTATAATCCGGCAGCTATTAAGCCCGCGCCAGCCAATCCGGCGCATCAAAGTCAGGCAGTCGCCAATCAAAATTTTAGGCCCGCAGCCGCTAATCCTCCGATTTCGCCATTTAAGGAAAAGTCTGGCTATGATGCTGTTTGCGCCAGTTGTGGCGTCGCTACCAAAATTGCCTTTATCCCTGATGGTATCCGCCCAGTTTATTGTAAAGATTGCTTAAGTAAGAAAAAAGAAGAAAAACGTTTAGAATTAGAATCTCGTAAACAGGCCAAAGAAATAGAAAGAAAAGGTTTGGTGGAGCTTAAAGATGAACCGATAGTTCAGCCAGAAACCACTTTCTCTTTGGGTGATTTGAATAAATTAGCCCCGGTTGATTTTAAAGGTAGAGTTATTAAAACTTCAGTCCCTAAAGAAAAATTGCCCCACAAAGAAACATCGACCTTAACGTCGAACTCCGCTAATCCTAATCAAAATAAAAATTTTGCTACCAGTAAAAATGATGGCGTTATTCCGGTTGCCGATATTGTAAGCGAAGCTAAGGCGGCCATTGGCCAAGAACAGGATTTACCGGAAGGAGCTGACATTGTTATAAAATAAAATTATGTATTTATTTTTTGATACCGAAACTACCGGGTTGCCTAAAAATTATCAAGCCCCGCTTGATGATTTTTCTAATTGGCCGCGCATTGTTCAGATTGCTTGGAGTCTTTATGATTTTCATGGTAATCATTGGGGCAGCCAAAGTTTGATTATTAAACCCGAGGGCTTTGTGATATCTGAAGAAGTAGCCAAAATTCACCGGGTCACCCAAGAGCGCGCGGAAAAAGAAGGTGTTCCTTTAAAAGAAGCTTTAGAAAAATTTTCGGAAGATGTTAAGCGTTCCACTTATTTAGTTGCTCATAATATTGATTTCGATGAAAAAATAGTGGGCGCGGAATTTTTACGTTTGAAGATGGAAAATCATGTTGCTCCGGCCAATAAAATTTGTACTATGAAACGGACAGTTGATGTTTGCCGTTTTCCTAATGGCCGTGGCGGTTACAAGTGGCCTAATCTAACTCAGCTTTATAGCTTTTTATTTAATTCTGGTTTTCCGGAAGCGCATGATGCCTTAGTTGATGTCAAAGCTTGCGCAGATTGCTTTTTTGAGCTAAAAAGAAGAAGTCTGATTTAGAAATAACTAGGTTATATGGATAAAGATGATTATTATTTACGCGTTGGCAAGGCCACTGATTTACAGGGACGCGATTATAAAATTTACCGAATATTAGAGATTTTACCAGGTTTTTTATCGATTGCCACGCTAGTGATTTTGGTAATTTTTTCTTATTTTAAGCCAGTTTTTGTGGCTTATTTTATTATTGCTTTTGACGTTTATTGGCTGCTTTTGGTCATTTATATGGCCATTTTTTTGATTACTTCTTATCGCGGCTTAAAGAAGGGGCTAAAAACTAACTGGCGACAGAAATGTTTTAATTTAGCCGCTGGTCTTTATGAACAAGAAAAAGCGCCGGCTGGTTCTTTGGCGCGTGCCGGAATTAAATGGAATGATGTTTGGCATCTGATAGTTTTGCCGACTTATAACGAAGATTTAGAAATAATCCGTTCTTGTCTCTTGGCCATAAAAAATGATGGTTTTCCGACGGATAAAATAATTATTGCGCTTGCCTTTGAAGAACGTGCCGGCATTAGCGCCCACGAGAAAGCAGCACTGGTTGCCCAAGAGTTTAGAGGACAATTTGGACGACTAGAGATAGTTTTTCACCCAGATGGAATTGAAGGCGAGCTTAAAGGTAAGGGCTCTAATCAAGCCTGGTGTGTTAAGCAAATAAAAACTACTTTAATTGATAAAGAGGGTTTTGATTATAATAAAATATTAGTTAGTGTATTTGATATTGATACAATTGTGCGTCCAGGTTATTTTTTCGCCCTGACTTATAAATTTTTAAGCGTGGATGATCCTTATCATGCCAGCTATCAGCCAATTCCGGTTTATCATAATAATGTTTGGAATGCGCCCTTCTTTTCACGCGTCGCTGCTTCTTCCAATACCTTTTGGCAAATGATTATGCAAGTCCGCCAAGAGAGCTTGGTGACTTATTCCTCTCATTCTATGACCTTCAAAGCCTTAAATGAAATTGGCTTTTGGGGACCGAAGAATGTGAGCGAAGATTCTCGCATTTTTTGGCATTGCCTAATGTTCTATAACGGCCATTATCGAGTAGAGCCGATTTATTTTGACGTCTCCATGGATGTTACCTGCGATCGAAACTTCAAGCTTACGGCGCGTAGTCTTTATAAACAACAACGACGCTGGGCTTGGGGCGGCGAGAACATTCCTTATTTGATTTTTAATGCCAGTAAGCGCTGGAAGAATAAAGATTTGGACAAAGGTATGATTATTGGTCATATTTTAATTCAGATTTACGGCTTTCATGCTTGGGCGACTAACGCACTTATTATTGCGGTTGTCGGTTGGATGCCAATGCTTTTGGGCGGCGATCGTTTTAACGCCACGGTTTTATCAAGCAATTTACCGGCCATTACTCAGAACTTGATGAATATTGCGATGATCGGTTTAATTTTATCGGCGGTAGTTTCGTCTTTATTGTTGCCAAAACGCCCGGCAAAATATTCAATTTGGAAAAATATAAGAATGATTTTAGAATGGCTGCTAGTCCCGATTGTAATTGTTATTTTTGGCGCCGTTCCTTGCTTAGAAGCACAAATTAGATTAATGTTCGGGCGTTATATGGGATTCTGGGTAACTCCAAAATCTAGAAATTAATTCTTTGGCAACACTGGTCAGGCTATGTTATAATAAAATACATGGCTCCCGACAAAATAAAGCCTCGCGGTTTTCATACCGACCAGGCGGATCATCATAACAATATTTTTTATCGCTTATTTTCCAATCAGCGATTTTTGGCGATTGTCGGCCTGATTTTATTGTTGTTAATTATTCTGCCGCTGGCGCGCACTTATAGTCAAAAGCGCGTAATTGAAAACGAGATTAGCGGCGTGCAAAAAGAAATTGCTCAATTTGAACAAGATAATCAGGAGTTAAAAGAAATGTTGAGTTATTTGCAATCCGACCAATCGTTGGAGGCGCAAGCTAGAATGAATCTCAACTTAAAAAAACCGGGGGAAACGGTGGTGGTGATTGAAAATCAAGAAGAGATAAAAAATTCGGACGACGTCCAAGATGACACGGAAGAAATCAGCAATCTTAAAAAATGGTTTAATTATTTTTTTAATAGTTGATTTCAGTTTGTAATTTTAAATTGGAGCCGAGAATGGGGATCGAACCCACGACCTACGGTTTACGATACCGCCGCTCTACCAGCTGAGCTATCTCGGCGAACTTAGGGAGCGGGTGAGCGGAATCGAACCGCCTTCTTCAGCTTGGGAAGCTGACATAATAACCGTTATACGACACCCGCGTTCGTCTTGGCGCCGGAAAACGACGCAAATACATTATAAACTTAAACAACATTTTTAGTCAATTAAACATTTATCAGTTTTATGCTTAAAAAAAGTAAATTTATTGTCGTTATTGCTCTTTTAGCTTTTAGTTTTCCGTTATCGCCTCTGGCTGCGGCCAGCGGTATTAATTTTGAACGCCATCCCTTAGCTTTTACCGTTGAGCCAACTTTAAATATTTCTGAAAACTCGGAAAAATTTCGCATTCCTTGGGAATGGGAGGCGCTCACTCCGTCCTATCAATATTCATTTGTTGGTTCCGGTCTTTATGATCCAAGTCGGCCGATGACCGTTAAAATAAATTATCCGCAAAAAAATAATCAACTGAAACAGATTTTTTCTTATGATTTTTTATCGGGTGTTTGGCGCCCGGTGCCAACTAAAGATTATCCGAACGAACAATATGCCACCATGACCACCGATGCCACTTCCGGTTGGTTGATTGTTTTAGCTAAGCCTGAAGTAATGACGGTCGGCAAAGCTAGCTGGTATAAATATAAAGAAGGCTTATTCGCGGCTTCACCGGATTTTGTTAAAGGCACAAAATTACGCGTTTACAATACAGATAACAGTAAATTTGTTGATGTGACTATTAATGATTATGGGCCGGACAGAACAAAGCATCCAGATAGGGTCATTGATTTAGATAGGGTTGCTTTTGAAAAAATTGCTTCTTTGAATGCTGGGATAATTAATGTTCGCGTTGAGGTTTTAAAAGCAGCTACGACTACAGCGACTGCCGTCCAACAAACTGGCGATGTTCCGAGTATTACCGCCTCTTCCTCAATCATTATAATGGAAGATAGTGGCGAGGTTATTTGGGGGAAAAATCAAAACGATAAAGCACCGCTCGCTAGTCTGACAAAATTAGTCGCCATTACTACTTTTTTAAATACTAAGCCGACCTTGTCCTCGGTGGTAAGCTACAAGAAGCAAGACGAAAATTATAATTATGAATATTGTAAGCCTTGGGAGTCGGCGCGTCTGCGTGTTGACGAAGGCGAGACAATGACGGTTGAAGATTTAGTTTATAGCGCTCTCGTTGGTTCGGCTAATAACGCGGTTGAATCTTTAGTGCGCGTGAGTGGGTTAAAACGTGAAGATTTTATTGCTAATATGAATAAGCTCGCTAAAGATTGGGGAGCAACGAATACTAAATTTGTAGAACCGACCGGTTTGTCGCCAGAAAATGTGAGTTCTCCATCTGATTATGCTATAATGGTAAAAGAGATATTTAAAAATCCTTTGATTCAAAAAATAAGTACTACTAAGACTTATTCTTTTACAACAATCAATACTAAAGAGTTGCATAAACTTACTAATACCGACCAGCTGTTAAAAAATTCCGCTTATAATATTTTAGGTTCTAAGACGGGATATCTTGATGAGGCCGGTTATTGTTTAATGACTAGAGTTAAGACTGATGCCGGAAATATGATTGTTGTTAATTTTGGTTCCAAGAGTAAAGCAGCTAATTTTTCCGACAACGAACAGCTTATTCGTTACGGGTTAAAAGTTATCAGCGCCAAAAAATAATCTTTATGATTACTATCAAAAATGCCTCTAAGGCTTACGGCAAACAAGCCAAAGTTTTAGATGATATCAATTTAAGCATTGACCCCGGAGAATTTGTTTCTATTGTTGGTCAATCAGGCGCCGGTAAAACGACACTGGTTAAAATTTTAATTGGTGAAGAACGGGTTGATAGCGGCCAAGTGATTGCCGGTGATTGGGATATCACTAAAATTTCTCGTCGTGAGATTCCTTATTTGCGCCGTCAGATTGGGGTTATTTTTCAAGATTTTAAATTATTACCTAAAAAAACATTGGCGGAAAATGTCGCCTTCGCCCTGGAGGTTTCCGGTGGTACGACCGCTAAAATAAATAAAATTGTACCGAGCGTGATGAAGATTGTTGGGCTTGATGATAAAAAGGGACGCTATCCTAATGAAGTCTCGGGTGGTGAAAAACAACGAGCAGCCATTGCCCGCGCCTTAGTCCATCAGCCTAAAATTTTGTTGGCCGATGAACCGACCGGAAATTTAGACGCGATTAATGCTAATGAAATTATTGATTTACTTTTAAGAATAAATAAATTTGGGACAACGGTTATTTTAGTAACGCATAATAAAGAAATTGTTAATTATCTTAATCGCCGCGTGGTTACTATGGAACATGGGCGGATAATTAGCGATCAGAAAAAGGGTAAATATTTATTATAATAAGATTCAAAAAAGATGTTATCTTTATTTCGCATTATAAAATTTAGTTTTCAGGATATCGCGCGCAACGTTTGGTTGTCTATCGCCACCATTACGATTTTATTGCTCGCGCTTTTCTCTATTAATACCCTGATGACGGTACGCGTGATTAGCGATAGTGCCTCTAAGGCAGTCCAAGAAAAAATAGACATCAGCTTATACATCAAACCAGAAACACCAGAAGCCGATATTATGGCTTTAAAAAGCAAAATTGAATCATCCGCGCGCGTTAAAAATATTGTCTATATTTCCAAAGAAAGTGCACTCTCCAATTTTCGCGAGAAATATAAAAATAATCAGGAAGTTTTAGCGGCTTTAAAAGAATTAGGGCGTAACCCCTTATCTCCGAGCCTAACAATTATTCCTAGTAATTTTGCCGAATCAAATCTCTTAATTAATGAGTTAAAAATGCTGGATAGCCAGATTATTGAATCGCGTGATTTCGCTGATAACGCCATTATTTTAAATAAGATTAATAGTATCACCGATAGAGTAAATGAAGTTGGTTTGTTTATCATCGCTATCTTTATTTTGACTAGCTTATTGGTGGTTTATAATACGGTCCGAGTGGCCATTTATACTCATCGCCAAGAAATTGAAATTATGCGCCTGGTGGGGGCTTCCTATTCCTTTATTTACTTGCCCTATGTTGTTTCCGCTTTTGTATATACCCTTTTGAGTATCATGATTATTATTGCTGTTTTTTATCCATTTTTAACATTATTACAACCATATCTAGAAGTATTTTTCATGGGCTATAACGTTAATATTTTGTCATATTTTATCAGTAATTTTTGGCAAGTATTTGGCCTCCAATTTTTAGTAATTTTAGCCATTAATATTTTTGCCAGCTTATTTGCCGTTCGGCGCTATGCCAAAGTTTAATAGTAATTGGTTTAAAGTTAGAAAGATTTGACTTTTTGTTTAATTATTAATATCCTTATCAAGAGGATATTTTGATTTACAACTTATATTCGGGGATCGTCTAATGGTAGGACTCCAGGTTTTGGTCCTGGCTATCGAGGTTCGAATCCTTGTCCCCGAGCAATACAAAAAAGAACAGATTAATCTGTTCTTTTTTGTATTGTTTGCGCAAGCAAAGGGGATTCGAACAGGGCAGAAGCGAGTCTTGAGCCGCTTTAGCAAAAGCGGCGAACAGGGGAGCGTCGGACGATATGCCGGGGGCATATCGG
>JBAYKT010000001.1:0-104095 GCA_041664445.1 Patescibacteria group bacterium | reverse complement strand
GTGCCCCGGGTCAGAATCGGACTGACGACACAAGGATTTTCAGTCCTTTGCTCTACCACTGAGCTACCGAGGCCTATATTTTTAAAGTTGGTTGCGGGAGTCGGACTCGAACCGACGACCTCCAGGTTATGGGCCTGGCGAGCTGCCAACTGCTCTATCCCGCTACAATTTTCCTTTTTTTAAAGGCTAAAGTGGGCAATGGAGGATTCGAACCTCCGACCTCAACATTATCAGTGTTGCGCTCTAACCAACTGAGCTAATTGCCCGATTTTTAAACAAAAAAAACCAGATTCTCATCTTCAGAAATTCTGAATAAAAATATAACAAATAATAAATAAAAAGGCAAGGGTCAAAAAGAAAAGCGCCACCCGTTAAGATAGCGCCTTTATTGTAATTAATCAGACATTAAGCCTATTTAGCCACGATGTTCATTTGTTCAAATAGAAACTTTTCGTGTTGTAGGAGATGCTCTGGAGTAAAGAGGCGATGCCATTCGCTCACAACTTTTTTGTCCGCAAATAATTTTTGAAGGATGACATTATAATTATGTACATCTCCCCAGCTGGCATCCAAACTTTCAGACACCCGCAATTTTGCTCGAGGAATAAAATCTTCGATGGAAGTAATTTTTTCCGGTTTTAGTCGCGAAATCATTTTTAATTGAGCATTTGCTTCCTTAAAAGATGACGGGGCATTTTCTCGAATCACCAAGCGATCACTGTTTGGCTCAAAAACATTGAACGAGGCCAGTTGCACGATGCGGTAAGCTGCTTCGTGGCTTAAGCCCTGAGCTTTCAAAAATTCTTTCGCCTCGCTGGAAGCATAAACACCGCGCGATTCATGAATTTCTTTTAGCATATTATCCGGATATACTTTCAGGCCGCTCATAACTAAATTCATAACTTTGAGCGCTTGAGCAGTAACATGAAATAAATCCGGCCACGCAACGCGTTCTACTGATGATTGCTCAATAGCTCGCTCTTCCCAGGTTTTGATGTTTTCAGAAATCATCGACATATAGCCCCTGGCTAAACGAGCCATCCCTTCAATCTGTTCGGTGCGGATGGTGTTTTTTTTGTGCGGCATAGCCGACGAACCTTTCTGTTTTTTCTGGAAAGGTTCTTGCATAATCGGGCGTCCACTGCGGGCAGCTAAGCGGATGTCACCGGCGATTTTATCCAATACTGATACCAAATTACTCAAAGCTTGAGCAATTGGTGCGTATAAAATTCGCGGCATAATCTGGGTGGCTCCCGTAAAAGGTTTAAATTTTAAATCAGCTAAGGCCAACTTTTCAATCTCTGGATTAAGACTCCCATATTTGCCAATCGCTCCGGATAATTTAGAATATCCGAGATTTTCCAATGTTCTAATTAAAGCTTGGGCAGCTACTTGATAATCAGCCATCCAACTTAAACAACGAGCACCAAAGCTTTGTAACTCAGCTTCTTGGCCGTGAGTGCGAGCGTTCATAATCGTATAACGATATTCTAATGCTAGAGCAATCAACTCGCTTTTGAATTCACCACAGAGCGGTAGAATAACATGCATCGCTTCAAATAACATTCTGGCAAAAGCCGGCTCCTCCGTATCATAGGAGGTGATGTTTTTGTGAAAATACTGGTGTAATTCCGTCGGTAAGTGGCGCACGCGTTCGTCAATGAAAGCGTTAAGGTCGTGATGAATTTCTTTGTCTCTTTTTTTCCACCATTCAATATCAATTGGTGTGTTGTCCAAAACCTGGAAAATTGTCTCATAATTTTCTTTGCTAATCATTTCCAATTTCAGCATCGCCCTGATAACGGCAAATTCAGTTTCTTGCCAAAGGTTCAATTTGTACCCGTCGGTAAAAATGTTGGTAATTTCTGGGTTTTCGTAACGTTCTAACATTTTTTGGTTCCTCCATTTTTAAGATTAATTTTTACGTTTTTATTTATTGTTTTTAAGTTACAAGGTAACAAAAAATATTATAATTGTTTTTATATTTTGTCAATTTCGCTTTTATTAAGTTTAGAGTAGTCGCGTATTGCCGCGCAATTTAAATATCCGCGATTAATAGAGTAATTTCTGTTTTTAAGTCGCTGCTGCCGGTCTTATTATTGAAATCAAATTTCAATAAGCGGTTCAAATAGGCGAGTAGTTGCGAGCTGGTAAAATTCCGAGCTTGCGCCAGTCCCTTTTTAACGACAAAGGGATGAAGTTTTAATTCCTGAGCGATTTTGTCAGGCGCTAGCCGGGAAGCAGCCGCTTCGCTTAGTTGTAAGAGAATTCTAAATTGGCGGATTAACATGGCAATTAAATATTCATCACTCGCTCCGGCCAGATATTGCTCCTCCATTATTTTTAAAGCCAATTTTTTATTTCTGGCCCCGAGCGCATCGGTAAGCGCAAAAATATCTTCGGAAAACGTTTCTGCAGTCGCCTCTTTAATTAACTCCAAGCTAATAATTTTTTCCTCGGAAATTAAGGCGGCTTTTTTTATTCCTTGAGTAACCAGCCATAAGTCGCCACCGGTGCGCTTAACAATTTCTGTTGCGGCTGCGACTGAAATATCTTTCTCGTATAAATTAGCTTCTTTTTTAATAAAACTTAAAAGTCCATTATCTTTTAAGAGTTGGAATTCTTGAACGTATTTTTGTTTTAATAAGAAAGTGAATAATTTTTTGGCATCCGCTTTTAGGCTAGCCTCTTTGCTTCCTAATTCACCGTCGCGAATGATAATTATTTTTTCATCATCATTTGCTACTCGTTTCAGAATCTCCAGGAGTTCGGCAAGAATGGTGTTTTTTTTATTTTTAAAAATATCATTAATAATCACCATCCTTTTTTTAGTGAACAAGGAACCGGTATTTATTTTTTCATTAATTTCGGAGATAGTAGCGCTTTGACCATCAACAATATCAAGACTATCGCCATCTTGGTCGGCGTCTTTGATAAATTTATCTTTCATCTCGCGCAGTAAGCGGCGCGAACGAAAAGTGTCTGGTCCGTATAAGAAAATAATCATAGTTTAATTTAGAGTTCGGAAATTTTTACTTGATTAACATCGGTCATTTTTTGGCCTAAAAATTTTTCGCCTAGTTTTTGAAATAGTTGCGGGTTGTCGGTAGTGAAATATTGGCGTTTGCTGGCGCTAATTTTTTTTAATTTCAATTCTGGATGTTTGTCTAAATAATCCTTTAAGCTGGCGGCAATAACTTCTCCTGGATCAGGCACAGCGACATTTTTACCCATAATTTTTTTAATTTCTGACAGCAGAAATGGGTAATGGGTACAGCCTAAAATTAAGGCATCTATTTGTTTGGTTTTTAAGGGGTGTAAATATTTTTTAAGAATCATTTTAGTTTCCGGTTTTTGCGCCCAACCTTCTTCAATCAAAGGAACGAGGAGCGGCGTGTCTTTTTCTAGAACTTCAATTTGGGGTGATAATTTTTTAATTTCTGCTTGGTAGGCCCCGGCGGCAATCGTTGATTTGGTGCCGATGACGCCAATTTTTTTAAATTTAGGATTGGCAAAATGTTCGGCTAAGGGACGAATAACTCCGATAACGCGACGCTCTGGCCAATGAGCCGGCAAATATTCTTGCTGAATTTTTCTGAGCGCCTGAGCGGAAGCGGTGTTGCAGGCAATAATGATTAAGTTGCAACCACTTTCAAATAAAAATTCTACCGCTTCGCGTGTGTATTCGTAAATAGTTTCCGGTGATTTCTCGCCGTAAGGTAGGCGGGCATTGTCACCGAGGTAAACATAATTATAGTCGGGAAGGTAATCGAGAAAATGTTTTAAAACCGTTAGCCCGCCCAAGCCGGAATCAAAAACGCCAATAATATTTTTTGCTTCATTATTTTTGTTTGGCATATTTTTGAAACAAGTCGCCGCGTTCTTTATAGTTTTTAAAAATGCCAAAACTGGCGCAGGCGGTAGAAAGCAGAACTACGCTGTCGGGGCCTGCTTGTTGGCGAGCTAGATTGACCGCCTCTTTCATATCTTCTGCTAGCGCTAATTTATCATCCGGGAAATTTATTTTTTTGAGTTCCATTTTTATTCTCTCCGAACCTTTGCCAGGGAGCAAAATTAAAAAGTCAGTTTTTTGTTTGATGATTTTGACGAGTGGTTTAAAATCCGCGCCCTTATCCGCACCGCCGGCGATTTGGACGAGTGGTTTTTCAAAAGATAATAAATCAAGCGCCGTGCTTTCGGGGGTCGTGGAAAAACTATTGTCAAAATACTTTACCCCTTTAATTTTAGTAACTAATTCTAAGCGATGTTCCAGATTTTTAAATTTGGCAATCGCTTTTTTGTATGTTTCCGCGTTGATTTTTAGTATTTTAGCGACTTCAACGGCCGCCGCGATATTTTGTTTATTGTAATCACCGACTAAACCGGAATCTAAATCGCTGTTTTTAAAATAAATTAATTTTCCCGATAGTTTTTGTTTTTTAATTTGGGATTTTAACGATTCATTAATGACTAAATATTTATTTTCTGGGCCCTTGGCAATATTTAATTTGGCTTGCCAGTATTTTGAAAGCGAGGAGTGAAAATTAGGATTATTGGGATCGGCAGGAGCCAAATGTTCTTTAAAGAGATTGGTAATGACCGCAATTTTGGGAGAGTTTTTTAAATCTTCCAATTGAAAACTGGAAAGTTCCAAAACGACGTAATCTTCAGGGCGTACTTTTTTTAAAAAACCAAGCGGCGTAATGCCGATATTGCCGCCTAAAAAAACGCGGCGGCCGGTTTTTTGATTGGCGGCCTGTAAAATTTTGTAAATTAAAGTAGCCGTCGTGCCTTTGCCCTTGGTACCGGTAACACCGATAATGTTTTTAGTCGGCACTAGGTCTAAAAATAAATTGAGCGGGCTGGATAATTTAGTTTTACCAGTTTTAAGAGCGGCTTGGATTCCGGGACAGTTGATTGGCCAGCCGGGAGCACGGAAGAGCAGGGAAAAGTCACCGAGATTTTTATTAAATTCCGCACCTAAGCGGTAGTTTACTTTTAAGTTTCTTAATTTTATTTTTGGCAGTTGTTCTTGATTGCGAAAATCGCAAATGGTAATATCAGCCGGCGCGCGATTTTCGTCCAGCAATTTTAAGAGCGCCAAGTTGTCCATGCCTAAGCCTAATAAAGCGATTTTAGTTTTTAACTCTTCTATTTTCATAATTTCTAATTTCTATTTTAGTTCACCCCAATTATTTCCTTGATGTTCATCGGCGATAATCGGTACTTTTAATTTAACTACATTTTCCATTAATTCTTTAATTTTTTTAGTGTAGTCGTTTATCTTATCCTCTTTAATTTCAAAAATCAATTCATCGTGGACTTGTAAAAGCATCTGGGCGTTTTCAGTACCGTCGTTAATAATCCCAGCGATGTTAATCATCGCCATTTTTATTAAATCGGCCGCTGAGCCTTGAACTGGAGTATTAATTGCCATGCGTTCGGCTGATTTTCTAATCATGGGAATATTGGATTCCATATCTGGCAAAGGACGCTTGCGTCCGAACATGGTAACGGCATAGCCTTGAGTACGCGCTTGTTTAATGAAGCCGTCAATCATTTTTTTTATTCCCGGGTAAGCGGCAAAATATTTTTTAATAAATTCACTGGCTTCATAATAAGGAATGCCGGCCCCCTGACTTAAGCCGTGCGGGCCTTGGCCGTATAAAATTCCAAAGTTAACCGCCTTGGCTTCCTGGCGCATCTTTTTAGTGACTTCTTCAATTTTGATTCCTTGAATTCCGGCAGCGGTGGCCGCGTGAATATCCTCGCCATCCTTAAAGGCGCTAATCATCTTAGCGTCCTTGGACATATGGGCCGCTAGGCGCAGTTCAATTTGCGAATAATCAAAGCTGATTAATTTGTAACCAGTGGTCGCCACAAAAGCCTCGCGGATTCGTCGGCCTTCCTCGGTGCGCGTGGGAATATTTTGTAAGTTCGGATCGTTAGAAGATAGACGTCCGGTCGCTGCTACTGTTTGGTTGAAGTTAGTATGAATTTTGCCGGTCTCGGCGTTTATCATTTTTGGCAGAGCATTTAGATAGGTTGTTTCCAATTTATTAAGTTCTCGATAATCTTGGAGCAAGGCAATAATCGGGTGCAGGTCTTTGAGTTTTATTAATTCGTCTTCCGCCGTGGAGAAGCCGGTTTTAGTTTTTTTAATTCCAGCTGTTGGTATTTCCAGTTTTTCAAATAAAATTTCTTTTAGTTGTTTGGTGGAATTAATATTAAAATCCTGACCGGCCAGTTTATGAATTTCAGTTTCCAATTTTTTTAATTTTGCTTTAACTTCTTTGGCCAGCTTGTCTAGCGGTTTAGTATCAATTTTAATGCCATTGTTTTCCATTTCACCCAGAATAATGGTGAGCGGCATTTCGATTTTAGAAAAAACCTCTTCTAGTTCTTCCTGCTTAAGTTTAGCGGATAGGATTTTTTTTAGTTTGATAATCAAATCAACATTTTCACAGGCAAATAAACTTAATTTTTCCGGATCCGGACCGCTGAAGTCCAAGCTCATCTGGGTCGGTTCGGCAGCTTGAATATTCTTGGCGCTAATTTTTTCAATTCCCAATTCTGAAAAGGCGAGCGCGTCTAAATCATGGCGACGTTCACCGGGGCTTAGTAAGTAGGAGGCAATCATGACGTCAAAATAAACACCTTGCAGATTAATTCCCAGTTTATTAAGCAGCCGCCATTCAAATTTTAGATTATGGCCGATTTTTTTAAGATTGGCATTTTCTAAAATCGGCTGCAAAGTTGTTAATTGTTTTTGGTCGCCGGCAATGAAGTAGGCCTCGCCTGCTTTTAAGCAAAAAGAGATGCCTAAAATCTCAGCGTTTAGCGGGTCAGTACTTGAAGCTTCAATTTTGAAAGCAAATTCTTTAGCTTTTTCCAGTTTATTTATTAGGCTGGAGAAATCTTTTTCTGTTTTTAAAAAAGTATAAGTTGCGTTTTTTTGGCGCTCCGATATTTTCTGTTCGATGATTTCCGCACCGCCTTCACCGCTTTGGTGAGCTTTTTCTAAACGATCGCGCACTTCCTTTACTCGGCTTAAGAGGGAGCGGAATTCAAATTCGCTGAATAAGGCGAGAACTTTATCTAAATTAAAATTAGCGAAACGCGCTTTATCTAAAAGGAGCTCAATCGGCGCTTCACAGTTTATAGTTGCCAGTTCTTGGCTCAAGAAAGCATTATCGCGCGAAGCGGCCAACAGTTCTAAAGTGCGCGCTTTGATTTTTTGATTCTTTTTTTCTGTTGCCTGATAAACGCCCGCTAAGTCATTAAAGTTTTGCAAAAGTTCAACGGCAGTTTTTTCGCCGATGCCTCTGACGCCAGGGATGTTGTCGCTGGGATCGCCGCGCAAGGCTTTATAATCAATAATTTGCGTTGGCTTTAAGCCGTAGCGTTCATTTACTTTGTCTGCATCATATAAAACACTATCCGATAAACCGCGGCTCATGGTATAGACTTTAGTTTTGTCGTCTATTAACTGTAGGGTATCCATATCCCCGGTCATAATAATTGTTTCCAGATTTTTTTCGCCTTCTGCTTGGCGGCTTAAAGTTCCAATTAAGTCATCAGCCTCAAATCCGGAAAGCTCAAAGATAGGAATATCAAAAGCTTGGGCTACTTGTTTGACTAAAGGAATTTGCTCGTAGAGTTCATCCGGCGCCTTGGTTCGGGTTGCTTTGTATTCGGCATAAGCTTCGTGGCGGAAAGTCTTGCCGGCTTTATCCAAAGTTAAAATTACGTATTCCGGATGGAATTCGTTCAAAGCTTTTAAGAGAAATGAAGTAAAGCCATAGACGGCATTCACTAAAACCCCGTCTTTAGTTCGAAGTGTTGGGGGCAGAGCATGAAAGCTGCGATGAATTATGGCGTTGCCATCAATGATTATTAATTTGGGTTTTAGTTTAGACATAGTTTAATTTTATCATATCGCCCCAATAATTTCTATTTGACTAAATTTGGATTTTCTTTTAAGATAGCCAGAAAATAAGTTCTTTAAAATAAACAAAATAAATACAGTATTAACCAAAAAACCAAAATTAAAAGATGAAAAAAATCGTTGTTATCAATGACCTTCCGAGTGATGTTTTTAGCGAGCATCTCTCAGGCAATGAATCTTTTGAGTTAACTCGCAAAAGATTTCAAGACAGTTATGAATTAGACCAGCCCGATATTATCTTGTTGGTTAATCAGAAAATTTCTCTGGCCGTTCCTCTTTTGGAACGCAATCCTATGGCTCGCGTGGCGGTTGTTTCTGGTGGCAGTAGAGACAGTTTTCAGCCAATTATCACGTTTGTCTATGGTCAAAATGATCAAGATGATTTGTGTTACAACAGTTGGCAAGAATTCGACAAGCTTTTGCTTGATAAACAGCCGCGACCGGAAAAATATCTAAAGTTTAAGGCAAGCGCTTTCGGATCGGAAATTTATGAGCCGAATTTAGCGGCTTTAAACCAGCAATATTGGGGCGATAGACAAAATGCTTTTGGCCTTTTTTTGGATAATACAGTTAGCATGTCGCATAAATATCTTGCTTGGTATGGCGATTGGATTAGAGAAATTGAGGAGAAAACATTCTTGTTAACTGTACGTCCTAATAAAAAAACAAGCCGTTTAGCTGTATCTTTTATTAATGAAAATCGCGGTTTGCCGATTTTTAATGTTGGCGACTCTATTAGACTGCTTGATAAATACAAACAACCGGTTATTATCACAAAATTTGTCGCTTCTGATAAACCGGGAGGGACAGAGGAGTTGATTGTTAAGGTTAGTGTTTATGAATCGGATGCGAGCGGTGTTGTTTTATCTTTTTCCCATCCGGTAGTGCCAGACGATTTAGCTTATGTAAAAAGTATTTGTCATGATGCTTTAATGATTGCTCAAAAGAATGCCAAGATGGAAGCTGTTTTGGACCGTTTTTGCCGACGGCAGATAAATGATTCGGAACCAACCTCTTTTTTGCTAGATTGTGCTTCAGGAAAATTTCGGAACGAGGGCCATAGAATTTCCTATCCTCCGGAAATTGCCTTGAACAACACAACTAAAAAGATTTTACGGGATCCAAGCCAAGTTGTCGCTTTGTTAGATATTTTAAGCGACAAGCCAATCACTGAAGTTCTTGGTCCGGCTGGAACCGGAAAAACCTTTGTGGCTGCTACGGCAGTTGATAATTTTGTCCGCCGCGGATTTAATGTCTTGGTCGTTTCTCATAGCAATTTGGGAGCTGATAATTTATTATTAGAAATCGCCAAGCATGTAGACAATGACTTTCTGTTCCGTTTAGGGAAAGATAAGGATGCAATGGCGCCAGAAGTCCGGAAGTTTGCTAGGCTGTTTACAAAATCGCAGTCAATAAGGCCTAATCGTTATGGGAATTTGAATTATCATGACCGTGAAAATCATTACGGATTGGTAATTACGTCTACAATTGATAACTGGATATTATCAAAAGACGCTTCTTATTTTCAGCCCCATGTCATTTTTGTTGATGAAGCCAGTCGCGGGCTGTTTATTGAAATGTTGCCGCTTTTCAAAGCAGCCGGGATTAAGATTGTTTTTATCGGCGATAATCGTCAGTTGGGGAACATTCCTCTTCCCAGGCCTTTGTTTAACAGCTTGGAAAATCATAACTCGGAAAATGTTAAATCTTTTGACGGCGGATTTTTTAATGCGCTGATAGAAAATCAATTTTTTCCCAGCGTGATGCTGCGTCAAAATCGGCGTTCGTTGCCGATGATTAGCGAATTGGTAAGCCAAGTTTTTTATCAAGGACAATTATTGGCCGGACGTTTCAACCCTTATGATGAAGGAAGCGTAATATTTTTGGATACCAAGAAAATTGAAGGCTTGCTGGAAAAAAGAGATGGAACTTCTTGGCATAATCCTTTTGAGGTTAGCGTTGTTGCTAAAAGATTTATTTCGGAGGCCGTAAAACACATTGAAAAAGGCGGCGAAATAGACGATTTAGTAATCATTACGCCTTATATGTCCCAGGTTAAGCTTCTTAAAAAGAAACTTCGTAATCATCTTTTGTTTCACCAAGCTTTTGCCGGGATAGTTAATCCCAAAAACATTGATGATATTTTGGATAGAGCAGTTATTACGGTTGATGCTATTCAGGGTGGCCAAAGAAAAATTGTTTTTGTTTCCATGGTCCGCTCCAATGCAAATCAGGAGATTGGTTTTAACAGCGATATTCGCCGTTTGAACGTCGCCATGTCGCGCGCTCAGGAAAAACTGATTATCATCGGTAATTCGCAGACTTTCGTTGATTGCGAACATCTTGATATCGCGGAAGCTTTCTCTCATATTCTTCAAATAACGAAGAAGTGCGGAAAATATTTTGTTTTAAAATAAAAAAAAGAAAAAAAGAAAAAAGGCAGCCTCCCGTGAGCGCTGCCTTTATTGTTCTCTAAATCTAATATGAAAAAGTTTTTTGGCGAGAGGATACGCCGGTCTCATTTTTGAATGGGGCATAATAGTACCTCTTTAGCTAGTATGCCCCTAACGCGCTTCCTTCTGTCATAAATTTCACCAAGCGATCTTTTCGTCGTTTTTTTGAAATTTTGAATTTGGTTTCAACCTCAGCTGAAACCAGTTGCTCATCTAGCATTGCTTGATGGAGAATTGTGTAAGCATAGTTGATGCTCGCAAATATTTCTGCCATTAGCTCGGCTAGCGAGAAGGAACCGCTAATCAAAGTGCAAAGAAATTTCTTCATAGCATCTGATTTTAGGTTATATGTTTATCTTAACAAAAGAAGAAAAAAGGTCAATAGAAGGTTTTTAAAAGTAAAAGCGCTTTCTTTTTGGGAAAGCGCTTTTGTTTTGAGAAAATTAATAAGGGATGAGATGCCTAGCCCAGCTTTCAGGGCGGCGTTAGTTCGGTATTATCATCCTTAAAAAGAACATTTTTCCGCGATGCATGCGGAGTAGCTTGCGGCGTTATGGTTACGCCAGAGAATTGTGAGGATATTTATCCTCTGATACGACGGGACAGGCCATTATTCTCCAAATGGCAAGCCCTGCGGGTTTAGCTTTTTGCCTGAGCCATTGCAACGAGGAATCTCCACTTCGGGAATAAAAATTGTGCATGGCGCCGGCAAAAATTGGCGCCGTTTGCTCATCAATGTTGATTTTTGAGGGGTTATCCGGCGCTAAACCGAAGATAGTAACCCGTTCAAGTGACGGAAAATCTGCTTGGATAATAAGCATCAGGGATTTTCCCGGTCCATCAACACGTGAGTAAGGCCCAAAACCCAGAATCAAAACAAGAAAAACTAATTTTGTCATGCTCTGAAATTTTGGTGATGCTGTTATATTAGCAAAAGAATAAAAAAGGTCAAGTGTCTTTGTTAACAGAGCTGAGGACGAGCTTTTGTAAAAGAAAAAGGCCTCTGAGACAGAGACCTTTCCGTTTAAACTCTTTTTGCTCCTTTGTGAAGGGAACCTCCTTGATCAAATTCATTCATCAAATTAAGAACCAATGACTGATAGAGTCCTATGCCAATGTAGATGCACTCTGGTTCTGCAGCTGATAAAAAAAGCGTGTGAATGATTTCCTCATAATTTAAAAGATTTATAACAATTCAGAAATCCGTTTTGCATAGTTTTGATAAGCGAGGAAAATTAGGCTTATCAAATTAAGAAAGAACGATTGAATCTTTCCGAGCGAACCTAATTGGTTCAGGGAGATCTACTTTACTGTTTAATTTAAAGATATTTATATTGTAGTTACTTTATTTTTCGTCGTCAATAAGGAGAAAAAGAAAAAAGGTTACCATTGGCAACCTTTTTCATTTTTAAAACCCGGCATCTTTTCTTTACTTCCTTTGTTGCATGTTTGAACTTTGTTGCCCGCTGGAGTCGAAACCTGTTGCTACGTTACCTTTTTCGCTTCTTTTTTCGCCAAATGTTCCGGATACGGATACTGTTGTCTGCAATGCTGTCA
This sequence comes from Patescibacteria group bacterium, assembly GCA_041664445.1. Lineage (GTDB taxonomy): Bacteria > Patescibacteriota > Patescibacteriia > Patescibacteriales > UBA12465 > UBA12465. Next base: position 92,137 of record JBAYKT010000001.1, on the reverse strand, counting down.
ATAAATTTTTCTTTTTCATGATGCTGATTTTTTAGTTATTAAATAAGAACTGTTGCTATTATATAATATTTGCTTTTTAGCCGTCAAGGAATTAGGTCTTGGACTTTTCCTGTTTTTAGGCTAGGATGCTATAATATTTATATGCTAAAAAAAGAAATCATTATTAATGGTCTAAAAATCAACTATTTGATTAGTTCAGACTTCAACCCTAATCAGGCAGTTGTTTTTCTGCCAGGCTGGAAATCGCCCGCCGATTTGTTTTGTTCGGTTATGGGTAAAATTTCTAATTTATTAGCGATTAACTTGCCGGGCTGGGGTGGCAGTGAAGTGCCAAAAGAAGATTGGGGTTTAGTCGACTATTCAAACTTAGTGGCCGCTGTTTTGCAAAAATTAAATGTTGTGAACCCAATTGTTATTGGGCATAGCGTTGGCGGAGCGATAGCGGTTGAATATTTGAGTTCTGGCAGGGAAGCTCAGAAGTTAATCTTGCTGGGTGGCGCGATTATTCGCGAGAGATTAGGTCGTTCGCAAAAGTTATTTATCGGAGCTAAAATTTTTCGCGCTTTATTTCCTTTTGTTAATAAAAAATGGCGGCAACGTCTGGCCGGGAAAGCGCTTAGTCCTGATTATTTAGAAGCCGGGGAAATGGTTGAAACTTATAAAAAATTAATTAGCGAGGACCGACAAGTCGCTTTTTATAAATTACAATTGCCGATTGTTCTTATTTGGGGGAAAGATGATGTGGCGACACCGTATCGCCAGGCAGAAAAATTAAAAAATTTAAGCAATCAAGCGATTTTAGAAACAATACCGGCTGCCGGGCATTACGCATTTTTAGATAAGCCGGAAGAATTTAAAAAAATTATTGCTAAGTATTTATGAACATTGTTCGTGGCTTAGTTTATATTTTACAAAGAGAGTCGTATGATGTACGACGTTTTTTAACGTTTATTTATTCTGATTGGCGCTGGTGGTCTTTTGAGAAGCGCCAAGCGATTGATTGGACAAAGAAGGCGCGCGCGATTTATTATTTGTTGTTGGTAGTCATTGTTTCTTTAATTGCTTTAGCTATTTTTTTGTTTAAAATTTGGGCTTTAGCTTTTTTGGTTTTGTTATTGGCTATCTTGCCGTTAATTACGGTTTTGGTTTTATGGTTATTCCTGCCCCTGGATTATTTTTTAAAAAATAGAGTTATTGGTCGCGCAAAAAAAATCTTAGCGAACAATAAGATTAAAGTTATTGGTATCACCGGTAGTTATGGCAAGACTAGTCTGAAGGAAATTTTAGCAGTTGTTCTTCAAAGTGGTTTTAAGATTATTAAGACGCCTAATAATGTTAATACGGATTTAGGGATTGCTTATTTTATTATTGCCAATCAAGACGCTTTGGCTGCTGCTGATTTTTTTATCGTCGAGATGGGCGCCTATCAAATTGGCGACATTGCTAAAATTTGTGCGCTGGTTAATCCTAGCTATTCCTTTTTGACCGGTATTAATGAATCACATTTGGAGCGTTTTGGCAGTCTTCAAAATACCATTAAGGCGAAGTTTGAATTAGCCGAAAGAACGACGAGCAAGGTCATCCTTAATTTTACCGATCAGAATGTTAAAGATAATTATTCCCGCTTCAAATTACCAGAGATTACTGGGATTGATTATTCTTCAGTTAGCGAGCTTAACATTTTGCCAAATTTTGTCGGGTTATCTTTTAAGTATGATGACCTTACTTTTTCTACCAAGCTGTTAGCGCGACACAACGTTATTTTAATGGCGATGGCACTTTCATTGGCTAAAGAATTGGGGCTAGATTTAAATAAGGCAGTCGTGCCGCTCTCGGCCATGCCAATTGTTAAAAATCGCCTGGAACCGATTTGGAATGCCGCCTCGCAGCTCTTGGTAATTGATGATAGTTATAACGGTAATTTTGATGGCTTTAAAAGTGGTTTGGAAGTTTTAGATCGCGCCTCTGGCCGCCGTTTAGTCATTACTCCCGGGTTAGTGGAATTGGGCACCAAAAAAGAGGAGCGTCATCGAGAAATCGCTAGACTTTATGCTTCAAAAAAAATTGATTTAGTGCTATTAATAAAAAATAGCGCCACCGCCTATATTGCAGACGAATTTCAGAAAATCGGTTTTTTAAATTTTAAAGAATATCCGGATGCCATTTCGGCTCATCAAGATTTAAGTAAAGTTTTGCACGCTGGCGATACCATTATTTTTCAAAATGATTGGCCGGATAATTATAAATAATTTGCTTATATGAAAAACGTAAAAAGAATTGGCGTCTTTTTCGGGGGCAAGAGCCCGGAACATGATATCTCCATTATTACCGGACAGCTTATTATCTCGGTTTTAAAAAAGATGCCGGAATATGAAGTTATTCCCGTCTATTTAGATAAACAAGAACAGTTTTTTATTGACGACAAGCTTGGCAGCTTAGCATTTTTTAGTACTGCTAATTATCAAGCTGCTCTAAAAAATATGGGCGCCTATGATTTAGATTTGGATGCTTCCCGCGATTGCTTGGTGTTTAAAAAAACCGGTCTCTTTTCTAAAAAGCAGATAATTGATTTTGTATTTCCGGCTTTTCACGGTAATTTAGGCGAGGACGGCGCGATGCAGGGGCTGTTTAATATTTTTAATGTTCCTTATGTCGGTTGCGACGTGGCCGCTTCCAGTATTGCCATGAATAAAATTTTAACCAAGATTTTTTATCAAGGCTTAAATGTTCCAACCACTAAATTCGTTTTTTATAATCGTTCCCAGTGGCAGGCTAACAAAATTAAAATTTTAGAAGAGATTAAAACTTCTTTAGTTTGGCCGGTTTTTGTAAAACCGCCGCATCTGGGCTCCTCAATTGGCATTACTAAAGTTAGTGATTTTAAAGATTTAGAACAGGCTTGTGAGGTTGCCCTACATTATGATGACCAGCTTCTGGTTGAAGAGGGCGTAGAAAATCTGATGGATGTTACCTGCGCGGTTAGGGGTTATCAAAATCCACAGCCATCATTATTGCAAGAATCATCTTTTAGCGAGGGGCTGTTCAGTTATGAAGATAAATATTTAAGCGACGGCGGTGCGCAGTTAGGACAAGCGGATAAAAAAATTGTGATTCCCGCCAGTCTTGATGAAAACACCACTAAAAAAATTCAAGAAATTTCCGTAAAAGTTTTTCAAGCCTTGGGCTGTGTCGGCATTGCTCGCTTTGACTTTTTATATAATAAAGCGACCGGTCAGTATTTTGCTAATGAAATAAATCCGCTCCCCGGGACTCTATATCATCATCTTTGGGAGAAAAGCGGCGTTAAGATTGCCGAATTAGTCCGCCAATTAATAGCCGACGCCCTTATTCGTCAAAAAGAAAAAGACGTCTCCGTTCATAGTTTTTCATCAGAGGTTCTCGGTCAGTTGAAGAGTCTAAAATTAGCGCAAAAATAAGAATTATTAGGTAAAAAGTAAAATTTTTTTAAAGAGCCCCGCCTGTCCGCGGGGCTTTTATATTGACATTTATCTTATTTTGTTTTAGTATAGACGGGTTCTTTAAAAATAATGTGTAACTTAAAATAAAAGTAAAAATGGAACTATCTAGGAGTTTATTAACGGCCAGAAAGATTGCCGCCGTGATTGTTGATTTAGGGCAAACCCTTTTAAAGGGGCCAATTACCGATGACCAGCTTATTCTTGATCGGGAACGTTTAGAAGCTATCAAGTTTCTGCATGCCCGAGGAATTCAAATTTTCATCATTTCTAAAAATGACCGCGAGGTTGTTTTACGGGCCCTGGAAGCATCAGGCGTTGATAAAGATTTGTTTACCTATATTATGGCTAATTTGGAGCCTAAGGTAAAAAACATTGCTCGACTTTTGGAAGCGACGCAGATTTCTCAATCAGCGGCGATATTCATCGACAGCGATGCTGCTAAACGCCAAGCGGCTCAGGAAAATTTTCCCCGGCTTCATGTTTTGGAACCGGAGCAAATGATTTTTTTAAGTGCCATACCCGTGCTTGATATTCGTTCAGTAGAACTTTTGTCAGCCATCAAGCATCGGCAGAATCGTTATCGAGCCAAACTTGATAAATGGTTTTTATCCTGGGGCAAGAGTGCTAGCATGGAATTGCAAATAGCATTGCGGCAAGAAATTTGTGTGGCGGCACCTTCGGTTAACGATTTATATCGTCTGGCCAGATTGTTCTTTACCACTCAAAAATTAAACTTCAATCCCTTGGTTTTTGCTGATGAGCGCGAGCTTTTGGAAATGATTTTTCAAAAAGTTAATTCTGGAAGTGTAATTTATGCAATTTCCGCTTCACAGCAAGGAAACTCTTTCGGTTTAATTGGCGCTTTTATGGTCAGTATTAATGATAATGAAGCGACCATTGAAAACGCTACTTTTTCCTCAAGCGCCATGGGTTTTAATTTTGAAGAGAGATCTCTGGCTATTTTGCTTGGCAAACTTAGGAAACAAGGCGTTGTCAGAGTTTTTTTGCATCTGATTAATTCAACCACCAATTCCAATATTCAACATTTGCTTTGGCGGATGAATTTTCATTTTATTGGCAATGATCAGAACGGTAATTTATTATTTAATAAATATATTAATCGTTTTGATTCTGAAAAATATCTGCCAGCAATTGTAGAAACCGATAAATTGGATTTGGATTGTCCGGGAATACCAGAAGTGATAAATTTTTTCTATCAAGAAGTTGCTCCTTTAATTAAAGAGGGTGATGTAATTGTCAATTTAGGTTCGGCTCAAGGCGAAGTCTTGGGTTTATTGGAAGCCGGGCAAAAAGAAGATTTTATGTCGCTAGTTTCCATGACTAAATTTACTAATCTTGATTTAGAAGATGTCCCCGGAATGAATAACTTAGTGGCTGACGCTGAAAATTTGCAAACAGTTTTTTCTGATGAAAGCCAAAATCAAGTTTGGGCGATCGAATTATTGGAGCACACCAAACATCCTTGGCGCGTAATCAACGAGATGGCCAGAATTTGTCAGATTGGCGGTTATATTTTTATTACTGTTCCTGGCAAATCATTTCCTAAACATGAGGCGCCGATAGATTTTTGGCGGATTGGACCAAAAACCTTGGTTAAACTTTTCCCTCACGATTATTTTAAAGTAATCACCTTGGAAAATGCCGGTTTGCCCGATAATTTGCGGCGTACCATGTTGGTGCTACAAAAAACAAAGGCTACGCCCATTGTTTTAGCCTCTGCTTTTATCGGTGGTAATTTTAACGAAGAAGATGGTATTACCTACTTTGATTAGTTTAAACAAGTATTAATTATTATCAAAAAACAAAACCCCCGCAGCTTAGAAAAAAGTTGCGGGGATTTTTATTTTGTGGACCCTATCGGATTCGAACCGATGACCCCCTGCTTGCAAAGCAGGTGCTCTAGCCAGCTGAGCTAAGGGCCCATACTTAACAACGCGTGACTGTAATTCAGATTACCAATTGTTTAGCGCGCGGTCAAGAGCCATTAGGCTTTGATTTTTTAAAGGCTTATTTAGGCATGCTATATTTCATAATTGGCGACAATAACCAGCGCATAAAGCTATCGCCACTGCCGGTCATTACGATAATTCCAATAGTAAGCACCACGATGCCGATTAATTTATAGCCCAACCGCGAACCGCCGTCGGAACCTAATTTTTCTTCAAACCAGGCCATGCGTCCAAAATTATTAATTATCCACTCCGTTTTAATAACGGCTCCGGCCCCGGCTGCAATCATGATTGCGCCCAAAATGATTTGTCCCACCATATTTTTTTTATTTTATATAATTTAAAGGATTATATCTCGCCCCGCTAATAACTACTTCAAAATGAAGATGCGATCCGGTTGAGCGTCCAGTTGAACCCATCAATCCGATGTTTTCACCGCGTTCCACTTTATCTCCAGCCTTAACATATAATTTAGATAAGTGCCCATAACGCGTTTTTTTACCGCCACCGTGATTGATTAATATTGTGTTGCCATAGCCGCCGTTATAACCGCCGGCAGCGATTTCTACTGTTCCGGCGTCGGCCGCATAAATCGCGGTGCCGACTTTATTCGCAATATCTAAACCATTATGTTTCCAAGAGAAATATTGCGTAATGCGTCGGCCAACTGTCGGCCAAACCATTTTAGCTCCGGCAGCGGCCGTGGCTGATGGGGATTTAATAATGTCTTTAATTATTGAAAGGCCAGTCGTGTTGGAGGTTCTAGTCGTCGCCACTGACGTGGTTAATTTGCTACCACCAGGAACAATGATTTTCTCGCCGATTTTCAAAGTCCCGCCAATATTATTGCTGCTGAGTATTTTTTCATCCTCTACACCGTATAGTCTAGCAATCTTAGAAATAGTGTCTCCGCTCTTAATGGTATGAATAACGCCGCTGTAAGGCAAAATAGTTAAGCTGTCTCCAGGCCTAATTAAGCTATAAGCTGAAAGATTGTTGGCCCATAAAACGGTATTGATTGTAATGGCAAAATTACGGGCGATAGTGCTGATGGTGTCGCCTTTTTGAACGGTGTAATAAATAATTTTATCGCGTTGCGGAACCACGCCATCGCTGTTTGTGCTCGAGCCAATCATTATTGGTTTGACGGCCATGCCTTCTTCACTGACAAAAATTAAGGGTGCATAATCTTCATTTTCAGAATTGGCACTTAGAGCCGTTTGTTTATCAACCATGGAAAGAGAATCCAGATATTTTTCTTTACCGGCCGCTTTTAAGGTGTCGGGCGTATAAAATTCTTCAATTAGTTCATCATTTTCGGTAGTCGCGCTGAATTCATTAGTTACTAAGTTAGACATTACTGTCCGCGGAATAAGATTCTCGGCCGCATTAATTTTACTTTTGTCGCTTAAGTTAGAAATAATAAAAATAATCGCAAAAATTAAAATAAAAACAAAAACTTGGTTATTTCTGATAAATTGTGAGGAGTTTTTTTCTTGTAAATTGTTCTTTTTAAAGCGAAAAACCTGAAAATATATTTTTACCAGTATTTTATAGAAAAATAACCGAAAAAATAAACGAAAAAAGCCGGCAAAGAGTCGGGAAATGCTAATCGCTAAATTTCCTAAGATATTTAACGATTTAATGCCGATTAGGCCGCCTTCAATGGCTATTTTCTTAAATTGGCTAGTCTTAGTATTTTTTATATAATTGCTATTAGACTATACTTTATACTATCATTTTTAAACTTTTATAGTCAATTTATGATATAATGAAAAAATAAAAATATAAGTTTTATAAATTATGTACAAAATTGTTTTACTTCGTCACGGCGAAAGCACCTGGAACAAAAAAGGTTTATTTACCGGCTGGACAGATGTTGATTTAACTAAAAAAGGAAAAGAAGAGGCTTTAAATGCCGGCCAAGAATTACTTAAAAAAGGATTTAGCTTCGATTTAGCTTTCACCTCTCTTTTAAAGAGGGCTTCAAAAACTTTGGCCATCGCTTTAAAAACCATGAAACAAAAACCAGAAGTTATTAGCGATTGGCGCCTGAATGAAAGACATTACGGAAATTTGCAAGGCTTGAATAAAAAAGAAATGGCGGCTAAATTTGGTGAACAGCAAGTTTTAGTTTGGCGCCGCAGTTACAGTACGCCGCCACCTAAGATTGATAAAAATAATCCTTTTAACCAAAAGAATGATGCAAAATACAAAGGAATAAGGGTGCCGGAAACTGAGAGTTTAAAAGATGTTGTTGAAAGAGTTATGCCTTTTTGGAAAAATGAAGTCGTTCCTCAAATAAAGGCCGGTAAAAAAATTATTATTGCCGCTAGTGGTAATAGTCTGCGCGCGATTGTTAAATATCTTGATAAAATATCCGCCGCTGAAATTTCAGGAGTTAATATTCCTACTGGTATCCCTTTGGTTTATGAGCTTGATGAAAAATTTAAACCAGTAAAACATTATTATTTAGCCGATAAAAAGACTCTAGAAGCGGCAATTGATAAGGTTAAAAAGCAAGGAACAAAAAAATAATTTAATTCTATTCAATAAAAAAGCCCCGCGAATATAGCGAGGCTTTTTTAATTTAGCAAAAGTCAATTTTTAATTACCCGGCACAATAACCTCAAATGGTTCTTTTTTACCATAGGCCTTTGGCCCCTCAACGCAGTATTTAGCAATATTCTTTTTATAATATGGTGTTTTAGCCTTCTGAATTTGACCTATTAAGTAATAAGTTAAGGCCATTACTAGGCCCGGTCCATAATTTTTTGGCATTTTTACTTGGAAACGATGCTCTTTTAGGCCGAAATATTTATTTTCTCCTAAACTAATAACTAACTCTTTTTCCCAGGGCATCACAAATTTAGCATGACGCGCCTCACCGGCAGAAAAAGCCCGTAAAGATAGATGTGGGCCAAAGAGCTCGTGTCTTTTTATCTCTAACATTGGCGTAATTTCCGTAAATTCATCGGGCAAGACAAAAGTATAGGCATTATAGGCGGTGTAATTTTTTGGCAAACGTAATTTTTGAATAATTTTCTTAATATCTTGAGCTTTTTCTCCACTTAATGACATAATCATTCCCAAATAAGTGGAAATATTGTAAGTTTGGGGTTCGGCTATTTTACGATAAGGGATAACCAAATCAGCGATTTTGGCACCGCTGGATTGAGGGCTGCAAGTCATCAATATGGTTTTTAGCTCGGCTTTTTTAGCGGCGGCAATTTCCCAGGTAGCATCTTTTTCTCCGGAAGCTGAAATAATTAAGGCCTCTTTAATAATACCGGATTTTATTAAGTCCTTATAAGCGCTTAGTTTCTCTAGAAAATCGCTTTCGCTCGCAAAAATTGCCTGACGGCCCTTAAAGATAATTTTGCCAGTGTTATAGGCATTGCCGCTGCCGACCACAAAGCGCCAGACGCCTGTTTTCAGGTTAAGCTTAGTCGGCGGGTTGCCCTTAAAGAAATCCAACGCCTGCATGACGCTTTCATCTAGGTTCGGCAATTGTGTTATTTTCATATTTTTGCTTTATTTTATTATATTTTTATTATAATTCATCTTGATTTTTATTTCAATTTGCGTTAAGCTGGCGGTAGGCTGGAAGAGAATATTTTTCAGTATTTTAAATTATAAATTATTACCATATGTCCGGACATTCCAAGTGGGCGACAACTCATCGCCAAAAAGAATTGGTGGATGCCAAGCGGGGTGCTATTTTTACCAAGTTAGCCAATGTTATTACGATCGCGGCCCGAAGTGGCGGCGATCCGAACGCCAACCCTTCCTTAAGAGCGGCGATTGATAAGGCGCGTGGCTCTAATATGCCCAAAGATAATATTGAGCGAGCCATTAAGAAGGGTACAGGAGAACTTGGCGGCGAGCAGGTGGAAGAATTATTTTATGAAGGGATGGTGCCGACCGGAATCCAAGTAATTGTTAAATGTTTAACTGACAATAAAAATCGTAGCGGCGCCACTGTTCGTCACTTATTTACTAAAAATGGCGGCGCCTTTGGAGCCGTCGCTTGGAATTTTTCCCAGTTGGGAGTGATTAGAGTTGCCGGCGAAGAAATTAAAGCTAAACATTTAAGCTATGAAGATTTGGAACTGGAATTAATTGATCAAGATGTTCAAGATTTCCAGAAGGAAACTGAAGGCATAACCGTGTATACCGAAATCAAAGATTTACAAAAAATTAAAGATTTTTTGGAAGCTAAGGGTTTAAAAGCCGAAAGCTCTGACATTGAATACGTTGCTAAGGAAAAAATTGCCATGCCAGCCGATAATCAAGAAAAGCTGGAAAAATTTTTTGAAGAATTGGAAGACAATGAAGACGTCAGCGATTATTATACTAATCTTATCTAAGGCCTAAATGAGTAAAATCATTCTCGGGATTGATCCGGGCATTGCCGACACCGGATACGGGGTGGTCAAAGAGGAGAAGGGAAAACTTTTCTGTCTGGCTTATGGTAGCATTAAAACTTCGCCTCAAGATGATTTAATTACGCGTTTGGAAATCCTGCATCAAGAACTTCATAAAATCATCAAAAAATACCGTCCCCAATTAGCCTCAGTCGAACAGTTATTTTTTAATAAGAATGTCCGTACTGCCCTAATTGTCGGTCAAGCTCGCGGAGTTGCACTTTTGACATTAAAACAAAATAAACTGCCGATTAAAGAATTTACCCCTTCCCAGATTAAACAAGCGGTTTCCGCTTATGGTAAAGCGGATAAAAAACAAGTTCAAAAAATGGTTAAGCTAATTTTAAATTTAGAGGAGCTCCCTTATCCCGATGACGCAGCGGATGCGCTGGCGGCGGCGATATGTGCTTTAAATTCAAGGTTATGAGAGAAAAAAAATTAAAAGTTGTTCATATTGCTTCTGAAGTCGCTCCTTTTTCTAAAACTGGAGGCTTGGGCGATGTGACGCGTAGTTTACCTAAAGCCTTAAAACGCTTAGGACACGAGGTAATAATTATTACTCCTCTTTATGGGCGCCTGATTGATAAAAAGGAAAAGGGCTTAAAATTAATATTTAGCGATGTCACCCTACGCCTTAATAGTCAGGAAAGCATTAAAGTTAATTATTGGCAGAGTTATTTAATGGAAGATTTGCCGGTTTATTTTGTGGAATGCAAAAAGTTTTTTTCTAAACATAAAAAGCTTTATGGTTCTACTCGTGAAAATGCTCGATTTTTAGTTTTTAATGTCGCTTCCTTAAAATTATTATCGCTTTTAAAGTTTCCGGCCGATGTTATTCATTGCCATGACTGGCAAACCGGTCTTATTCCTTATTATTTAAAAACTGATTTTCGTTATTCCAAAACTTTAAAGAAGGCTAAAACCGTCTTCACTATTCATAATTTAATTTTTCAATTTGGCCATAATTGGTGGGAAGTCGCACCGGAAAACAAAGACTATGGTCGCGGACGCTTGCCGCATTTAGAAGACCCGAAATTGGAATATATTAATTTTGCCAAACGAGCGATTATGTCGGCCGATATTATTAATACCGTCAGTGAACAATATCGACAAGAAATCATGACTAAAAAATTCGGCCAGGATTTAAATCGTATTTTAAAGAATCGCTCCGGAAAATTGTTCGGCATTATTAACGGTATTGATTACAACACTTATAATCCGGAAAAGGACAAAACTCTTCATGAAGTTTATTCAGCCGCGACTGTTGCGCGCAAGGCAAGCAACAAAACTTACTTACAGAAGAAAATCGGTTTACCAGTAAAAGCGCAAGTGCCGATACTCTGCACAACTTCGCGGGTAACTTTTCAAAAAGGCTTTAATTTAATTTTAAAGATTATTGAATTGCTACTTAAGACCGACGTCCAATTAGTTTTTATGGGCGACGGCAATAAAGAATATATCGAACCGATTAAAAAGCTGCAGCGGAAATTTCCGGACCGCATTATTTGGTTGCCCTTTGATCAAAAATTGGAAACTTTGTTATATGCGGCCAGCGATTTATTCTTACTACCATCTAATCATGAGCCTTGCGGCATTAATCAGTTGATTGCGATGCGCTATGGCTGTATTCCGGTAGTTAGAGAGATTGGTGGTTTATATGACACAGTTGATAATTTTAATCCGACGCTTAAACAAGGAACCGGTTTTACTTTTAAAACTGAAGACGCTAATTTATTTTATGCGGCAATTATTAGAGCCTTAGAAAATTATAAACACAAAACTGTTTGGAAGAGCTTGGTAAAAAGAGCTATGAAGCAATCAAATAGCTGGGAAATCCCGGCCAAGAAATATGTGGAACTTTATCGTAAAGTATTAAGGAAATAATTTTATGAAATGGATAAATTTTCTACATTTTTATCAGCCGGCCAATATTGAATCATATAGCATCGGCAAGGCGCTCGACAAAAGCTATTATCGTTTATTGCGCTTAATGGAGGAGCATCCCAATTTACGGATGACTTGGAATATTTCCGGTTGTCTTTTAGTCCGCTTGGAAGATGAAAATAAATTAGATTTTATTAAACGTTTAGCGAGTTTAGTAAAATCCGGACGAGTTGAATTAGTCGGTTCGGCCGCTTATCATGGATTTTTGCCACTGCTGCCTGAGGCGGAAGTTATTCGCCAGATAAAGACTAACGAAAAGATTTTAAAAAAATATTTTGGCAAAGCTTTTAAGCCTCAAGGATTTTTCTTGCCGGAAATGGCGTACACTCCGCTTGTTGCCACGATTGTTAAAAAGCTTGGCTATAAATGGTTAATTCTAGATGAGATTGCTTATGATGGTGGCGGTCATCGTCCGGATGATTTAGGCAATTATGTCGATGCTAATTCCGGGTTAAAAATTATTTTTCGTAGCCGCAACGCTTCCAGCGCTTATCCGCCCGATAAATTAATGGCTAAGTTAGCAGTGAAGACCGCTATTAATGAAATAATAATTACCGCGACCGATGCCGAATTGTATGGTTTGAGGCATGAAGACCCAACCGCAGAAATGGAGAAGTTAGCCGGTCATAAAAAATTAGAAACCGAAACTATTTCTTCATTTTTAAAATCTTTGGTAAAAATTAAGCCGCAAAAAATAAAAATCGTGGCTTGTTCTTGGGAGTCAAGTAAAAAAGAATTAGAAAAAAATGAACCCTTTAAACTTTGGCAGGATAAAAAAAATAAAATTCATCTCAATCTCTGGAAACTGACAGCCCTCGCAATTTCTCTGCATGATAAATATAAAAATGATAAAAATCATGCTTGGTATTATTGGCATTTGGTGCGTGGAATCGCCAGCTGTACTTTTTGGTGGGCGAGCGCGCGCGACTTTTCCAAAATTTTTGGTCCCTACGCCTGGAATCCGGACGGCATTGAACGCGGTTTGGAAGATTTGATTAGAGCCGTCAGATCGCTTAATGATAAAAAAACTAAAAAAGTTAAATTAGAAGCCGAAAAATATTATTTAAAAACCAAGCAGCTTATTTGGGAAGAGCATTGGAAAAATCATTGGAAAAATATCGATTAATTCAGCCGTTAAATTATATGAACAAAATTGTACAGTTATTTGATGAAGAGTATGTTTTGGCGATGTTCCGCCGTAAGCTATTACCTTTATATCCCGCTTTTTCTAAAATAGAAAAAATTAAAATCATCCCTTATAAAAAATTAATTTGGGTGACAACGTATCATGTTGTTGTTGGATATGATATTTATCTTTCCGGCGCCAATCAAGAAGATACTAAAATTTTAGTAGTCTGTTCAGCGCACAGCGACGAACCACGCGAAAATGTGTTTGATGCCATGCGTTATCTCTGGGATCATAATTTAAACCAGGGAGATATTGATATTCCGCATCCGCTTTTTTATTCCGAATATTTTCGTGGTGCTTTTTATCGCGGCCTGCACGGTGAAAATTTGCTCCATTATATAAAAAATAAAGACTACGAAGAAGTTAAGCGGCTGTTGCGATTGGCCGCTCGCCTATTTGCTAAATTGCATCAATTGCCAGCCGGAACAGCCGCCAATTTTAATCCGATGAATTCTCGGATTAAAACGGTTATACCCGGAGTCGATAATATTTTAAAAGAAATGTCGCTGCGTTACGAAGGGAAGTTCGATGAATCTTTAAAGCGGATGTACGATTATTTTATTTCTCAAGAAGAAAAGTTTCTGGCGCGTGAACTTAATCTCAGTTTGATTCATGGCGATGCCCATACGGAAAATTTAATTAAAACCGGGGAAGATCGAATTGGTTTAATTGATTTTACCGATTTCTGTTTAGGAGATTTTGCTCGTGACCTAGGAACGTTTTTACAGCAATTGGAATATAAAGTAATCGTTAAAATTGGCGATAAGCAAATCGCGACTGAATTAAAAGATATATTTTTGTCCGCTTATTTGGAGGCGGCTGGTTTGAAAATTAATGCTGATTTGGAAAAGCGAATTGAGTTATATTATAACTGGACAGCCATTAGAACCTCCGCTTTTTTGTTTTTAAAACACGAAAGCGATCCTCATAGGGCGGAGCTCTTGTTTAATCAGGTAAAAGTTAATTTAAACATTGCTTAGATGAAAAAAGAAACGGTTAAAACCAAGCGTTATCAAATTGCTCATATTCATGTTTGGGATAAAAATAATAAGGGCGATTACGCCATCGTGTTGGCGGTGCAAGAATTATTGCTTAAAAAATTTCCCGGAGCGATTATTAATAATTTTCCGGTTGAAGTTTTAAAGAGTTATGATCAGGCGCAAGCCGCTAAATTAAATCGCGCCGATTTAATTGTTATTGGTGGTGGCGGGATTTTTTATTCTTATTTTTTACCTTTCAGCCAGGAAATGATAGCGGCACTTAAGAAGCCGATTTTTTTATTTGGTCTTGGTTATATTAAAGAAGTCGACGCCCCGTTATGGACTAAAGATAAGAGCGCCAGCGTTATCGCTTTAGTTAAGCAGGCTCGCGGTGTTGGCGTGCGCGATTTAAATACCAAGCGCTTTTTGATTGCCGGGGGAATAAAATCGGCCGCTATTAAAATTATTGGTGACCCAGCAGCACTATTATCGGAAAAGAAGCCGGTAGTCAGCACGATGAATAAATTAATGCTTTTGCCGCGTCGCGTTAAAGTCGGTTTTAATCTTAATTATTCTGGTTGGCTGGGTTTTGGAAAATGGCGGGAAGATATTTTGCGCGCTTATCGAGAAACAGCGGAATATTTTCAGCAAGAGTTTGACGCTGAGATTTATTATTTAAAACATCATCCCGGCGAAGATAATATTTATCCGGAACTTAAAATAAAAAATTTAAAAATTGTAGATTTAAAACCCAGTGAACAAAAATATATTTATGGAAAACTGGATTTAGTGATTGGTATGATGCTCCATGTCGGCGTGATGTCTTTTGGGGCTTTGACTCCGGAAATTAGTGTTGCTTACGATATTCGAAACTACGGATTTGCGGAATTTATCGGCCATCCGGAATTAGTGGTTGATTTGGATAAACTTAAGAGTGGTGAGTTGCTCAAGCGTTCTCAAGCCATTTTCAAAAAGCGAAAAAATTATCAATCCAAATTTAGAACTCGCCGCCAAAAAATTACTGATAACTTTAACGACTATTTAAAGTTTATAAAAACTAATCTATAAATTATGATTTCTTCCGCTACGACTGAGAATGGTAAAATTTCTGGACTCTTGCCGGTGATTGCTGCTTTTTTCGGTAACGCCACTGTCTGTGTTGCTAAGTTTGCCGGGTTTGCTTTGACTGGTTCGGGTGCGATGTTTTCCGAAGCGGTTCATAGTTTTGCCGATACGGCTAATCAATCCTTGTTGATTATTGGTGTTAAAAAAACTAAAAAGCAGCCCAATCATCTTTTTCCTTATGGTTATGGCCGCGAGCGTTTTATTTGGGCACTCATTTCCGCCTGCGGCATCTTTTTTATTGGCGCCGGCGTTACCATTTATCATGGGGTTGATGCCCTAATTAATAAACCGGAAATTCATTTTAACGTCTGGAACCTCTATATTCTACTTGCCGCTTTTGTTATTGAATCTTTTACTTTATGGCTGGCGTTTAAAGATGTGCGTCGCCATTTTCCTAATGATACTTGGGGTTGTATTTTTAAGAAAGCTGACCCGACGACTTTAGCGGTTATTTATGAAGACGGGCTAGCCGTTATCGGTGTCGCTTTAGCTGGTCTCAGTATTATCTTATCTCAAATTACCGGTCAGATTTTTTGGGATGCCGTCGGCTCCATCGCTATCGGTACTTCTTTGGGAATCGCGGCCATTATTTTAATCGCGAAGAATCGCAACTATCTAATCACTAGGTGTATCCCAGCGGAGGCCGAAGAACTGGTTTTGGAGGTTTTAAATAGCGACCCGGCGATTGAAAAAGTTTTGGATTTTAAATCGGCGGTCTTAGATGTTGATAAATACTTAATCAAATGTGATATTGAATTTAATGCTTCCGCGTTAATGAAAGAATTTAACAAACATCATTTTTTAGAGAACGAGTATGAAGATGTTAAAGAAAGCTATGAGAACTTTTTGAAGTTTTCGGTTGACTATATGGATCGAGTGCCGCGCTTGGTTGGTCAAAAAATTGATGATTTAGAAAAGAAGATTCGCGCTAAAGTGCCGGAAGCGGTGTTTATTGATATGGAGATTAATTAATCGAAGTTAGCTGATTTAAAGCTAATTTTCATTTTGTGCTATAATTTAAACATATCCGAGCTGTTTTAAGCTCAATTAATAGGTTTTACTAATATGGGCAGAAAAAAGAAGAGTCGCAATCCAATGGATTATGTTACTTTGCCGGATTTTGAAATTAACGACCGTGCCAAGCGCAGTATTATTATTGTTGTAATTTTAGCCTTGGGAATTATTAGTTTCTTAGGACTACTTAACCTTTCCGGTCATTTTGGCCAATTCGTTTCTAAAATGCTTACCCTGGGATTCGGTTATGGCCGCTGGCTGGTACCGATTCTGCTTTTATATTGGGCCTTTGTCTTAATAAGAGGCGCTAAAAAGACCTTGAAGTTTAGTGATTATCTCGGTCTCGGTCTCTTATTTGTCTCTTATCAAACTTTGTTTCACTTTTTTATTGACCAAAAGAATTGGTTAGCGATGGTTAAGCTGGGGGAGGGTGGCGGTTATGTCGGTTATTATTTAAGCCGCTTATTTTTATATGTCGTCGGATTTTGGGGAGGAGTAATTGTGCTTTTTGCTTTCTTCCTTATTTCTTTAGTACTGGTTTTTAATACTTCACTAGAAAAAATTGTTGGCCGCGAAAGTATTTTAGCTAAAATTTTTAAACCTTTTGCTTTATTTTTTAAAGCCTTATTTTCTAAGTCAGAAGCTGAGGCGGATGATATTACTGAAGAGCGAGAAGAATTGATTACTTCGGCTCGCGAAGAGGTATTAAGCGCCTGGCAGAAGCGTGATGTGAGCGCGCTCGCGGAATTAGCGAATGAAGACGAAGAAGATATTGTTCCGGTCGCTAAGCCTAAAAATCAAAAGCCGGTGCAGGAAAAAATTACTTGGCCGAAAAATTCTATCAAGATTGATATGCCGCTGGAACTTTTAAATAATAAATTTTCTAAAGCCATTGGCGGTGACACTGACTTAAATCAACAAAAAATTCATAACACTTTAAATAAATTTGGGATTGAAGTAGAGATGGGCGAAACTAAGGTTGGCCCGACTGTTACCCAATATACTTTTAGGCCGGCCGAAGGGGTCAAGCTCTCGCGCATCACAACTCTAAGTAATGATTTGTCTCTGGCGCTGGCCGCGCATCCGATTAGAATTGAAGCTCCAATTCCTGGAAAATCTTTAGTCGGCGTAGAAGTACCCAATCGCGCTAAAGCAATCGTTGGTTTGCGCGAAATTTTAGAAGATGATGCTTTTAAGCAGCGTAAAAATAATTTATATATTGCCCTAGGTAAAGATGTCGCCGGTACCGCTTGGTTATATGATTTAACGAAGATGCCTCACTTGTTAGTTGCCGGTGCGACTAATTCCGGGAAGTCCGTTTGTTTAAACGCTATTATTGTCTCTCTGCTTTATCAAAATAATCCTGATGATTTGCGTTTTATTATGGTTGATCCTAAACGCGTTGAACTCCCGACTTACAATGGTATTCCGCATCTGTTAACGCCGGTCATTACGGAGGTTTCAAAAACCATCAATTCGCTTAAGTGGTGCTTGAACGAGATGGACAGACGTTATGACTTATTAAATAAGTCCGGTAAAAAGAATATTCAAGCTTATAATTTAGTTTCCAAGGAAAAGTTGCCATACATTGTTTATATTATTGATGAACTCGCTGATTTTATGATGACGGCCGGTAAAGAAATGGAAGCCGCCATTATTCGCTTAGCGCAGATGTCCCGTGCGATTGGTATCCATTTAATTTTAGCTACTCAACGTCCGAGCGTAGATGTTATCACTGGTTTGATTAAAGCCAACATTCCGACCAGAATTGCTTTTTCCGTCGCTTCACTGGTTGATTCTAAAACTATTTTAGATGCTTCGGGCGCGGAGAAATTATTAGGGCAGGGTGATATGTTATTTTCTACCGCCGAGCTGGCAAAACCAAAACGTATTCAGGGTGCTTATCTTAGCGATAATGAAATTAACGATGTTGTTAATTATATTAAAGATAAAAGCGGAGCCGCTGAATATCTGGAAGGTATTACTGACCGTCAAAAAGTTGGTGGCGTCGCCGGTGTTGGTTTAGACGGCAATCATGGCGATGAGGATGAATTGTTCGAAGAAGCCAAAGAGATAATCGTACGTGCTGGTAAAGCTTCAACTTCGATGTTGCAAAGAAGGTTATCTATTGGATATGGTCGGGCTGCTAAGATTTTAGACATGTTGGAAGAAGCGCGGATTATTGGTCCGTCCAATGGTTCTAAACCACGCGAAGTGATGATTTCTCAGGAAGAGTATGATGAACAAAGCGGTTTTGGCGGCATTCCAATTCATAATCGTGCCACTGCCAAAGCTCCGGAAAACTACTTTGGGGGCACTGCTGGCAGTCCTGAAGAGGAGGAAGGCGATGACGGAGTTTTAGATTTTGGCCGCGAAGAGCAGGAAACGGAAGAGACTGAAGAGGTAGAAGAAGAGATTACGGAAGAATTAACCCTCACTCCCGATGAGGAAGAAGAAGCTATAAATGATGAAGATGAAATTTTAGAAGAGATAAGAGAGGGCGCGGATGCTGAAAAAAAATCGCCCGCAGCCTCGGAGTCTAAAAAGCCGGCCTTTCCGCCGGATGATGACGATGAGATGTTTTTTTCTAAATAAACTATTAATAATTTAATCGCTAAAAATATGAAATTTGAACATTTTGAGAATGTTTATCCCAATGATGAATTTGATCGTTTGGGAAATAAAGAAGATGCTAAATCGCCGCGGGAGCGTCAGAAAACTTTGGATGATGCTATAAATGCCGCCCGCGCTAAAGTTGTCGAACTGGAAAAAGAAATTATGTTTATGGCTGAGGACGATGCTAAATATCTCGGACAGAGCCTTGAAGAAAAAAATTTAGAACTTAAAGCGGCGGAAGCGGATTTAGCTGGCTTGCTTAAAGAATCTAGCCCTGCTAACGATTCTTTGAATAGAGAAACTCAAGCAACAAAAAATAAGATTGATTCGAAAATCTTCAATAATTAATTATGGCCGATAAGCTTAAAAAAATAATCCCTAAGCGTTTGTTTAAGGCGCTTCAGCCCGTTTATCATTTTTTAATGAGTTTTTTGGCGGCGCTGATGAGCGGTTTTCCTAGTAAGAAATTAATTGTCATTGGCGTTACCGGCACGGCCGGAAAAACTTCCACCGTTTATTTAATTGCCAAGATGTTGGAGAAAGCCGGATATAAGACCGGCTATACTTCGACGACGATTTTTTCTGACGGCAATCAAGAATGGCTTAACGATAAAAAGATGACCATGCCCGGTCGGGTCTTTATCCAGAAGTTAATTAAAAAAATGCTTAAAAATGGCTGTCGTTATGCGGTCATTGAAACAACCTCTGAAGGCATTAAGCAATTTCGGCATCGTTTTATTAATTACGATGTTTTAGTTTTTACCGGCCTATATCCGGAACACATCGAATCTCATGGTAGTTTTGAAAAATACAAACAAGCTAAGGGTTTATTGTTTTCTCATCTTCGCCGTTTCAAAAATAAATATGTTAGCGAAGATAAAATTGTTTCTCAAGCTAAAAGCGGATTAAAGAAATTAGATTTACTGCGTGTTAAAAAAACAATAATCATTAACGGTGATGATGAGCACGCCGATTATTTTGGAGAGTTTTGGAGTGAATCAAAAATAGTTTATTCAATGCGCGGTTTAGCCGAATTAGAAAAATTTAAAACTAAGCTTGGGAGCGATTCCGCAGGTTTAGATTTTGTGAGCATTGTCGGAGAGCTCAAGTCAACCAGTATTGCCGGCCTGGATTTAAATATTAATAATCAAGATATTCATCTTAATCTTTTAGGAGAATTCAATGCTCTTAATGCGCTGGCCGCTTACGCCGTTGGCTTAAGTCAGGGGATTGCAATTGAGAAAGTCAAAACTGGTCTGGAAAGCGTTTCCGGGTTGGCGGGGAAAATGGAAATTATTAATGCCGGTCAGGATTTTGCGGCGCTGGTTGATTATTCTTTTGAACCCCGAGCCCTAGAAAAATTATATGAGACTATTTCAATCTTACCTTATAACCGTTTAATTCATATATTGGGTTCAACCGGTGGGGGGCGCGATAAATCCCGTCGGCCGATTTTAGGGAAGATGGCGGCCGAAAAAGCCGATGTGGTGATTATCACCAATGAAGACCCCTATGATGAGGACCCCGGGGTGATTATTAGAGATGTGGCCGCTGGGGCTAAAATGGTCGGAAAGAAAGAAAACCAGGACTTATTCTTAATCCTAGATCGTGGGGAGGCTATCAAAAAATCACTAGAATTAGCCAAAGAAGGTGATTTAGTGTTAATTACTGGCAAAGGCGCCGAACAATATATTTGTGGTCCAGAGGGGTCTAAAATACCCTGGGATGATCGGGAACAACTGCGTCAAGCGATTGTGGACAAAATGTGTATTGACAAAAAATAATTATTATCATATTATTAGGATACATTAACACTTTTTTACTTAAAAAAAGTGATATATAAAGAAAATAATTAATTTAATACGTACCGAAACTCAAGCCAATTTGGGATTGGGATTTTTTTGTTAAAAACCACTTAATCTGGCTATCTTTTTTTGCTCTTTCGTCATTTTAATTCGATAAAAATAGTTAAATAATTACACTATATATCTATGTCTAAACGCAAATCATTCTCCGAGGTTAGAGAAGTCCTGCCGATGCCGGATTTAATAGAGATTCAAAAGGATTCCTATACTTGGTTTTTAAAAGAAGGCTTAGCGGAGCTATTCGACGAAATTAATCCTGTCACTGATTTTATCGGTCGTGATTTAGAGCTTTATTTCGAAGACTATAATTTAGACGAACCAAAATTTTCCGAAGTTGAAAGTCGAGAAAAAAATATTACTTACGAAGCGTCTTTACGCGTTAAGACGCGCCTATTAAATAAGAAAACCGGTCAAGCAAATAATCAAGAAGTTTTCTTGGGTGATTTTCCTTTGATGACCGATAAAGGCACCTTCATTATTAATGGTATTGAAAGAGTCGTTGTTTCCCAGTTAATCCGTAGCGCCGGCGTTATGTTCACCGCCGAATTTATTAAGGGCAAAAAATGCTACGGCGCCAAGATTATTCCAAATCGCGGTGCTTGGTTGGAAATAGAATCAGATTCTAATAAAGTTCTCTGGGTGAGAATTGATCGCAAACGTAAGGTAGCAGTAACTTCGCTTTTACGGGCTTTTGGTTATTCCAGCGATGAAGAAATTTTAAAATTATTTGCCGATGTTGATTTGGTAAAAAGTAAAGATGAAAAAACTTTTATTGAAGCAACCATCGAAAAAGACGCCGCTAAAGATGAAGCGGAAGGCTTGCAGGAAGTTTATCGCCGTATTCGCCCAGGAGATTTGGCTTCGGTAGAAAATGCCCGCCAATTAATTTACTCCATGTTCTTCCGTTTTGATCGTTATGATTTTGGACGTGTCGGCCGCTATAAGCTTAACCGTCGTTTCTCTTTAGATTTACCGGCCACTAAAAAAGAATATCGTATTTTAAGAAAAGAAGATTTGGTTCTGATTATTAAAGAGGTTATCAGATTAAATATTACTAAAGAACCGGAAGACGATATTGATCATCTTGGTAATCGTCGTATTCGCGCGATTGGTGGTTTAATCCAAAATCGTTTCCGCGTTGGTTTGGCCAGAATGGAAAGAATTATCAAGGATAGAATGTCCACTTCGGAAATTACTTCACTTACTCCTTCCAAATTAGTTAACGCGCGTCCAGTGATTGGTGTCGTTAGAGAATTCTTTATGTCTTCTCAGCTTTCCCAATTCATGGATCAAACCAATCCGCTCGCCGAATTGGAACACAAGCGTCGTTTATCGGCG
Source organism: Patescibacteria group bacterium (assembly GCA_041664445.1). GTDB lineage: Bacteria > Patescibacteriota > Patescibacteriia > Patescibacteriales > UBA12465 > UBA12465. Next base: position 70,190 of record JBAYKT010000001.1, on the reverse strand, counting down.
ATGGGTCCTGGCGGTTTAACTAGAGAAAGAGCAGGCTTTGATGTTCGTGATGTACATACCACTCACTATGGTCGTATTTGTCCGATTGCTACCCCAGAAGGTCCGAATATCGGTTTAGTTGGCCACTTAGCCAGCTATGCCAGATTAAATAGCTATGGCTTTTTAGAGACTCCGTATCGTAAAGTTGTTAAAGATAAAAAAGGTCCACGCGTAACTGACGAAATTGTCTATTTGGACGCTTTTGAAGAAGAAAAATATATTACTGTCGATTCTACTATCCCGACCGATGAAAACGGGTACTTTTTGGTATCTAAATTTGAAGGTCGAAAATATGGCCAACCGGGCATGGAAGAAGTTGATAAGATTGATTTTGTCGGTGTTGCCGCCAATCAAATTATTTCTATTGCCACCAGTTTAATCCCTTTCATGGAACATAATGATGGTCAGCGTTCTTTGATGGGAACAAACATGCAACGTCAGGCTGTGCCTTTAGTTAAGAGTGAAGCGCCGGTTGTCGGCACGGGCGTCGAAGAACGTGCTGCTCGCGATAGCGGCCATGTTGTGTTAGCAGCTGATGATGGTGTAATTACCAAGTCAGAGGCGGGCTTAATTGAATTAACAACCAAGAAAGACCAAGTCGTGACTTATAATTTAAATAAATTTTTACGTTCCAACTCCTCCACCTGTATTAATCAGCACCCAACGGTTGATGTCGGTGAAAAAGTTAAGAAGGGCCAAGTTTTATCCGATGGGCCGGCGATTGATAATGGTGAATTGTCTTTGGGCCGAAATGCGCTGGTGGCCTTTATGACCTGGGAAGGCTTTAACTATGAAGATGCGGTTATTATTTCTGAACGTTTAGTTAAAGAAGATATCTATTCCTCCATTCATATTGAAAATTATACTATTGATGTGCGCGATACTAAACTCGGCCCGGAGGTAGTGACTAACGATATCCCAAATATCAGTGAGGAAAAATTAAAGAACTTGGATGACGAAGGTATTATCAGAATTGGCGCTGAAGTTTCTTCCGGCGATATTTTAGTTGGTAAGATTACCCCTAAAGGAGAAACAACTTTATCGGCTGAAGAAAAATTATTACGCGCGATTTTCGGCGAGAAAGCTAAAGATGTTCGCGATTCCTCCTTATACTTAGAGCACGGTGAACACGGCAAAGTCGTGGATATTAAAATTTTCTCTCGTGAGGAAGGCGATAAACTATCAGCCGGTGTTTTGCAATCCATTCAGGTTTCAGTGGCTAACTTAAGAAAGATTCAAGTTGGCGATAAGATGTCCGGACGCCATGGCAATAAAGGTGTTATTTCTAAAATTGTACCGATTGAAGATATGCCTTATATGTCTGACGGGACGCCGATTGATGTTATTCTATCTCCGCTCGGTATTATTTCTCGTATGAACTTGGGTCAGTTGTTAGAAACTCATCTTGGCTTTGCGGCTAAGAAATTAGGTTATCGTATTATGACCCCGGCTTTAAACGGTGTGACCGAAGAACAGATTAAAGGGGAATTGAAAAAAGCAGGTTTGCCTGAGAACGGAAAAGTCACTTTATATGATGGCAAGACCGGCAGCGCTTATGATAATCAAATTACTGTTGGTTATAAGTATATGTTGAAGCTCAACCATATGGTTGAAGATAAGATTCATCAACGTTCAATTGGCCCTTACTCTTTAATTACCCAACAGCCTTTAGGAGGTAAAGCTCAATTCGGCGGCCAGAGATTCGGAGAAATGGAAGTTTGGGCTTTGGAGGGTTACGGCGCTTCTCATACTTTGCAGGAAATCTTAACCATTAAATCCGATGATATTCCTGGACGCAGTAAGGCTTATGAATCCATTATTAAGGGCGAAGAGATTGAAAAATTAAATGTTCCGGAATCATTCAACGTTTTAATCAGAGAATTGAAAGGTTTAGGCTTGAATGTTGAGCTCTTAAACGGTGCCAGTGGTTTGACCGCTTCTGAAGTAATGACCGATTTGGATGAAGAGCTGGAAAAGGAAGAAACGCTTGATTATGAGAAGCCGGAAATTATCATTTCCTTAGACGAAGATAAAGATAGCAAAGCGGAATAAATAATTAAATAAACATTTACATATTTATGTTAAATCCAATTAAAACCAGCGACTTTGACGCTATCCGCCTTAAACTGGCCAGTCCGGATGGAATCTTATCTTGGTCTCACGGAGAAGTAACGCGTCCGGAAACAATCAACTATCGTACTCAGAAACCGGAAAAGGACGGCTTATTCTGTGAAAAGATTTTTGGTCCGACTAAGGACTGGGAATGCGCTTGCGGCAAATATAAAAAAATTCGCTACAAAGGAATTGTTTGCGATAAGTGCGGCGTAGAGGTGACCAGAAGCATTGTTAGACGCGAAAGATTGGGACACATTACTTTGCAAGTTCCAGCGTCTCATATCTGGTTTTTAAGAGGCTTATCCTCTAAGATTGGTTTGCTTTTAAATTTAGGCATTCAATCTTTGGAAAAAGTTATTTATTACGCCAGTTTTATTGTGACTGACGTTGATGAAAATTTAAAGGAAGTAACCATTAACCAAATTAAAGCCGAATACAAAAGCAAGGTTAAGGGTTTTGAAAATGAATATAATAACGAACTTAAAAAAATTAAAGATGCCGGCGGTAGCGAAAGCGATGTTAAAGATGCGCTCAAGGATAAAACAGAAAAATTAGCGCGCTTAGATGAAGATTTTGCGACTACCCAAAAAGAACTTAAGGAATTGAAGCCGTTGTTAATTTTGTCAGAGCATCAATATCAAAGTTTGAGTTTAAAATTTGGTCATATTTTTGAAGCTTCTATCGGTGCTGAAGCGATTAGAGAATTGCTTGGCAAGATTGATTTGGAAAAGAGCATCATTAATTTGGAAGAAAAATTACAAGACGCGATTGAATCCAAGAAAGAAAAATTAGTTAAACGCTTAAAACTTTTAAAGAGTTTTAGAAATAACGATTTGCGTCCGGAGTGGATGATTATGACTGTTTTGCCGGTTGTTCCGCCTGATTTACGCCCGATGGTTGCGTTGGATGGTGGCCGCTTTGCCGCTTCTGATTTAAACGACTTATATCGCCGCGTTATTAATCGTAATAATCGCTTAAAACAATTATTAGATTTGAATGCTCCGGAAGTTATTTGCCGCAATGAAAAAAGAATGTTGCAGGAAGCGGTTGATGCTTTAATTGATAACTCCGCTCGCCATACTAAAACAGTCACGGCTTCTACCGGACAAAAGAGACAATTGAAATCTCTAGCTGACACCTTAAAGGGTAAGCAGGGAAGATTCCGTCAGAACTTATTAGGTAAGCGCGTTGATTATTCTGGTCGTTCCGTTATTGTCGTTAATCCAAAGTTAAATCTTGATCAGTGCGGTTTGCCGAAGATTATGGCTTTGGAATTATTCAAGCCCTTTATTATTTCCCAGTTGATTAAGAGAGAAATAGTTCATAATGTGCGCAGCGCTTCTCGTTATATCGAGGCTGGACATGATGAAGTTTGGGATATTTTGGAGGAAATTGTTCGCGGTGCTTTCGTCTTGTTAAATCGCGCACCGACTTTGCATCGCTTAGGCATTCAAGCTTTCCGCCCGATTTTAATTGAAGGTAAAGCGATTCAGATTCATCCGCTTGTTTGTACCGCGTTTAACGCTGACTTTGATGGTGACCAAATGGCCGTTCATGTTCCGTTAACCAAGGAGGCTAAATGGGAAGCTGAACATTTAATGCTTGCTAGCCATAACTTATTAAAACCAGCCACCGGCGATCCAATTATTGCCCCGGCGCAAGATATTGTTTGGGGTACTTATTATTTAACTTCCATTAGTAAAGATTTTAATGATAAGAAACGGGAAGAGATGCCTTATTTCTATAATGAAGACGAGGCTTATTTGGCTTACGATAATAATTTTATTGATTTACACGCGCCAATTTCCGTTAAATATAGCGGGGAAATGTTAAAGACGACTGTTGGCCGTTTGATTTTTAACTCATTGCTACCGGAAAAATTACGTTTTATTAATGATGTCGTCGGTAAGAGCAAATTGAAAGATTTGATTCGTGAATGTTTGCGTTTATATAGCGAAGATGAAACCGTTAAGTTTATTGATGGCTTGAAAAACAGAGCTTTCGCCTTTATTACTAAGTCCGGTTTATCTTGGGGCTTTGGCGATTTGCCTAATTTGCCAGAGAAGGATCGTTTGATTGATGAGGCTAATTTGAAGATTGAAGTTATTCAGGAACAATACGAAGAAGGTTTGCTCACTGAGAGTGAACGTTATGCCAAAGTTATTGAAGAATGGACTAATACTAAAGATAAAATTGGAGAAATTTGTAAAAAAGGTTTAACCAATGTATTGCCGGTTTATTCCATGATTGATTCTGGTGCCCGTGGTTCTTGGGCTCAGCCGGTTCAGATTTTAGGTATGAAAGGTTTGGTAACTTCACCATCCGGAGCCATTATCGAATTGCCGGTTAAAGGTAACTTTAAGAAAGGCTTTGGTGTTTTGGAATATTTTATTTCCACTCACGGTGTACGTAAAGGTTTGTCCGATACCGCCTTAAGAACAGCTAACGCCGGTTATTTAACCCGTCGTTTAGTGGACGTTTCTCAAGATATTATTGTCGCTGAAGAAGATTGTGGCGATGAGGAGGGTATTATTATGAAAAAGACCGATGCCGAGGCAACCGGTGAAGATTTCTTTAAGAAAATTACCGGTCGTTATTTAGCCACCGATGTCCTGAATACTAAGGGTAAGGCGGTTTTGAAAGCTGGTGAGATGTTAGATGAAGAAAATATTAAGCTTTTGAAAACCAGTGAAGCGTCGGAAGTTAGAATCCGTTCCGTTCTTAGCTGTAAAATGCACAAAGGTATTTGTGCTAAATGTTATGGTTGGGACTTGGCTTATAATAAGCCGGTAAAATTGGGTTCGACCGTCGGTGTTATTGCCGCTCAGTCTATCGGTGAACCAGGTACACAGTTAACAATGAGAACCTTCCATACTGGAGGTGTCGCCGGTCAAGATGATATCACTCAGGGCTTGCCTCGGGTTGAAGAAATTTTTGAAGCACGTAGCCCTAAGAAAAAAGCCTTGATTTCCGATGTTTCCGGCCGTGTTAAAGTTGAGTTTGCTCAGAAAACAATTAAAGACCAGGACGGCAAAGAGATTCTGGTTGATAATCCTCAGGCTAAGATTTTGAGCATTTTCTATAAAGGCGAAGACAGTGATAAATATTATTTTTCAGAAAAAGTTAATGAACTTAAATTGGCTGGCGGCTTAACTACTAAGGATAAGAAAAAATTAGAAGTTAAGGTGCTTGTTAAAGATAACGAGCAAGTTTCCAAGAATACTGATTTATTCAGCGTCGGCGGCGAAATGGTTAAGGCTAAAGCCGCTGGTTTAGCCAAGGTGACAGAAAAATTTGTCAGCGTTTCTAAGGAAGTTGAAAAGGTAAAAGAATTTTCAATTCTTAAGGGAACGATGATGTTGGTTAAAGACGGCGATTTAATTGAAAGAGGCACTCAGCTAACTGAAGGCAGCTTGGATTTGCGCGAACTTTATAAGTTGAAAGGACAGCTTGAAACCCAAAAATATATTATTCGTGAAATTCAATATGTTTATTCTTCTCAGGGTCAGCCTTTGAATGATAAGCACGTAGAAATTATCGCGCGCCAAATGTTCTCACGTTTCTTCGTCACTGATGCCGGCGACACTAATTTATTGCCGGGAGAAACGGTTGAAGATGAAGTATTCTACCAAGCGAATAAGAATGCTAAAAAATTAGCGACCGGAGAAATGTTATTACTGGGTATTACCAAGGCATCGCTAACTACCGACAGCTTCTTATCAGCCGCCTCCTTCCAAGAAACCTCTCGCGTGTTGATTGACGCGGCGGTTAACGGCAAGATCGATTATTTAGAAGGCTTGAAAGAAAACGTTATTATCGGTTGCTTAATTCCAGCGGGAACTGGCTATAAGGGCAAGAAAAAACGTTTTGAATACGAGAAATAGATTAGTAGTAAACAAATAGAAAATTAAAAACACCACGGGTAATTCCGTGGCGTTTTTTTGTAATATTAGCAATAATTTAGTTTAACTCAAAATTTTCACCACTCCTTTATTAGCATTAACTTCTAATTTATCTCCGTCTTTTATTTTTTTGGTGGCAAATTTGGTGCCGATAATACAGGGCTTCTTGAGTTCTCGGGAGACGATAGCCGCATGGCAGGTTATTCCGCCCTCATCGGTTATAATGGCCTTGGCCAGTCTCATTAGCGGTACAAATTCCGGCCTAGTCATGCCGGTAACCAGTATTTCGCCCTTTTTAAAAAGGTGAAAATCTTTGCTTGAGTAGATAATTCTAGCTCGTCCGGAAATTATTCCTTTATTACCGGTTTGGCCTTTTATTTCCTTGTCATTTTTGTCTCCGCCCGCCAGGAAATAATTATTGATTAGGTCATAATTTTTCTTCACTTTGCGGTAGAATACTTTTTTGGCACCGCGGTAGGGAACATACACAATATAACCTTTTTCTCTCTTTTTCAAATCAGCCTTGATAGTTTTAATGAAGTTAGCTCCCTTTAGCAATTCCTCAAATACGAGGACGTTCTCTATCAAATCTTTTTCGACTCCAGCTTCAGAAAATATTTTTTCCGCTACCCGCCAAGTGACGGTGATTCCTTTGGCAAAATGGTTTTTGCGCTTATCGCGGATTTCCATGATAGTTTGGCAGAAATCAACTATCTTTTTCTGTATCGGTGTTAATTTTCGTCGCCAAAGAGAAAACTTTTTCTTCTTTTCGGATAGCTCCTTATCCATTCGCTTTAATTCAGCCCGTGCCATTTTAGGATTATTCAAAAATTTTCCGTAAGTGTCCTTTATTTTTTCCTCGATTTCGTTAAGCGGGAGCACATTTTTATAAGAAGTCCAGAAGTATTGGCAGTCTTCAACGAGCTTATTGGCTTGATTGGCAGCGATCTTTTTTAGGATATCTCGCTTCTGTTCTTTATCAAAGGATTCGGCGCTAAGAGCGGTCGCCTGATGCCAGATTTTTTTTATTTCTTCGTATTTTGTTTCTGGGTGTGCCTCTTTGACTAAGGAAAAACAGGTCTCAATATCAAAATAGATGGAGAAATGTGACCAAGCGTTACTTTCCCAAAATAAATCAAAGGTTTCTTCAACAACTTTAAGCAGTTGCCGGTTGTCGCTTTTTTCTATAAATTGATAACTATATTTTTCAAATAACTGATTTATTTTTGGAAAATGGCTATAGAATTTTTTTTCCACCATTTTTACATATTTTGTGTTTTTCAGATAATTAGCAAAAACTTCACGATTATATTGTTTCCAGGCACCTTCGGCCAAAAATAGTTTTGTCTGCCCATTATGGCGGAAATTGATAAGACTGTAATTAGCTTCCGTCTTAAAGACGTCTTGGAAATATTTGGCAGTGTTATAGCCTGAACCAAAAATAAAAAGAGAATATCCGGAGATTGCCGGAGCCGGTTTTTCGCCTCGCAAATCATTAATAAAACTTTGAGCCGGGGATTTTATTTGATTTTTCAGAGATTTTTGATTTTTCATATTAATATTATAGCAAAAAATACCCCCCTTGTCTTAATTGTTTTTTTGGGGCAAATAACGTAAAATAGAGGTATATGTTTTTACCGTTTATTACTAAAAAATCCGCCTTATTCAGGTTGCGCGCGTCAGGAATTGTCATTATTTTTCTGATTGTTTTGGCTATTTTGTTTTTTAAAGTAGTTCCTGGCGGGCAGATTAGTTATACTAAGAATTATTCCCAGTGGCTGCATTCTGGTAAGGGATTTATCTATAATTTTAGCCCGGCGGAAAGAGTCGATATTAAAAGCGGGCGCTTATCGCGCCTTATTGGTGACCCGGTTTATTTTTCCGTATTTACACCCCGGACCTTTTCTAAAGTTAAATTGACTGTTAAATATAAATCGCACTTGAGCTCGAGTACTCCTTTGATAGAAGCCGGTGTTTTGGCTGATGGCCTTGTTTGGCGTTATGACTTACAACCCTTGGATAATAAAATCTTAGACGATTTAAAGCTTCCTGGCCGGCGCCTGGAAGAACAAGGCTTAACGCTGTGGCAAGAAGGGAATGATTATAATAACTTAGAAGACTTTTTTGCTGATTTAAAAACCAATAATTTAGAAGCTTGCCCTGGTAGCACGGCTTCTTGCCTGGCGGTTTATAATTATAATCCGGATTTTAATTTTCAGTTTAAGGGCTTGAAAGATTCATTACCGACGCTTGTCGATATTCCTTTGCGGGGGGCGCATACTTTATTTTTTTATGTAAATAATGAACCCTTACGCCTGGAATTAAAGTTCGTTGATTTAAATCAGGATAAAGCGGCCGATCCACTGGCGATTATCTTGTCTAAAGACGGGAAAGTTATCCAACAGGCGGATTTAGCCGATGAAAATTTAAATCCTGCCAGCGGCCAAGAGGAATACAAGTCATTAATTTTGGAAGAAAGAACCTTGAGCCCCGGTCTGTACAAAGTGGAAATTAAGATTAGCGATGATACGGTTATTAAGAGTCTCCAAAGTTCATTGGACCGCTTCGTTTTTGTGGGGAGGGTTTGGCCAGTTTCAGTTGCTAGATCATTAAATATTTATACCGACTCTAACTATCTCCAAGCCAAGGCGTTCGCACCTGCCAGCGTTCAAGATATTAATTTTGGTGGCCAAACTTTTTCTCTTGATGAGCCCTATAAGCAATTTAATTTTCAAGTTGACGGTAATTCTTTGATTAAGGAAATTAGATTAAGTAAAGACGATGTTATTCTAGAAAGTGGCGGGGTTTTTTCGTTCAATAAAAATATGGTTTTTAATCCTTCATTGCTTAAGGTTAATCAGTTTTTTAAATTAGGCGCGGGAGTTAAATATATACTGAGCGATTATCAAGAGCCGAGCGTTCATGATGGCGAAACTAGCGCTTCAGCGGAGTTTAACTTAGTCGGTGTTTACCGAGAAAAGGGGAAATATAATTTTATGATTTCTATCCCCGGCCTTAAAAATGATGACCAAGTTGATGATTATTTGGAGATTAGTGAAATAAAAATGGAATTTTCCGGACGGACTATTTGGCAAAAGCTATTAGGCCGAGGAAAATAAAGTTAATATGGAAAAATTGAGCGATAAAATAATAGTGCGGGAAATTTTTTACTTTTTATTTTTGTTGTACTTAATTTTAATTTTTTTAGAAGTTATTTTGCCCAATATTGTTTTGGCTTATTTTAATCTTAATTATTTGTTCTTGGGAACGCTTATTTCCGGAATCTATTTATTAATCAAAAAATAAAAATATGGATTTAAAAAATTTCTTCAATCCCTCGGGAGTAGCGGTTGTCGGCGCTTCTTCGGACAAGCATAAAGTTGGCCGCCAAGTTTTAGATAGCATTATCAAAAATGGTTATGCTGGCAAGATTTATCCGATTAATCGTGAAAATAAAATCGTAGCTGGACGTCCGGCTTTCGCCGGTCTAGAAATGATTCCGGCTAAGAATAAGTCGGCTATTTTAGCAGTCATTGTCATCCCGTCTCCCTTTGTTTTGGCAGAAATTGAGAAATGCGCACGTTTGGGCATAAAAAATATTATTGTTATCAGCGCCGGCTTTAAAGAATCGGGGGCGGAAGGAATTGAACGGGAGGCGGAACTAACAAAATTGGCGCGCCATCATAAATTAAATATTTTAGGTCCTAATTGTTTAGGATTTATTAATAATAACAATCGCTTAAATGCCAGCTTTGCCGATAGTGGTACCGGTGGCGGGCAGATTGCCTTCTTGTCGCAATCAGGAGCAATTGGCAGCGCAGTTTTGGATTGGCTTCGAAATAAAAGTTTTAATTTGGGATATTTTATCAGTTTAGGAAATAAGGCGGCACTGGATGAAAATGATTTTTTGGAGTATTTGGCGGCTGATAAAAAAACGAGTGCGATTTTTTTCTATTTAGAAGACATTAAAGATGGTCAAAAATTTATGTCTTTGGTTTCTAAAATTTCTCCTAAAAAGCCGATTGTCGTTTTAAAGTCGGGAATGAGCGAGCGCGGCGGTCAAATGGCTAAGTCGCATACCGGCGCTATGGCTGGAGGCGCAGCAGCTATTAAGGCGGGGCTTGAGCGTGCGGGCGCCATTATGATTGAAAGCCTAGAAGAGTTGTTTGATTTATTATTAGTTTTTCAAGCTCGAGGCGCTTTTGGCAAGGTAAATGGCGATTTGCATATTTTAACGAATGCCGGTGGCATCGCTGTTTTATCTGCCGATGAAATTTCGCGGCAAAAATTAAACTTAAAAGATAGTTTGGATATTTTAGGTGATGCCAGTGCGCTTAAATACGAACAAGCTTTGGACAAAATATTGCGCAGTTCTAGCGGCGATAATGTTTTAGTGTTACTGACGCCACAAACGGCGACTGAGCCAATGTTGACCGCTAAATCAATTATCAAAGTCGATCAGAAATATGCCAAGCGTTTAGTAGTTGCTAGTTTTTTGGGGGAAGTGGCAGTCTCTAAGGCTAAAGATTTTTTGTTGGAAAATAATGTGCCCGCCTTTAATTATCCGGAAAGAGCTATCCGGGCTATTAAAAAATTAACAGATAGACAAGCCGTCATTAAATCATTAACACCATTTCGTAAAACTGAGTTTCCGGCCGGCAGAGCTAAATCCGATTATCTTTATTTGTTTAATTTATTGAATAAATATAAATTTCCGACCGTTAAAACTTTGAAATATTCCGGCGCGGTTCCAGTTTCTTACCCGGCAGTTTTAAAAGCAGTCGGTCCGGATTTTTTGCATAAGAGCGACAAAGGCGCGATTATGTTAAATTTGGAAAACCGCCAGGCTTTAGATAAAGCGGCACTTAATTATTTAAAAAATAATAAAAAAGTTTTTGCTAATCAAGAAAATTATTTAGTGGTTCAGCCGCAGATTAAAAGCAGTTTAGAAATAATTTTAGGCTTCAAGCGCGACGCTTCTTTCGGCCCCTTGATTTTAGTGGGTATCGGTGGTATTTACGCGGAAATTTTTAAGGAGTTCCGCATGGTAATTGCCGATTTAAATACAGCGCGAGCCCTGGAGTTTATTAAGAGCTTGCCGTTTTATCCGATTTTGCTCGGTGCACGCGGCGGCAAGAAATATAATATTAAACAACTGGCTAATATTTTGGTGGCCTTATCTAAATTAGCTAATGAGCATCCGGAGATTAAAGAATTTGATATCAATCCCTTATTTTTAAGAGCTGAAGGCGCACTGGCCGGCGATGTTCGCGCCATCATTTAATCTTATATGTATAATAACCAAAAAATTATCGTGGTGATGCCGGCTTATAATGCGGAACACACCTTAACACAAACAGTGGCTGATATCCCGGCAATTGTGGACGAAATTATTTTGGTGGATGATAAGAGCTCTGACGAAACTGCCGCTCTCGGCCGACGTCTGGGTTTAACGGTTTTTGAACATGCCGAAAATAAAGGCTATGGTGGCAATCAAAAAACTTGTTACCAACTGGCGCTGGATAAAGGGGCGGATATTGTCGTGATGATTCATCCTGATTATCAGTATGATCCGAAATTGATTAAATATTTTGCGGAATTTATTGCCGATGATTATTTTGATGTGATGCTGGGAACGCGCATCCGCAGTCGACGGGAAACTTTGGCTGGTGGCATGCCTTTATACAAATACATCTCTAATCGCGCGTTAACGATTTTTGAAAATTTCGTTAGTGGCCTAAATCTTTCCGAATGGCACACCGGCATGCGTGCTTATAAGCGTGAAGTTTTACTAAAGATTAATTGGCTGAAAAATTCCGATGATTTTGTATTCGACAGCCAGATGTTATTTAAGATTGCCGGCGCTAATTATCGAATTGGCGAGATTCCGGTTCCGGTCAGGTATTTTAAAGAAGCCTCTTCTATAAATTTTTGGCGAAGTTTGAAATATGGACTAGCTACTTTATGGACGGGTTTAAAATATTTTTTTGGTTTTAGATTTTAGTTGCTTATTGAGTACGGAAATGTAAATTTATGTTCAGTAATAGGTATCGACCATATTTAGTAATTATTTTGCTGGGGCTGGTTCTTTATTTGGCAAGCGCTTTTTTTGATTTTTCTTATTTGGATGACAATACGCTCATTTTGGATAACTATTCAATAATTAGCCAGGCTTCCCAGATTGGCGATTTTTTTACTAATGATGTTTTTTTCTCTAGTAATGATTTCTATTATCGCCCGCTATTAAGTGTATCCTTATTTTTTGATACCATTATTTCCGGTCAATTGCCTTGGTTTTTTCATGTGACCAATGTATTATTGCATATTTTGGCGGCCTGCTTGCTTTTTGGGCTGCTTAAAAAATTAAAGTCACCTAAACCTCTAGCTTTTTGGTTAGCGCTGATATTTTTAGTTCATCCGGCGCTGGTTCAGGCCGTTGCCTGGATACCGGGACGCAATGATTCGCTGCTGGCGATTTTTATCATGGCGGCTTTTATTTATTTTTTAAAATTTTTAGAAAAACCGCGTTTAGCCGATTATATTGCTAGCCTTTTATTTTTTTCAGCTGCCTTGTTTACTAAAGAAACTGCCTTGGTTTTTCCGGTATTGGCTTTATTTTATTATCTATTTATTTCTGAGAAAAAAATTAATATTGCCGATAAGTGGTCATGGATAGTTGGGGCGACTGCAGGAATTTTAATTTGGACTTTTTTTCGCAGTCTGGCGATTAATGGCGGCAGCGGTTTGTCGATAATGGTTTCTTCAATTTTAGCTAATTCACCTGCCATGATTGTTGGCTTGGGAAGATTTTTTCTGCCTTTTGATTTGGCTATTATGTCCGTTTTACAAGATGCTAATTTAGTTTTTGGGTTGTTGGCTGTAATAATCCTGACCTCAGTCGCTATTTTAAAAAAAGGAGTTTCTAAAAAATATTTGGCCTTTGGTTTGCTCTGGTATTTATTATTTTTATTACCATCTTTAATAAACCCCGATCCCAAAACTTCTTATTATTTTTTAGAACATCGTCTTTATCTGCCCTTTGTCGGCTTGTTGATAATAATAGCGCAAATTAGATTTCTCCAAGAATTAAATTATCGTCGTCCGGTAGTTTATGGAAGCGGGTTGGCGCTGCTAATTTTATTTTTCACGCTTTCAGCTTTTCATTTGCCGAACTTTCAAAATCGTTTGGTGTTTTGGCAAAGCGCCGTCAGTTGCTCTCCATCGGCGCCAATGCCGGCCCGCAATTTAGGGGTTATGCTTTATTTTAATAATCGTTCTGCCGAAGCCATCGCCGCTTATCGCCGCGCCTTGGAATTAAATCCTGAAGAACCGATGGCCCATAACAATATCGGGGTTATTTATTTAAATCAGGGTAAGCTAGCAGAAGCAGAAGCGGAGTTTAAAAAAGAGCTAGAAATTAACCCCGGATATGATAGAGCGATTGCCAATCTTCAAGATTTGCTTATTCTGAAAAACCAGTTAAGATAATAATATGTTTAAAAGGATATTTAATCGCCAAATAAATAATATTACGGTTGCGGCTGCCTTGGTGGCTTTTTCGTCTTTAATTTCCCGTGTTTTAGGGGTGGTGCGCGATCGTATTTTAGCTGGCCGTTTTGGAGCGGGTTCCACTCTGGATATTTATTATGCCGCTTTTAGAATTCCGGATTTAATTTTTAATTTGATTGTTTTGGGCGCATTATCGGCGGGTTTTATTCCGATTTTTACTAGTTTGATTAAGGACTCGCAAGGTGATCATGGCGAGCGTCGCCAGTCTAATAAAGAAGCTTGGGCGCTGGCTAGCAATGTTTTAAATTTTTTAATTTTAGGACTCGCCTTTTTATCAATCTTAGGAATAATTTTTGCTCCACTTTTGACCCGTTTAATTACGCCTGGGTTTGGACCGGAAGAACAATTAAAAACTACCTTGCTCACTAGAATTATGTTTTTGTCGCCGGTATTTTTGGGATTGTCTGGCGTCTTGGGCGGCATCTTACAATCCTTTAAACGTTTTCTGGTTTATTCTTTTGCCCCCATTTTTTATAATTTAGGGATTATTATCGGCGCCTTATATTTCACTGAGCATCTAGGCATTAACGGTTTAGCCTGGGGCGTTGTTTTGGGTGCTTTTATGCATTTTGTCGTGCAACTGCCAGCCGTTTATCATTTGGGTTACCGCTATTTATTTAAATTAACTTGGCAGGATATTAATACGATTAAGATTGGCCGCATGATGGTGCCGCGAACGATGAGCTTGGCGATTTCCCAGATAAATTTAGTGGTAATTACTATTATTGCCTCCACCTTGCCCAGTGGTTCTTTAACTGCTTTCAATTTTGCTAATAATTTACAATCTTTCCCGGTCGGAATTTTTGGGATTTCTTTTGCCATTGCCGCTTTTCCGGCCTTGGCCGAACATGCTCACAATAAACATAAATTAACGGTGCATTTTTCTAGCACCATGCGCCAGATTCTCTTTTTTATTATTCCGGCCACCGTTTTAATTGTGACGCTCCGCGCTCAGATTATTCGCGTCGTTTTAGGAACAGGGAACTTTGATTGGCGCTCTACTTTTATGACGATGGACACCCTCGCTTTCTTTTCTTTGAGCTTATTTGCTCAGGCGACGATTCCTCTCGTAGTTCGGGTTTTTTACGCGCGTCATAATTCGCGCACCCCACTTTATTTTGGTTTGATATCAATTATTATCAATATTATCCTGTCATTTTATTTGGGAAAAATTATGGGAGTTGCTGGTTTAGCCCTTGCTTTTTCCGTAGCCAGCATTCTTAATTTAATCTTGCTTTGGGGCTGGCTTTATGTTAAAGTGGGAGCCTTGGATTTAGTTAATATTTTAAGCGCGAGCGCTAAATTTGTAGTCGCGGCCATTGCCGCCGGTTTAACGGCCCAGATAATGAAAGTGGTCGTTTGGCCATTTATCAGCATGGATAAATTCAGTGGTGTTTTTATTCAGTTAACAGCCTCTTTCGTTTCCGGTTTGTTGATGTACGCTTTCTTTTGCTACCTGCTTAACAGTGAAGAATTCTTTTCGTTACTATCAACCATGAAAAGACATTTGCCGTTTAAAAAAGTTAAGCTTGAAGATCAGGGTGAGGCCCGCGGTGTTTAATAAAAATTATGTTAGATATTAATAAAATTAGAAATTTTTCCATCATTGCTCATATTGACCATGGTAAATCTACTCTGGCCGACAGAATGTTAGAAATTACCGGCACGGTTGAAAAGCGCAATATGAAAGCACAGCTGCTTGATGGCATGGATATCGAGCGCGAACGGGGAATAACGATTAAGTTGACCCCAGTGAACATGGAGTATAAGGGTTATAATCTTAATTTGATTGATACCCCGGGCCATGTTGATTTTTCGTATGAAGTTTCCCGTTCTTTGGCGGCGGTAGAAACGGCCTTGTTGTTAGTTGATTCCACTCAAGGAATCCAAGCGCAGACGCTGGCTAATTTATATTTAGCTTTGGAACAAAATTTAACGATTATTCCAATAGTTAATAAAATTGATTTGCCGGCTGCCGATGTCCCTAAGGCCAAAAGAGAAATTGTTAAATTAATCGGCTGCCAAGAAGATGATATTTTTTGTACCTCGGGTAAAACTGGCGTGGGTGTGGCCGAGGTTTTAGATGAAATTATTAAGCGTAGTGAAGCCCCTAAAGAGCCGGTGATTGCCGGGGGTGGCAATTATTCGCGGGCGCTTATTTTTGATTCCAAATATGATACTTATCGTGGAGTAGTCGCTTACATCCGCGTTTTTAATGGTAAGATTAAAAAAGGCGATAAAATAAAATTAGCCTCTGTTCGTGCCGAGAGCGAAGTTTTGGACTGCGGAATTTTTAAACCCGGTTATGTTTCCACCGGGGAATTGCAAGCGGGACAAATCGGTTATGTGGTTACTGGCTTTAAACAAGTAGCTGATTGTCGCGTCGGCGACACCTTAATTGCCGGCACTAATGCCGATTTTGATAGTCTGGATAGGTTGCCGGGCTATAAAGAAGTTAAGCCCATGGTTTTTGCCGGCATTTTTCCGCGCGAAGGCAATGATTTTAAAGAATTACGCGAGGCGATGGATAAATTAAAGTTGAATGACGCCGCTTTGTCATATGAACCGGAGCGTTCCGATGCTTTAGGTTTCGGTTTTCGTTGCGGTTTCTTGGGCCTGTTGCATTTGGAAGTTTTTCAGGAACGCTTACGCCGCGAATATAATTTAGATTTAATTGTCACTATCCCGAGTGTGGCTTATAAAATTGTTAAAACTAATGGCGAGGAGATAACAATTAGAACACCGCAAAAATTACCCGATCAAAATCAATTGGAAATAATTGAAGAACCCTGGGTAGCCTTAGACATAGTTAGCCCTAAGGGTTACATGGGAAATATTATTAAGCTGGCGCAAGAGAAGCGGGGAATCTATAAAAATACTGAATATATCTCGGCCGAAGGCGAAGACAGTCGTGTTATTTTGCATTATGAAATTCCCTTGTCGGCGATTCTAACTGATTTTTATGATAAGGTAAAAAGTGTTTCCGCCGGTTATGCCTCCATTAATTATGAATATTTAGATTATCGTCCAGCTGATGTGGTTAAAATGGATATTTTAGTGGCTGAAGATATTATTGAAGCTTTGGCTACAATTGTTTATCGTGATGATGCTTACCGTGAAGGCCGGGAAGTGGTGGATATTTTAAAAGATAGTCTGCCGCGTCAGATGTTTGCCGTAAAAATTCAAGCAGCAATTGGCGCTAAAGTTATTGCCGCGGAAAAACTATCAGCGATGCGTAAAGATGTGACTGCTAAATTGTATGGCGGCGACGTTTCCCGCAAGCGTAAATTATTAGAAAAACAGAAAAAGGGGAAAAAGAAAATGATGGCTGCCGGCAAGGGAAGCGTCGAGATTCCGCCTGATACTTTTGTTAAAATTTTAAAAAGATAATATGAAAAGAAAAAAAATTATTCGTGCCATTTGGTTGGCAATTTCTATTTTGGTGACAATTTCGATGATTGTTTTCCCTTTGATGATGGGCGGAGTGGGCGGGTTTTAATAATAAGCTAAAATTATGAAAGAATGGAGTGTCTTGCCCGGTATTGATCAGGAAACAACTGCTAAATATCCCAATATCAGCCGTATTTTTTTACAGCTGCTTTTTAATCGCGGCTTAAAGGAAGAGTCGGCGATTAAAACTTTTTTAAGTGGAGAGCTTGCTAGCCAAAATACTGTTAGTTTTGGTAATGATTTAAGCTTCTATGACCCCTTTATTTTTAAAGATATGGTCGCGGCGGTTGATTTGATAATCAGCCATATCAAGCAGGGGAATGGCATTGTTGTTTATGGCGATTATGATGCTGATGGCGTGACTTCTTCGGTTGTCCTTCTGGAAACTTTAAAAATTTTACACGCCAAAGTGGAAGTTTATTTGCCCGATAGAGTAAGCGAGGGCTACGGTCTTAATAAAATGGCGATTAACCAGATACTGGCTAATGGCTTTAAATTGGTAGTCACGGTTGATAATGGTGTCCGCAATAAGGAAGAAGTCGCTTATGCCAAGAGTAAAGGTCTAGATATTATAATTACCGATCATCATGTTTTACCGGAGCTTAATGATTTGCCGGATTGTCTGTTAATTAATCCGGCCGATAGCCGCAATGCTTATCCTTGTCCGTTTTTAGCAGGTGTCGGCGTGGCTTTTAAATTGATTAGCGCCCTGCTGATAAAATCCAATTTGCCGGAAGCGCAAAAAAAATTAATTTTAGAAAAAAGTTTAGATTTAGTTGCCGTTGGGACAATTGCCGATATGGTCGGGCTTTTAAGTGAAAACCGTTTATTAGTAAAAAAGGGCTTGGAAATTCTTAATCAAAATAAACGTTTAGGTTTAAACGCTTTAGTTAAATCTGCCAAAATTAATGTTGGTAAAAAATTAGAGGCATGGAATGTTGGTTGGCAAATCGGCCCGCGTCTTAATGCCGCCAGTCGTTTAAGTCATGCCAATACCGCTTTTGCCTTGTTAACTTGCGAGGAAGTCGGTGAAGCTGAAGCCTTAGCTGAAGAGCTTAATCAGCGTAATTTAAGTCGCCAGCAAATAACTAAAGAAATAAGCGAACAAGTCGAAAAACAAATTGATATTAATAATATCCCTGATATTATTATTGGCATTGCCGGTGAAGATGAAATTTGGAATGAGGGCGTTATTGGTCTAGTTGCCGGCCGTATTGCCGAAAAATATTATCGTCCGACTTTAATTGTTACTCGTTTGATTGAAGAAGCCGAATTTGATATTGAAAAAAAGAAGCTGGTTCCTAAGAAAGTTTCTTTTAAGGGTTCGGGGCGCTCTATTCCGGAATTAAATCTGATTAAAGCGATTGAAGCTTGTTCGGAAGAGCTTGATAAATATGGTGGACATCCCATGGCTTGCGGTTTTTCCGTGAAATCAGAGGACAAACTTAGAATTTTTAAAGAAAAATTAGGAGCGCTGGTTTCTAAAGAATTGGCCGGCAAAAGTTTGGTGCCTAAATTGGAAATTGAAGCCGTTTTAAAACCGGAGGAAATTAGTTTGAATTTGGCTGATGAAATTAGTAAACTGGAGCCCTTTGGCCAGAACAATCAGCAACCGCGTTTAGTAAGTTATAATATGCTGGTTGAAGATATTTCGGTAATGGGGTTTGATAATCAACATATTAAATTGAGACTATCCGGCTTTTGGGCTTTGGCTTTTGGGGCGGCGGAACAGTATAAACAATTCAAAATCGGCGACCGCGTAGATATTGTTTATTATTTGGAGGTCAACGAATTTAATGGTCGTCGCGACGCGCAGCTTAAGATTATTGATTTGCGTTTATCAACAAAATAAATTAGTTAAATAGATATGAGCTTAGAAAAAATAATAATTTTCACGGATGGTGGCGCGCGGGGCAATCCGGGACCGGCGGGAATTGGAGCGGTATTATACGACAGCCAAAAACAAGTATTAGCCGAGATTTCGGAATATCTGGGCGTAGCCACGAATAACCAGGCTGAATATAAAGCTTTAATCGCTGCTTTGAAAAAAGCTACCAGCCTAGGGGTGAGCGAGCTGGAGTGTTATTTGGACAGCGAATTGGTCGTTAAACAGTTGAAGCGGGAATACAAAGTAAAAAATAAAGACCTGGCACCCTTATTTTTAGAGATTCATAATTTAAGTTTTAATTTCAAAAAAATAACTTATACCCATATTCCGCGTGAGCAAAATAAAGCCGCGGATAAACTAGCTAATGACGCGATGGATAAGGGGGTTTAAAATATTGAAGATAAATAAAAAAGAGGCTTGAATAATCAAGCCTCTTTTTGTTAAGCAAAATTTTATTGGCGCGGACAAGCGGAAATACTAACATGCAGATGGTTGCCCTCGTTTAAAACATAGGCGCCGGAATCGCAGGCTTTAGCTGCGGCGCTTAAAGCGGCGGCATTTGTTTCGTCGCCAAAATCAACTGCGTAAGATTTATTGGTTAATAGACCGCCGCCGTAATGGCAGGAACCGCATGAATGAACGCAGGGCGGTCTTGAACAATTGCTTACATTGCACTCATATAGCTTGCCGATATAATTACTATCGCTAATTGAGGATATGACCCCGATTCCATTAGGTAATTGCGTGCGCATACAGTTTAATAATTGGCCTAACTCAGCGCTAGCATCGCCAACCTGGTTAATTATTTCAGGATCGAAAGACCAGCCGGCAGTAACTAGAGTTGATGGAAAAATTGCTGCAGGATTGGAGCCACATTCGCCTTTTGTTAGAATTCCTGTGCCAGTCACCGCAGCTACGCCGCCGCAATCCCCGGTCCAAATATCAATACGTTTGCCTTTAATCAAACCGCCGCTATCGGTAATGGTGTAAGTTTTATTATTGAAACAAACTTGGTCTCCGAGTTTTAAATTTGAGCAATCATCTACTGGACCGGCGATAGAACCGTCATAGGGAGCCGAACCGCTCTTGGTGTGATTGCAATATTCCGTATCTTTCGGAAAAGGTTTACAGGGAGAATAGTGCTTTCCTTGGCTGGCTAAAGTTTTATAAATGTCATCACAATTTTTAGATGTATCTGTTCCTGATGGACATGTACAATTCATAGCGATAGTACAGAAAAATTTATCAGTATTTGACCAAGTTGGTCGACAATAGCCGGTGGCATAGAAAGTGGCTCCAGTTTTTAGTTCTTCATCCGTAGCACAGCCAGCACCCATATAAGTATTGGCGCCGCCAGAATCTTTAGACTTTATTATTTCTGTAACTTCTTGGTTGCTCAGAGCTCCTAAAGTAATCGCCGGAAATTTTACCAAATTAGGATTTACTTGAACTAGCAGAACATAAGAACTCATAAGAATTATTAATCCGGTAATACTGCCGATAATTATTTCTTTCGCTTGCCCGACTTTACCGGCATCGCCACCGGAAATAAGCCAGAGTAACCCCCCGGCCATTAGCATGACGGCCGCCAGAATGCCGGCTATTTTAAGCGCATAATTATAAATCCAATTCAAATATTCACCCAGCCAATTTACTTTACAAGTGTATTCGCCATTGCCGCCTTGAGTACATTCCGGTTGCGTAAGATTTAATCCGGGAAGATTTATTTGTAATTCAGGAATTTCAAATTTGGGGGTAGCGCTGATTGTGGTTTCGCTGCTTTCTTTTACGCAGCAGCAAATGTCTTGGAATCTATCACTGCCTTGCCACCTGATACTGGTATTTATTCCTGGGCATAAATTGTTATCCGATTTTTCTTCTCCCGCCTCACAGGCTGATTGCCCCGCTATTGCTGGTGTGCGCTCATTTCTAATTGTACATTGACCCGCTTGAGCGAAAGCAACCGGAATAAAGAATGATATTAATAATGACAGGCTGAGAAATATTTTTTTGATTCTCATATTAAATTTGATATTTTTTAATATTATCCATGGCCAACATCTGAATATGATTAATCTCCGCTTCGCCTAAATGTTTAAAACGGCTTTGAGTTTTTAGATAGCTGTTAACCGACTCGGCTTTAAAATTAGCGTTGACACTGGAGGCACTTAGTTTGCCGTTAGTATATTCTAATAAAGGATACAGGCCAGTTTTAACCGCTAATTTACCCATCATAGCTGCTTCATCATAACCAATACCCCAACCTGGAACACAGGGGCTGAGAATTTGAATATAAGAAGGTCCGGGAGTCGCCAAGGCTTTTTTAACTTTATTGGTAATATCATCCGGAAAGCCGGCGGCTGATTGGGCAACGTATTTTAAGCCATGTGCCAGCGCGATTGCTAGCATGTCTTTTTTTACTTGATTGGAGCCGATAGATTGGGCGCCACTTGGGGTGGTCGTAGTTGAGGCGCCATAAGGCGTGGAGCCGGAAGCTTGGATGCCAGTGTTAGAATATGATTCCGTGTCGTAACAAATATAAAGAATGTTTTCACCCCGTTCCCACATGCCGCTGACGAGACCCAGGCCGATATCAAAAGTGCCACCGTCGCCCGCTTGAACCAATACTTTAGTCTGATTATCGCCGCGATTTTTTAAAGCCGCTTGGATTCCTGAGGCGACTGAAGATGCATTTTCAAATAAAGAATGAATCCAAGGCAGACCCCAAGAAGTTTGTGGGTAAGCGGTCGTGGTCACTTCTAAACAGCCGGTGGCATTGGCAATAATTGTATCTTTAGTTAAACCGCGCATGACCGCGTGAACTGCTGATAATTGCCCGCAACCAGAACAAGCATTGTGGCCAGGAGCAAGTTTTTTATATTCTTGAGTTTTATTTTTTTGCATAATTTTATTGTTGTCGGCAATAGCTCATTGCCCCGCCAGCACAAGAATAAGACGAATTTGGAACATACATTTTATAAGAGGAACCAACCCAGCCATTTATACACCAGCTTGCACATTCGGCTGGTAAAATGTCATTTTTACAAGTTACATAAACATAAACACCGGCAACTTCGCCTTGTCCACATTGACAGCAAACTTTAGTGTTAATACATTTTTCTTGGTAACAGTAACCCTTGTTTACCGCTGTTGAATTTAAGACGCAAGGAGTGTAGTCATCCTCATCTTTGCAAAAATTATCAGCGGTTTGAGTAACTATATTACTTTGACCACAGCATTTTTTTTGATTATATGGGCAATCTGTTGGCTCTGAATTTGAAGGCGTCCCTGTGCGACAAATACTTGCATCTAAATTTAAAGAAGGAGGAATGTTGTCTTCGCATCGCTGATCAGTGCTATTCATACATATCCAACCATATTTCATATCCGCTGGAGCATTTTTTAAATCAGTTATTAAATAATCAGCATTGACCGTTAACTTTGTTAAACTCACTGGCGTCAAACTTAAAAGTGCCGGATTAACTGTATTCAAAATTAACCAAGCACTAAATAAAATTACTAAACCGCTGATGGCGCCCACAATCATTTCCTTGGCTTGGCCAATTTTTGATTCATTGCCAGCAGAAGTAAGCCAGATTAAACCACCACCCATTAAAATAACGGCTGCTAAAATTCCAGCGGCCTTTAAGCCGTAGTCATACATTGCTTTAATATATCTAGCCAATAAATCACTGGTCATTTTTCCATCCACGGTCGTACCGACATCAATTGCTCCCGAACCCATGCCAGGGATGGGAATTTGCGGCGTGAATTTTATTGCATCGGCCGCGAGGGCTAAGCTGGCCGGCAGAAACAATAAGGAAAAACAGACTAATAGTCCAAAACTTAAATTAATTACTAATTTTGGCAGTTTAATTTTCATATTAATTAACAAATTTTATTTTGTTTGTTGCTCGGCCGCGCATTTCTTTAATAATTTTAGCTATCATTTTTTCGCTGATGTCATGTCCGCCTAGACCGGCAATATAATTTTGGATGTTTATTTTTCCTAACTCGAAAATAGCCGCTTTTGTTTCTAAATATAAAGGACCGCCGCTTCCGGGGTTAATCGCTTTTTCAATAACGGCTACATTCACGCAATGGCCAATCGCCTTTTTTATTTCTTCAGCTGGGAAGGGGCGGAAGGTGGTTATTTTTAATAAGCCGACATCAGAATATTTTTTTAGTGCTTCTTTAATGGTTCCCGCGAGTGAGCCCATGCAGATTAAAATTATTTTTGGTTTTTTGGCGCCGGAATACTCAAGTAATCCGTTGCCATTATCTTTGAACTTAAATACTTTTTTCAAATTAAGATATTCTTTTTTAATAATTGCCAAACTGGAATCAAAGTCTTGGCAAATATCCTTTCGGGTATCTAAATAATCATTAGGTGAGAAAAAGCCGCCCATAGTTACCGGATTGTTAGTGTCTAAAAAAGTCCCCGCTTCCAGTTTTCGAGCCGGTAAATATTTTTTAATTAAACTTTTATTGGGGATGGCTACTGGTTCATAAGAATGCGTTAAAATAAAACCGTCAACATTAATTAGGGCAGGCAAATTCATTTTTTCTGCAACCTTATAAGCGAGTAAATGCTGGTAAACGGCTTCTTGATGATTTTCAGCGAAAAATTGGAGCCAGCCGCTACCAGCGACAGCCATCGCGTCGCTATGATCATTCCAAATATTAATAGGCGAAGAGATGGCGCGGTTAGCGCAAGTCATTACTATTGGTAAGCGCATGCCGGAAATGTTGTATAAGACTTCGGCCATGAGCAATAAGCCCTGGGAACTAGTAGCACTATAAACGCGCGCTCCGGCGGCACTCGCCCCAAGAACAATTGAGGCAGCAGCAAATTCGCTCTCGGCGCGTACATATTCAAATCCCGCCTGGCCGTTGGCTTTAAATTTAGCCAAGTCTTCAACGATATGAGTTTGCGGCGTTATCGGATAAGCGGAAACGACTTCCGGTCCGATATTATTAACCGTTAAGGCAATGGCGCGCGAGCCTTCCAAAATTTCTTTACCTTGATGTTGATTGTTATTTTTAGCTTTCATGTTATTTTTAATAATCTTCTTTCATGGATATCGCTTTGACCGGGCATTCATGCGCGCATAAGCCGCAGCCTTTGCAATAATCATAATCAGTTAGCGGCTTGGGTTTATTTTCTATTGGTTTCATCTCAATGCAATTTTCTGGGCATAATTTGGCGCACAAAGAACAACCGATACATTTTAGATTGTCGGTTATTGGTTTGTGGGTACGCCAAGCCCCGGTTTTATTGGCGAGGGAAGTATTGGCCTTGATAGTCAGTTTTTTCATACTAGTCGTTAAAAGCAACTTCAATTGCTTGGATATTTTTTTTGATTATAGCTTCGCCTTTTTCGGCAAATTTTTCCGTTACCGCGTGTTTGAGCGATTCCAAAGTTATTAGCCCGGAATGTTTAGCGAAGGAACCTAGAATAACTGTATTCACAATATTTTTACCGAATATCTTTAAAGCGATTTCCGTTGCCGGTGAATAAAATACTTTTTTAGACGGTAATTTAATCGGCGCTTGGTAATTGTCAGGGGCATTAATGATAAATAAAGTATTTTTATCCGTTCCTTTCAGAATATCCTTATTTTCTAGCAAGCTAGCATCTTGAATAATTAGAATATTTGGATTGTATACTTGCTCGCGAGTAATAATTGCTTCTTCTGATATTCGCGCGTAGGATTGAATCGGCGCACCGCTTCTTTCCACGCCAAAATTAGGAAAGGCTTGAGCATATTTACCAATACTAAAAGCGGCCAGCGCGATTAATTCGGCGGCAGTTACCACTCCTTGCCCGCCACGGCCATGTATTCTTATTTGTTCCATATTTACTTTATTATATTGACCAAGCCGTCGACTATTGTTTGCAGCCCTTCTTTGTCCATAGCCCCGGTAAACATTTTATTATTAATAAACCAGGTGGGAGTCCCTTGAATTTGCAGATAAGTTCCATCATCGTAATCTTGTTTTATCTGAGGGAAATATTTTTGACTATCAAGACAAGTCTTAAATTGGTCGGGATTTAATCCTAAAGTCTCGGCCAAGGCCGGAATATTAACAGCTAATTCTTCTTGAGTCAGGTTAAATTTATCTTGATTCTCAAAAAAGACATCATGCATTTGCCAAAATTTTCCTTGTTCACCGGCGCAACGTGCTGATAAGGCTAGAAAAATTGAATTGTCATGTAAAGGGTAATCGCGATAAATGATGCGCACTTGACCGCTATAGTTTGCTTGGATATTTTTTATGGCCGGGTATGATTGTTCGCAGTAAGGGCAAGCAAAATCGGCAAATTCTACAATCGTTACCTTAGCATTGCTCGGCCCCCAAGAGTTATCACTTTCGCCGTTAATGGCGGTTAAATAAGTTTGCATTTGTTCTT
Organism: Patescibacteria group bacterium; assembly: GCA_041664445.1. Lineage (GTDB taxonomy): Bacteria > Patescibacteriota > Patescibacteriia > Patescibacteriales > UBA12465 > UBA12465. Next base: position 44,811 of record JBAYKT010000001.1, on the reverse strand, counting down.
CGGCGCTGGGTCCAGTAGCCCCGCTATTTATGACTTGAACTTGCTTGACGACATAAATCCCGGAAGCAATCACAAAAATTAAAATCAGGGAAGCAATGGTTAATAAAATTATCCCCCACCATTTAAGATACCAAGGGCGTAATTTTTTTACATGGCGCGCCTTCATGGCCGCGTATTGGACTCTTTCTTCTAAGCTCATATTTTTTTGGCAAATTGAAAAAATATCTAGTTTCCAGTATGCTGTTATTATAACATAATTTATGAAAATAATCTCTTGGAATGTTAATGGAATAAGAGCGGTGGCGAAGAAGGGTTTTTTAGATTTCATCAAGAAACAAAAACCGGACATTTTGTGTTTACAAGAGATAAAAATTTCCGATATTGCGAGAGAGCAAACAGAATTTGATTTTGCTGGTTATGAAGAATATTGGAACAGTGCCAAGCGCCCGGGATATAGTGGCACAGCCATTTTAATTAAAAGTGGCACGGCGATTTTTTTGGATATTAAAAATGGTCTGGGAATTGAAAAATTTGATATTGAAGGCCGAGTGCAAACCTTAGAAATTAAAGATTTCTATTTATTAAACGTTTATTTCCCCAATTCTAATCAAGAACTTAGCCGTTTAGACTATAAAATTGAGTTTAATGAAGCCTTGCTTAATTATGCTAAAAAATTGGAAAAGAAGAAGCCAGTAGTAATTACCGGTGATTTTAATGTCGCTCATCAAGAAATTGATTTGGCGCGACCCAAAGAGAACGTTGGTAGCCCCGGTTTTACCCCCGAAGAACGTGATTCCATGGATAAATTCTTAGCGGCCGGTTTTGTTGATACTTATCGCGCCCTAAATGGCAATCAAATCCAATATTCTTGGTGGAGTTTTCGCGCCGGTGCCCGGGCGCGTAATGTCGGCTGGCGGATTGACTATTTCTGTGTATCCGATAAACTTAAAAAACACCTAAAAAAAGCCTATATTTTAGATGAACAGACCGGTTCCGACCATGCTCCGGTTGGGCTGGAAATTAACTAATACTTATATGTATAATCACGCCGAAATTGAAAAAAAATGGCAGTCACGCTGGCAAGCGGATAATCTTTATTTAACCGGCAATGATGCCAGCAAGCCTAAATATTATATTTTAGACATGTTCCCGTATCCTTCTGGTGCCGGTCTTCACGTCGGTCATCCTAAGGGTTATATTGCCACCGATATTTTTGCCAGAATGCGGCGTATGCAGGGCTATAATGTTTTACATCCGATGGGCTTTGATGCCTTCGGTTTGCCGGCGGAAAACTATGCTCTTAAAAATAAAGTTAATCCTAAAGTTTCCGTCGCGGAAAGTGTTGCTCGTTTCAAAAGCCAGTTAGAGATTTTAGGCTTTTCTTATGATTGGTCGCGGGAAGTAAATACGACCGACCCTGATTATTATAAATGGACACAATGGACTTTTTTGAAGATGTGGGAAAAGGGCTTGGCTTTTGAATCTAACGAACCAATAAATTGGTGCCCGTCTTGTAAAACCGGTTTAGCTAATGAAGACTTGGAAGATGGGAAATGCGAACGTTGTGGCTCTGAAGTGGAACAAAAGCCGATTCGACAATGGGTTTTAAAAATTACCGATTATGCCGAGCGCTTGCTTAATGATTTAGAGAAGTTGCCAGATTGGGAAGAATCAATTAAGGAAATGCAAAGAAATTGGATTGGTAAGAGTGAAGGAGCAGAAGCAATTTTTAAAATTGCCGGCACCGAGGAAGCAGTCACCGTTTTTACCACACGGATAGATACGATTTATGGCTGCACTTATTTAGTTCTGGCTCCGGAAAATCAATTGGTGCAAAAATTAAAAACGAAAATAGACAATTGGTCGGAAGCGGCGGAATATATTGAATCTTTGGATAAAGTTTCTGAAATAGAGAGAACTAGCGCCAGCAAAGAAAAAACCGGTGTGAAATTAAAAGGAATTAAGGCCGTTAATCCCTTTACCGGGGAAGAGGTAGAGGTTTTTATTGCTGATTATGTTTTAAATTCTTACGGCACCGGAGCAGTAATGGCCGTGCCCGCGCACGATGAAAGAGATTATGAATTTGCCAAGAAATACGGGCTGAGAATTAAATCGGTAATTTCTATGGATGGCGAAATTCCGTTTGAAGGCAAAGCGGCTTTTACTGATGATGGGACTTTGTTTCATTCCGCCGAGTTTAGCGGTTTAAAATCAGCCGCAGCCAGAAAAAAAATGATTTCTTGGCTGGAAGATAATAAATTGGGAATTGGTAAAATAAATTATCGGATTAAAGATTGGGTTTTTTCACGTCAACGATATTGGGGGGAACCAATCCCACTGATTCATTGTGCTCAATGCGGCGTTGTCGGTATTCCGGAGTCAGAATTACCTTTACGTCTCCCGGATGTCGAGAGCTACGAACCCACGGGGACAGGGGAATCACCTTTAGCGGCGATTTCCGATTGGGTTAATGTTGCTTGTCCAAAATGTGGCGGAGCTGCCAAGCGTGAAACCAACACCATGCCCCAATGGGCCGGCTCTTGCTGGTATTATTTGCGCTATATTGATCCTAAAAATTCTGAGGCTTTAGTTGATAAAAAACTGGAAAAATATTGGTCACCGGTTGATTTTTACGTCGGCGGCGCTGAACATGCGACTCGTCATTTGATTTATGCGCGTTTTTGGCATAAGTTCCTGTTTGATATTGGGGCAGTTGCTTACGAAGAACCATTCACTAAATTAAAACATGTCGGCTTGATTATGGGCGAAGACGGCCGCAAGATGAGCAAGCGTTGGGGAAATGTCATTAATCCTGACGATATGGTTAAAAAATCCGGGGCCGATGCCTTGCGGGTTTATGAAATGTTTATGGGCCCCTTTGAGCAAGCTTGTAATTGGAACACTAATGGTGTTGTTGGCGCGCGAAAATTCCTGGAAAAGGTTTTAAGTCTAGCGGAAGTTAATAATTATCAAGTAGATGCTAAAATAATTTCCTTGCTTCATAAAACGATTAAGAAAGTAACTGAAGATATTGAATCTTTCCGACTGAACACCGCAGTTTCGGCGATGATGATTTTAGTTAATGAAATTAGTGATTATAAAACTAAAAATAATGCTTTACCATTTTCTCAGGCGGACTTCCTAAGGTTTATTCAGGTTTTGTCGCCGTTTGCGCCGCATTTAACTGAAGAAATTTGGGAAAAGCTGGCTCAAAAGAATAGTATTTTTATCAGTCTTTGGCCTCAATATGAAGAGTCAAAAATAAAGGACGAAACTTTTAATTTAATCATTCAGGTTAATGGCAAATTAAGAGCTTCCCTGGAAGTAGCTTCGGGAATTTCCGAGGAAGAGGCCTTTGCCTTAGCTAATACTCAAGAAAATGTTCAGAAATGGATAGCGGATAAAGAAATTATTAAAAAAATATTTGTGGCCGGAAAATTGCTTAATATTGTGATTAAATAATCAGCTAAATGGAAGATTTATTATCTAAAACTCGAGAAATTTGTCGCTTAATCGGCATTAATCCTAAGCGTTCCAAGGGGCAGAATTTTCTGATTAATGAAAAAATTTATAATGATATTATTAAGGCGGCCGACTTAAAAAAGACCGACGAAGTTCTGGAAGTCGGACCCGGTTTAGGGTTTTTAACGGTTAAACTTAAAAAAGAAGCAGCTCGCGTCGTGGCCGTGGAGCTTGATGATGAATTGGCTAATTATTTGAAAATTGGTTTTGGAGCTAGCGATGAAGAAAAAGTTAAAGTTGTAAATTTAGATATTTTAAAGTTCAATTTACCGGCGGAATTTTCCGGAAATTATAAAATAGTCGCCAATTTGCCTTATAACATTACTTCTATTTTTTTAAGGATGGTTTTGTCCGGTGCTTGTCGCCCGGAACTATTAGTACTGATGCTCCAGAAGGAAGTGGCCGAAAGAATTGTCGCGACCGCTCCGGATATGAGCTTATTGGCGCTCTCGATTCAGTATTATGCCGACGCCGCTATTATTAAAAACGTCCCGGCCGGTAATTTTTGGCCGGAACCGAAAGTGGAAAGCGCTATCATTAAAATTGTGGTGCGTCCCGAATTGCATAACGCCGAGATTGATAAATTATTTTTTAGAATGGCTAAGGCTGGTTTCAGCGCTAAGCGCAAAATGTTGAAAAATAATCTAGTTGGCGGCCTAAAAATCAAGCCGGAAATAATTATTAATACTTTAAATAAAATTGGTCTGGATATTAAAGTACGCGCGGAAGATTTAAGTCTCGCTGATTGGCATAAATTATTTGCGGAGCTTAGCGCGTTTATGGTATAATAAAATCAATCAGTCGCTCTTTAAGAGTGCTGAGATTTCATTTATGCCCGGGTCTAATTTTTCAGACAACAACTCTTCCGATTTTAGTTTTAAGAACATGCCGCGCCCGCAAAAAACGGCCGTGGTTCTTTTGCTAGGATTAGGGGTAGTAATTTTATTTTTTGGCGCTTTGCAATTTAGGAATCGAGTTATCAGTCCTTTCCAAGTCGATATTAGTGGATTAGCAACAGCCGATGACGCCGTGGATACCGCCAATAAAGATACTGATAGCGATGGCTTGTCGGATTATGATGAGTTTAATGTTTATCAAACTTCACCTTATTTAGAAGATTCGGATAGCGACGGTTTAACAGATAGTCTGGAAACTAAAAACGGAACTGATCCCAATTGTCCTCTTGGCCAGGATTGTATCGGTGGTAATAATTTTGCGATTGAAGTGGCTACCGGGACTGATTCAGCAATTAGTAATGCCAGCAGCACCGATTATTCTTCTGGTGGTTTGGGAACGATTAGTGTTTCTTCCAGTACCAGCGAAACTGATTTAAAAAATGCGCTCGCTGGGCAAGTTGATGCTCCGACGCTACGACAAATTTTATTAGACAATGGTGCCGATAAAACTATGCTGGATGCAATTACGGATGCCGACCTTTTAAAAAGTTATCAAGAAGTTTTAAATAATCAATAATGAAGAATAAAATGAAGCCTTCTTTATTTTCAAAGAAGCAGCATCAAGCTTTAAGCCAAAAAATTAAAGTTTTTGTGCTGTTTTGTGTTTTAATCTTTACTGTCGCGCTGGTTCCAATAAAAGTCGCCAGAGCACAGATGGTCGTCACTGATATCCCCAAATTAATTTGGGACAAGATTACTAATATATCGGGGACTCTTTTGAAAAAAAGCGCTTCACTCGCCTTTCAGCAAACGCTTAGAACCGCTTTGAATAAAATGGCCTATGATACCGCCAATTGGGTCGGTTCCGGCGGACAAGGTCAAAAGCCATTATTTGTTACTCAGGATTGGGGAGCCTATATGGCGCAAATCGGCGATGAAGCGGCGGGAACTTTTTTAGAAAATTTTGCTAACAATTATTCTGAGGGCAGTAACAGCACGGCCGGTTGTACTGATGATTATCAAAGCTGTCTTAGTAAATGCGCTAGCCGTTATTTAGGACAATCAAATTCTACAGAGGCTTTAAATTGTAATGCTGCTTGTCAAAAAACGGCTAACAGTTGTGCTGCCGGTGTTAAATCTAGTGGTCTGACCGTTAATTTTTGTCAGCCATCTTCTTTAGAATCAAAAGTTAAAATTGGTTTAGGATTGGCTAATCAGAGTCGTCCTCAAGGACCAAGCTGTACTGCTTCGCAAATGGTTAAGAATTGGAGCGATGCCGCCGCTAAATATAAAGATGTTACCAGCCCTGATTTTTTGGAAAAAACTCTACCTAGTTTATTCGATCCGACTTCCAGCGACTTGGGAATTTATTGGACGGCGAGTACTGATATGATGGGCGAAAAAATTGAAGCTGAATCAGTGGCCAAAACTACCTTGACGGGTAAGGGCGGTTGGCTGGACTCCTTGGCTATTAGCGGGTCATCTAAAACTCTGCCTAATGCCGCGCAACTTCAGGTTGAATCTAAATCGGCTGAATATGCCGCTAATTTCGGTAAATATACCGGTGACGCCTTTGTTGATGCCGCCAATGTCTTTTTGAATCAACTCGCTATTTCTGCTTTTAACAATTTAATGCAAAATATCGGTAAGAAAACTGCCAGCACGGCGTCTATTACCGGAACCACCAACGAAAGCGATCCTGGTTCTGGTGGCGGTGAAGTGGCACTTAAAGCAGTGACCACTAAACTGATTACCCCAAGCTTTGGGAATGGCTCCCAATATGACATTTTATCGGAACTAGCCACTTGTCCGGATAAAAATAATCCGGGTCCCACTAACTGTGTGATTGATGATAAGTTAATGCAGGGAATAACCGAAAAAAAGACAGTTGCTGAAGCAATTGCTAGTGGTTATCTGCACGGCGATTGGCAATTGACGGTTGATAGTTTGCCGGGCAGTTATGAAAGCAGTTATTCTTGGCGTAATATCGCTATTTTAAGAGAATTTCGTATTTTACCACTCAGCTGGGAAACCGCTTTGCAAAAAATTAAAAATTATAATGTCACTAATCCCGATGATAAAACCAAGGCAACTTTAGGAGATTTAGTCTCTTGTTTTGCGCCTGATGATGAATATAGTACTTTTAGTTCTGATTTCGATGATGATAATCAAGCCTGGTGCACTGGCCTAGTCGACCCTAATTGGGTTTTGAAAGCGCCGCTTAATTTTTGTAAAAAAGATGGCGTTAGCGCTCAGATTTTAAATAAAAACGTTACTCCTTCACAAGCGGCTACTCAATATAGTGAATATGTTGCCAGTCAAGTTACCGTAGTGCGCGCGGAAGATTATTGCGCTGATAACCAAAGCTGTATCAAGGAAAACAGCAGCGGCGGTTGCGATGCTTTCGGTTATTGTAATGAAGAGAAGAGAACCTGGAGCTTTGATGGCGATTCCTGCGCCCCGGTTAACAATACTTGCCAGGCTTTTACCAACACTTCTTCCAACCAAAAAATTGCTTATTTGGAAAATACTCTTGATTATGGTAATTGCAGTTTAGAAAATGCTGGTTGTAAAGAATATTCTAATAATGGTTCTTATAACTCAACCAGTGGTACCATTACTTGGAATCCGGCGCAAAATGTTTATTTGAATAAAAATGCCGAAAATTGTTCTTCTAAAGATGAGGGTTGTTCGGAATTCATTAGAATTAAGCCGACTTGGGGAGCAAACCTAGTAATGGATTCTGATTTTAGCAGCGAGGCGCTCGGAGCTTCTTCAACTAATTCTTTCTTAAATTCTTGGCCATTAGCCGCTGGCGGTTCTTTCCAGGCGATAATTGTTGACAGCGCGGTTGAGCCCGGTTCTACTACGGGCAAGGCTTTGAAATTATCCAGCAACACCGGTGTTGTTTCAGTATTTTCCGATTCTAGTAATTCTTTATTGCCAGCTAATTTAGATTTGGTGGCCGGTCAATCCTATACTTTAAGCGCTGATGTTTATTTGGCAACCGGTAATAACGTTAAGCTGGCTATCGGTCCGGCCGGCGTTAACCAAGCGGTTTATCAAACAAGCACTAGCGGTTCTTGGCAGCATGCGAGTATTGTCGGGAAGGCCAGCAGTATCAGCCAGTTGATGTTTTCCATAACGGCCTCAGCCTCCGGGCAGGTAGTCTTATATGTCAAAAATATTAAATTTGAAATGAGCGATTGGGACACCGGTTATAGTTCTTACGGTGCTTCTAAGATTTATCAAAAATTATTACCACCTTATTTGGAAAGTGCTTGTTATGAAACAAGTACTGATGGTTTAAGTTATCATTTGAAAGCGAATGCGCCAGCTAAATGCGCAAATTATGCCCGCAAATGCTCTTCGGAAGAAGTTGGCTGCGAACTCTTTAAATCAGTTAAAAATAATGTTTTCTCAGTTCCGGCTAAAGTTTCTAATGCCGATTATTGTCCTTCAGAATGCGTCGGTTACGATGTCTATGTTTCTCGACAAACATATTTCAATCCAACTACTGCTGAAAATTTAATTCCGAAAACTGCCAAGGAATGTAACGCCGAAGCGGTCGGTTGTAATGAGTTTACTAATTTGGACGATGTCGCGGCCGGAGGCGAACAGAGAGAATACTACTCGGCTTTAAAACAATGCGTTAAACCAAATCAAACGACTTGCGCCAGTTTCTATTCTTGGGAGGGCACGGATAACGGTTATCAATTAAAATTATCCAGCTTAAAACAAGATACTAGCAATAACGGACCGGCTGTAACTTCTAACGATAGCGCCTTATGCAACGCCGCTATTTATAATGCTTCGGTTACCAGCGCTCTTTATAATGCTGATTGCCGTGAATTTTATAACGCCGCCGGTCAAGTTTTCTATCACTTAAATTCCCGAGTAATTACTTGTTCTGATGATTGTCGCGCTTACCGCATGACTGATAAGAATTATGATTCTCAATTATCACAGACTCAATGCACCGGTGTTGAAAAACATTGGGATAGTGCCGCGGGTGCTTGTTCTGTCTGTGTGAATGGTGGTGTTTGGGATAATACCCATCAAGCTTGTGTCTATCAAGGCATTCCTGGAGAAGGGAAAACTTGTAGCGCCGCCGATAATGGTTGCCGTGAATATAATGGCAATACCGGTAACAATGTTCGCTTAGTTTCTTCTTACGATTTTGAAAATAATACTAGTGCTTGGACATCTAACTGTACTAACGGCATTAGTTTGGCCGCTATCTCCAGCAGTAAGAACGGCCACTCATTACTATATAATAATAGCGCTAGCGCCTGTTCGGCAATTGGCAGCGATACCCACGTTTTAGCTAAGAGTAGCCCGCTTATTAAACAGATTTTTGCCGGCGCTAATCTTGCGGCACAGTTAAAAGTTGGCAATGGCGTTTCTCAGGGAAAATCGTATAGTATTAAATTTTTGGCCAGTTCGGCTGGCGGTGCAGATCTAGAGCTTTATTTCTATAATAAAGATACTGGCGCCAAATCCGCCTTTAATAATGGAAATACGCTTCGAGTAGCTGCCGGCGGTGCTTGGCAAGTTTACTCCGCTAATTTAGATAATTTAGACCACGAAGTTGCGGCTACAGAAATTTTAGCAGTAACCGCTAATGGTAATTTTTATCTGGATAACTTTATTTTAACGGAAATTACCGATCGTTATTATTTGATTAAAAATTCCAGCCAAATTCCTAACGTTTGTTTCTACGATATTTATGACACTTATCAGGGGGCAGAATACAATTTAGGTTGCGCGGCTTATTCTGACCGTTCCAGTGTCAATCATAATCTTCGTTCCTTCTCCGGTATTTGCGACTCGGCTTCGGTCGGTTGTGAACAAGTAATCGGTACTCAAAATTATAATCCTTATGGTGTTGGTCTCTGGGGTGATGATAACCGCAATGGTCAATGCGACGCTAGCGAGCTGAACTGCACCAAAGTTAAGGCAGACAGCGCGATGTATGTTATTTATGATAAGAGCAAGCAGTGTAATCAGGCCGACTTAGGCTGCAGCTTATTGGGTCAATCTCAAGTTTCCGGTTCCGGTAAAGTTTATTCTGATGTTTTCAAGAAAAACAATCCTAATAAATATGATACTATTTTGTGTGGCCAAGAAGGTGTCGGTTGTGAAGAATGGAAGGATGCTGAAGATGGTGGTTTGAGCTATTTCCGCGACCCGGGCAATAAAGTTTGCGTTTATCGTAATGCTTCGGCAGGGACTGCAGCTACTACCGCGTCTCAGAAGAGTTGGTATTTAGCTCCGGTTAAACGTTGCGACGCTGATTCTAACGGTCAAATTGCAGGAACTGAAAAGAATTATCCTAGCTGCTTAAGCACTAATGATTGTGCCGGCAAACCTTGTATTATTGATAATAACGACTATGCTTGCGAAATTTCCTATCTGAAAACTATCGGCGTTGGTGGCGAAGGGAATAGGGTTCCAGTTCCAAATAAGGAGGTTGGTTTATGCGAGATTCAAGCTTCAACTTGTAGCGAATATATTGACCCGGTTAGCAAGCTTAACCCTAATTTGAATATTACGAGCGACTCATCGGCAAAATTAAAAAAGAATACCCTTTATGTTATAGAGCGTAAGAATAATTCAAGTATTCCGGCTATAACATTTACGTCTCCCGTCAGATATCTTCTCGCTGATAATAATTATAGTGGTGAAGTTACCCGCTTATCAATCAGCGCCACTACCAAGGCGATTGTCTTTAATTCTTTTGAAAATACTACAGTTACAGTTAATAATACTTCCGCCGATATTAGGGAGGCGGCCATTGGTTACCAATTGGAAAATGCGCTAGATAAGGGTAGTTGTAATGGCATTGAAGATTTTAGTAACGGTTGTATTCTGTTTAACGAAAGAGCAATTTCCAGCGCCAGCAGCACTCCGGCGGCCATTAGCTATACTAAATTAACCGGCGCCTTTGACCCATATGCGACCCTGGAAAAACGTTCTCCAGAAAAGTGCGACTCGGCCATTAGTGGCTCTTGCGCGGCCAACCAACTTATCAAAGTTAGACCGGATAGAGTTTGTGCTAGCTGGTTAGGATGCACGACGTATGCCACTGACCCCGAAACTGGAGCCAAGATTTGTTATTCTTTACAACAATGCAACAGCCTTAGCGATAAAGGCGAGTGTAATAATTTTATTGCCAACGCCACTCCCCCGCCTTTAGAAAATGCGACCGGCTATTCCTCTTTAAGCGCCAATTCTTTGACTCCAAATAATATTGGTAATATGAAGGAAGTTGGTTTGAATAGCGAAGCTCACTATGATTTTGAAGAAATTATTCCACCGCTATCTTGTGTTCGTGCTGTTACCGGCGGTCCTTGTCTGTTTGATAGTATTGTTAAGAATTTAATAATTCGTGAGCCGGAAAAAGCGACGGTTGATTACCCCGTTTCCGGCAAGAGCTATTTGAAAGTGCCTTCAACTTATAATGTCTATCCGATGTCCGCTAATTCTTGGATTAACTTGTCGCCTAATCAAGACTATTATTTGAATTATTTATTGAATACTAAGAATTCTAGTTCGGATGCTAAGATAACGATTGAGTTTAGAGATTCCACGATTACAACCCAATTTACAGCCTCCAGTACTAACGGTTGGGCTAGAAAGATAAGTAAGTTTAACTCTGGTGATGCCCGATTTAATAATGTTCAAGTAAGAATTAGACTTTCCTCTGATAATACCCAGGCCGGGGAAATTTATTTTGATGATATTAATATTGAACCAGTCTTAGCAATGGGTAATAACCAGTATGCGGCACGTGAATGCCGTTTATATCCGACCAATGACAGCTTGAGCTGTAAAAATCAAAGCACCAACGTTATTAAGGATGGTTTGGAGGGGTATTGTTTAGAACATGATAAAGATAATCCTTCGGTTTGTATTAGTTGGTATCCAGCTGATAGGGTTAGTTCCTCGGTTTTGGGTCGCCAAAGTTTGGGTTACTCTGGTCCGACCAGCTTAAGTTATTGTACGAACGTTGATGCCAATATTTCCTTTGCTAAGAAGATTACGACCAAGTTGGTTTATAATACAGATAGCCGAAAAGGGCAATTTGGTATTGCTGATGATAATCAAGGTTGTTTCGAATTAAGTGCTAGCCATGCACTTGGCAGATGTGGAGATTCCGTTAACTATCGAGCAATATTAATTAATGATGTCGCTAGTTGGAATAATTATTATCTTTATTGCGTTCCTCGAACAGCGGAACAAGGGAACCCTAATTTCTTATTTGGAGTTGGTCCGGAGAGCAATGCTATGAGCCTTGAATACATTGGTGATGTTTCGGGCACTGGTTGCACTGATATCAAATTTTATGATTCGGCCTGGGTTAAATATGATGGCGAATTTATAATTCAACCAGTGGGTACATGTGACGATGTTGCTCAAGGTGATTGTTTCCCAATTGACGAAGCTAAAAATGCTGACCCGCCAATTAGAATCTATGACAATAATTATCCAGCCTTTGATGAATCTGGTCTGAAATATTTATCCGCTGTTAATGGTGACCGCAGTGATGTCTTTAACTTTACTTGCAGTAATTTTGCGCAGGTAGTTGCCGGTAATGGCGATAATAAGGCTTGGACCGGCAGAACTGGAATCTTGGCCAATCCGGCTTATGCCACAAATACCCCATTTTTCTTTAATGATGTTGCCGCCGCCAATGGTTTGAATTTATATGGGCGCCTACGTAATGGGGTACCTTTCGGTTCCTCGGTCCTACCGAGTAGTTATGATTTATTAAATAGCGGTCCGGTTTATTTGCAAAATCAATATTATCAAAAAGATGATGCCACTGTTTTTGGTGGTCGCCCCTATGGTTGTACCGGTACAGCCTGCAATAATATCGGTTATTGTAGCGATAATCCAAGTGTAATGTGTGTATTTAATAACACGGGTGCTATTTCAAGCCAAAACTGCATAACAACTTACGTTGATTCAGGGGATAGTTGCGATAGTTCTGCGGATTGTTCTGCTGGGTTTTGCGAAGGATCTTCTGGGCGTTGTGAATCAATGGATCCTCAAGCAAATATTAATAATAATTGTAGTAGTTACGAAGAATATCGCTGCCCAGGAGCAAATGAACCCGGTGGTTGTGATTGGATAGTTGACCAATCAGGCACCTGTCAAACAGCTACTACGGTTTGTACGCCCAGCACTAGAGCTGATAATGATTATATAAATAGAAAGACTTGTTCTGATGGCGGTTTCGGTGTTTGTCGGCCATTATGGACATCAGCACCTGATTCTGATACTACCAAGGACATCTTAAAAGAGCTATTCTTGCAATCTTACGGCGCCTTTAAGTATCAAGCTGGCAGTTATTTACCAGATGATGACGGTGGTTGGTTGCCGCCAGTCGGACAGAATGGCGAATTGCCGAAGGTTGAAAATATAAAATTGAAGTTGAATGGTGTTGATCAAAATACGGTTAGTGTTTCTGGCGTCTACAGCTTAGAATTTAATACTATAGTAGACCCTGAACAGCAGCCACTCAAGATGATTTATATTAATTGGGGTGATGATAGTAAGCAGGCAATTACTGGTCAAGATCAAAGAAGTGACTCTAATAATCCTCATATTTTCTATCATTATTACGGCCCACTTGCCACTGGGGTTAGTGTTGGAAATCAGAACCCTAATAAAAATATAATTGTTAACATCTGGGATAACTGGGATAATAAGAGTAATTAATTAAATATGGCGACCAGCGACGACCGCTCCAATTCCGGAACCGGCTTTGATTCCAATTTTGATAGTCGCCTAATGGGAAAAGATGGCGATGCTAACAGCGCAACTAAAGCCGGGGCTTTAAATGAGGCCAAGAGAAGCGGCGCTGATTCTGAAGATGGGTCAGTTGCGGAGCCACAAACTTTAAGAGAGGCCGTTATTGCTGAAAAAAGAAAACAAGCGGCTGAGGAATCTAAATCTGGCGGCGGTCTAAAACAAAAAGCAGCCGCGCCAATGCGTCAGGGAACCAGTAGATTATTGCAAGACGCCTGGATTAATTTAATCCCCAGTTGGGGCTTAACCCTAATTTGGATAAATATTCATGTTTTTTTGAGTTTAGTGGTTGGTAGAGATTTTTTTTGTAAATTGGGAGATGAGTGGACGACCGGAGGTATATCAGGTGGGGCTAAATCAGTTAATGCCATTGTTGGTGGGCAGTCAGGTTATATAACTATTAAAAATGGAAGTAGTTGCGCCAATATCGGTGAGTCGATGGTATTAGTTGGTTTAGACTTGCTTTTATTAATTGTAATTATTGCCATCGTCGCGGTTATTGTCCTTTTAGTAAAACTAATTGAAGACCCGATAGGGTTTTATGCTTCGGAGTTTAGTCTTATCTGGGGCGTAGTTACTAGCGCTATTGCCAATTAATATAAATATGAATTTCAAACGGAAACTAAAATTTAATAATCACCAGAAAGCCCTGTCGGTAATTTTGTTTTTGGCGGCTTTAGTTTTACTTTTACCACAAGCGGCACGGGCTGATTGGGTGACCACGGTAGTTGGAGGCCTGGCTTCTGGCATTGCCTCGGTTTTAGGTTGGATTTTAGCGAAAGTGATGGCGGTGTTGGTTTATATCGCTCAGTATAATAATTTCATCCACGCCGCGGCGGTTGCTAATGGCTGGGTGATTGCTCGTGATATTTCCAACATGTTCTTTGTGATTATTCTTCTGGTTATCGCTTTTGGCACAATTTTACGTTTGGAAAATTATAGTTATAAGAAATGGCTACCAAAGTTGATTTTGATGGCAATCTTAATAAACTTCTCCAAGACTATTTGCGGGTTGTTAATTGATGTCGCTCAAGTGGTGATGTTAACTTTTGTTAATGCCTTTAAGGATGTGATGGCTGGCGGCTTGGTCGATATGTTGGGTATTACCGGTTGGCAGAAATTGGACGGCTTTGAAGATGTTAGCAGCTGGGAAGTGGCCGGGGCCTTTGTTCTATCAGTTATTTATTCGGCTATTGCTTTAATCACAGTAACAGCCATGTTGGGAATGCTCGTGATGCGCATTATTATGATTTGGGTTTATGTTGTTTTGTCTCCCTTCGCTTATTTGTTAGCAGCTTTTCCTGGCGGTTCCAAATATTCTTCAATGTGGTGGAGCGATTTTACTAAGAATTTGATTGTCGGCCCGGTATTAGCCTTCTTTATCTGGTTATCATTTACTTCGCTCGTTAGTTTTAATAATCAAAGCTTAGGAATTGACGGTAGCCCACAAGACCCTAACAAGATTACTTGTCAGAAAGATGAGAGCGGCGTTTGTCAGAAGGGCACGACTGACATCATGATTAAGTTTGTGATTTCTATCGCCATGCTTTTGGGTGGCATGAAAATCGCTCAAGAAATTGGCGGTGCGGCCGCTGGTGTCGCTGGGAAGATATCCAGCACAGGCAACAAGCTGGCGATTGGCGCGGCGGCTGGGGCAGGATTATTGGCCTGGAAGGGCGCAAAACATTCTGCTGGCTGGGCAAATGATAAATTTTTACAAGAAAAAGGGATTGCTGATTTAAATTTGAAACGCGTGTGGACTGGGATGCAGGCACGTCGCAAAGAAAAGAAAAATGATCAATATGTCAAAGGAGTTGAGGCCGCTAGCGATAGAATGAACAAGGGCGGATTTGCGGGAGTAATGGCAATGACTGCCGGACCGGCCGATGCTTGGGATAGACTGTCTAGCTGGAAAGGGATAAAACCAGTTGGGATTATGAAGCAATTAAAAGGTAAAAATAGGATGGATAAAGATAAAGATGTTGCTTTAAGTGAAAAAGAAGTACATGAGGCTGATTTGGATAATAAAAATTTTCAGAATAGTTTTATGGAGGCTAGTAATGTCGACCGCACCAAAATGAGAACAAAAGCCTATAATGATTACTTATCAGCGGGAGCTAAGGAAACTATGGCAGCAAAACGTGTAGCCGGTATAGATAAAGACATTAAAGATGAAGAAAGTAAGGGTGATTACAAGGATGATGTTAAATTGAATGAATTACGAAGCGCTCGCCAAGAAGCCGCTTCGGAGGAATCAGTTGCTGGAGCAGCCAGAAAAACTGCATTTAATCAGCGCGCCTGGGCAGATACTAATATGGGTCGAGTTTTTTCAGACAAAGAAAAATTTGAGGCTCGCGAAGAAATTAAGCAAAAACAATCTGTTATTGAAAGACTTGACGCAAAAGTTGCGTCTAATATTCCTCAGTATAATCGGCAATCAAGATTGGCTGGACAAACTGCGGTACAGAAAAAGATGGCGGATTTGCGCGATATAGAGGATCCAACAGAATTATTGCGAATACTTAAA
This sequence comes from Patescibacteria group bacterium, assembly GCA_041664445.1. Lineage (GTDB taxonomy): Bacteria > Patescibacteriota > Patescibacteriia > Patescibacteriales > UBA12465 > UBA12465. The sequence goes on along the minus strand of JBAYKT010000001.1, from coordinate 29,049 downwards.
GGAGCAATTTCTTCTCATGATCGCAATATGGTGAAAGCGGTGATGTTGAAGATGACTAAAGACGGTAATGATAATGAGTTTTTGCAACCAATTGCTGGTAGGACAGATCATGTGGGCTTAAAACAAATGATGCGAGATTTGGCCGATAAGAATTCTAACAATTATGCTGGATTTAACCAGCAAGAGGCGTTTGGTCTAGGTAGCCAAATTGCTGAAATAAATAAGGCAACCAATCATTGGGGGGCTACTAGTTCTTATGCCATGGAAAATGGTGAGTGGCGAGAAACAAGTGATAAAGAACATAATGATATTAGAGATATTGAAACCGGTAAGCAACAACTGCAAGCGTTTATTAGAAATAATAATCGTTTAGCTTATGGTTATCATGACAAAAAAGGTGAATTCCATTTAGATACAGGCGGCATTATTAAACTTCAGGCGATTAATAGTATGGCTGGTTTAAAGAATATGGAAACAATGAATGAAAGCGCTGCTAAATATGTTTATGATGCAATTAAGAAAAATCCTGCTCTTGAAGCCGAATTTAGTAAAATGGTAGATGGTGGCAAAGATCCTAAGGTTGATAATTTATTACATGCCCTAGAAAACCGTTTAGGTTCAATTGCCTCATCCTCGGGATTTGATGAAAAATATAATAAAGCTAAATCTTTTCAAAGTTAATTATGACAGATACTAAATATAAAAAAATATTAGAAAAAAGCTATCAAGATTTAGCCGCCGATGTTGTTGCCGGAATTGTGGTAGCTGATGATCAGCCTAAAGCTTTTCAATTTTTAAGAATTTTAGAAAAGGCGCTTGAGGCTAATTTTCAAGAGTTAAAAGAAGATATTAACCTCGCTCATTTTTATCAAGATTTAATCTTGAAATTAGAATTTATTGCTTTACCTTCGTTAGACGAAAAAGAAATGTTGTCCCTATTTAAAAATAATTTTTGCTATCAATTTAATTTAGATGATTATAATTTAGAAAGACGAATTAACACAAAATTTTTATCAATTCTACCAATAGAAGATCGTAATAATTTGAAAGAAGAATTAAAAAAAACGTTACTGGAAAATGCTGAAGAAATAACTAAAAATTTTGAAATTAAAACTGTTAGAGATTGGTTGAAAAATTATACCTCTAAAATTGGTTTGGAGGCCAGTGATAAATTAGCGCGTGCCCAGTATATGATGGGTCTAAAAGGAGATAAGAATATAAGCACAGAAGAATATGAACATTTAAAAATTTTATTTGATTTTTTTGATAAGTTGAACATTTCTTCGGATGCCCCTAATGGTCTTGAGGAAGAATACACCATGATGATTAACGGTAAGTTGCATATTTTTAGAAAAGGCGTTTTAGAACCAGTCCATGAAAGCAGGGCAGTCGAAGAAGCTTTAAAAAATTATTCGCCAACAGAAAAATTAATTCCGATCGATATTGAGAATGATGATGTCCTATCAGACACAAAACCATTGCCCGTCGTTAGCAAAGATTTGCCTGTTGCAACTTCATCTTCCTCTGAAACCCCCACCATTCCTGAAAAACAAAAAAATATCCCCCGCACGACCGAACTGGAAGAAATTTTAGATAGCTATTCCCCAGTCAGTTTGGAATATAAAGCTATTAGCCAAGAAATCATGCGTCTTAAAAAAACTGAAGCTCGCAAAAATGCCAAAAGATAAATTACCGCAAATTGCGGTTTCCGGCTCTATCGCTTTTGATAAGATTATGGATTTCCCGGGACTTTTTTCGGACAATATCGGCACCGGACTCCCTAAGTTAACTCATAAATTAAATCTTTCGCTCGTCGTCAATAATTTGCAAACCAGTTTTGGCGGCACGGCCGGAAATATCACTTACAACCTCTCGCTTTTAAAAGAAAAACCAATCATTCTCGGGGTGGCTGGTTTTGATTTTGGGTCTTATCGTGCCTGGCTTTTAAAAAATAAAATTAATGTCAGCTTTCTTAAAGAATTGAAAGACTCGCCGACTTCCGCGGCCCATATTATTACTGATAAGCAAGATAATCAAATTTCTGCTTTTTATCCCTGCAAACCAGTCGTCGGCTACGCCGCTAAATCGGTTAAAGCGATTTGTAAAAAATATAAAATTTCCTTGGCCATTATCGCCCCTGATGATAAGCAGCGGATGTTGGAATACGCCGTTGCTTATCAGAAACAACACATTCCTTATATTTTTGACCCCGGCCAAATGACCCCGACTTTCTCCGCTACTGAATTTCAGCAAGCTATTAAGGGTGCCCATATTTTAATCGGTAATGATTATGAGATTGCGCAGATTGCCAAGCTCTTAAAATTAAAAATAGAGAGTCTTAGTTCGAAAGTCGAAATCCTTATTATTACCAGAGGCAGCCAAGGTTCGGAAATCTATCAAGGAGGTCGGAAAATTGCGGTTAAAGCTGCCAAACCGGCGAACACTTCCGACCCGACTGGAGCGGGCGACGCTTACCGCGCTGGCTTGATAAAAGGCCTTCTGTTAGGCTATAATTTAAAGACCTGTGGGCAGTTGGCAGCCACGACAGCTGTTTATACAGTTGAAAAATATGGTACCCAGACCCATAGTTTTACCACTCAAGATTTTATAAAAAGATATAATAAAAATTTTAAAGATAAAATAACTTTATGAGCCACCTTAAAGATATTAGACTGGCCGCGGCCGGAGAAAAGCGTTTAAAATGGGCGGGGCAGGATATGCCAGTTTTAAATATTATTAAAGCTGAGTTTGCTAAAACCCAACCGTTTAAAGGTAAGCGCATTTCTGCTTGTATGCATGTGACCGCAGAAACGGCTAATTTAATGCTGACTTTGAAAGCTGGCGGAGCCGATGTTACTTTAGTGGCTTCTAATCCCTTATCAACTCAAGATGATATTGCGGCGGCTTTAGTTAAAAACCATGGGATAAAAGTAATGGCTGTCCGCGGGGAAGATAATAAAACTTATTATGAACATTTAAATTTGGCTTTAAAAAATAAACCCCAGATTACAATGGACGATGGCGCTGATTTAATTTCTTTGCTTCATAATAAATATCAAGCGGACGCCAAAAATATCTTAGGCAGCATGGAAGAAACAACCACTGGCGTTATTCGTTTGCGCGCTCTGGAGGCGAAAGGCAAATTAAAATTGCCGGTAATTGCCGTTAATGACGCCAAGACCAAGAATATGTTTGATAATCGCTATGGTACAGGGCAGTCAACCCTAGACGGTATTATTCGTGCCACCGATGTTTTGTTGGCAGGGAAGAATATGGTGGTTGCCGGTTATGGTTGGTGCGGCAAGGGCTTTGCCATGCGTGCCCGCGGTATGGGGGCTAAAGTGATTGTCACCGAAGTTGACCCGATTAAAGCTTTAGAAGCGGCCATGGACGGCTTCCAAGTTATGACTATGAATGAAGCTTCTAAGGTCGGTGATATTTTTTGCACGATTACTGGTGATAAGCATGTTATTAGCGCCGCTCATTTTAAAAACATGAAAGATGGCTCGATGGTTTGCAATTCCGGCCATTTTGATGTGGAAATTGATATTCCGGCACTGGCCAAAATGTCCAAGAAGATAACTAAACAAGTTCGAACAAATGTTGACGAATATTTAGTTGGCAGCAAGCGAATATATCTGCTTGCCGAAGGGCGCTTGGTTAATTTAGCCGCCGCCGAAGGCCATCCAGCGAGTGTGATGGATATGAGTTTTTCCACGCAAGCCTTAGCCGCGCAAGCGGTTGTGACAGCCAAGAAAAAATTAGATATTAAAGTCCATAATGTTTCGGAAGAGATTGAAAATAAAGTGGCTGCTTTGAAATTAAAATCCTTAGGCATTCAGATTGATAAATTAACTAAAGAGCAGGCGGAATATCTTGCCGGTTGGGAATCGGGAACCTAATTTTTGTTAATTCGCGCCTAAATATTAATATTGACATTTTTTAAGTATTATTATAGTATTAAAAGATTTGTAAATTAACAATTATTAATAAAAACCAACAAAAAAGGGAAAAATGAAAAAACTTCTGTGTTTGGTATTTTTTGGGCTGATAGCCCAAATTGCCACCGCCCAAGTGTTGGGAATAAATAGCCCGACAAGTATTAATCTGAAATGCGCTATAAACGTGCCCGCTGTAGGAGGGGCCAGTGCTCCTACTATCTATATCTTCGGTGAACAAGGCCTTGGTTTTGTTTCCAAAGATAAATGTCAAAGCTGGAAACAGCTCGATATCGACCCTGTGAAAAAGCGTACCATTAATTTGGCGACGCGCGTGAATGACACTCTAATCTTCCTCTCCGGAGGGAAGGAAAATGATTTATTGAAATATAGTACCGATAACGGCGCGACTTTCAAGGATTTTCCTTTTGAGGCATTGGACGCTTCCGGGAAACTTCACGATATTCCTGTCCGCGCTATAATCCCGGTGACTAATTGGAATTATTCTATTGTGGCCTTTATGCAAACTAAACAGTTTGCTCTGTGGCAAGATTTTCGCTTTATGAATTCCGGGCTTCCTGTTCAGGCGCAGGGTTTTCAGGATCCTTCTTATGACTTTGTTTATTTAGGCGGGCATAAAGATGGTGATTATATTGTTACTCATGCTCGGACAGTTACTTACGGTCCAGGAGGCCATTTATCATTTGGTATCGGTATTGTTAAACTCAAACAGACGGCTCCGTATTATGAGCTTAAATTTTCTGAGCCGATGCCTGATTCTATTTCCAGCGTTGCTTCTTATCAGGGGAAATGCTTAGCCTCTTTTCACGGTAAAACGGCCGGATGGTATAATTATGAAGCTGTTTCCGATCCTTTTGCGGGAGTTAGTCTCTTCAATGATTATTATCACTTTACCGATTTAACACCGGAACAGTCTATTAAATCTTCATTAGTTACCCCCGCACATTCGCAATTTTGGCATGTCGGCGGCGACCCTAATGGCAAAAACGGCTTTATTATTAAAAACCGGGTTATTGTCCAAAGAAGTCAAAGCTCTGCTTTGAACATGATTATTGATTTGAGCAATGGTGACGTTGACGGGATGCTGGCTATCGGTAATAACGGGAAGATTTATTCTACCCGCACTGATTTAGCCCAGGCTATTCCTGATGCTGTTATTGGTTGGGAAAAAGCTGATAATTTCTCAGCCTATCCTAACCCCTTCAATTCCGAATTGACCATTAAAAGCAGCTCGGAAGCGATTGTTACTCTCAGTGATGTTCTTGGAACAGTTATCAAACAGATTCGCGTAGAACCTGGAGATAACCGCATTTCCCTGGTTGGTTTAAAGCAGGGAATCTATTTTTTAACAAATAAAAAACAAACTTTAAAGCTTATCAAGCAATAGCTTGCTAACCAATAAAGACATTCCTCTGTCAAGTAAAAGGACATTCTCACAGATGTCCTTTTTCATTGTATTTGCCATAGTAATATATTACAATATATATATTGTAAGGCCTGAACTAGGCCGACAAAATAAGTTAATTTTTTTAACTAATTCCGTTACCCGAGCGGACATATAAAAATATGGATATTAAATTAATCACTTCCGAGTCAGTGACCGAAGGCCATCCGGATAAGGTTTGCGATCAGATTAGTGATAGTATTTTGGATGAGATGTTAACTCATGACCCTGAGAGTCATGCGGCCGTGGAATGCTTCGTGACTAACGGCTTGGTTGTGGTTGGCGGCGAAGCCAGAACTAAAGAATATGTTAAAGTTGATGAAATTGTTCGCCGTACTTTAAAGAAAATTGGCTATAGCGATGCCGAGTCAGGTTTTGATTGTGACAGCGTCGGGATTGTTTCCGCTTTGCACGAGCAGAGCCAAGAAATCGCTCAAGGCGTGGATGAAGGCAACGGTGAACATAAAGAACAGGGAGCCGGCGACCAGGGCTTAATGTACGGTTATGCGACCAATGAAACTAAGGAGTTAATGCCTTTGCCGATTGTTTTAGCTCATAAGCTCGCTGCCCGCTTAGCTGAAGTTCGCCATAAAAAAATTCTGCCTTATTTAAAGCCGGATGGAAAATCTCAAGTGACCGTGGAATATCATGACGGGAAAGCGGTGCGCGTAGAAACCGTTGTGATTGCCGCTTGCCATAGCGCTAAAATAAAATTAAGCAAAGTTCGCGCCGATATTTTAAAACAAGTGATTGAACCGATTTTAGGAAAATTATTAGATAAGAAAACTAAAATTTTTATCAATTCGACTGGAGCCTTTACTTTTGGTGGTCCGGGAGCGGACACCGGTTTGACTGGCCGTAAAATCATCGTTGATACTTATGGCGGTTATGCTCGCCATGGCGGCGGTTGTTTTTCCGGTAAAGATGCATCTAAAGTAGACCGTTCTGGCGCTTATATGGCGCGTTATGCCGCTAAGAATATTGTGGCTGCCGGTTTGGCTGATAAATGTGAACTGCAAGTTGCTTACGCCATTGGCGTGGCGAAACCGGTCGGCATTTATATTGATACTTTTGGAACTAATAAATATTCTGATACTAAAATTTTGCAAGCCGTTGAAGCCGTCTTTGATTTTCGCCCGAAAGCGATTATTGATACTCTTGGTTTGAAAAAACCAATATTTTTCAAGACGGCCGCTTACGGACATTTCGGTCGCGTTGGTTTTCCTTGGGAAAAAACTGATAAAGCCGCGGCCTTGAAGAAAGCAATTAGTTAGGCTAAGATAGAAGGTTGAAATAAAAAATATGCGCGCGATTGCCTTCGGAACCTTTGATACCCTCCATCCCGGCCATCTTTCCTATCTTTCTCAGGCTGGTGTTTTTGGCGATGAATTGATAGTGGTTGTGGCGCGCGATGCCAATGTCTTAAAAAGTAAAGGCCGCTTGCCGCGGGAAAATGAAGAAGTGCGCCGCCAGAAGGTAGAAGATGCCGTTAAGGAATTAGGCCTCAAGGGTCGCGTAATTTTGGGAAATAAAGTTGACCGCTGGCAGCTCCTGAGGGAATTACGACCGGATATTATTTGTTTAGGTTACGATCAGCAAGTAGATTTAAAAGCGCTCGACGAACTAATAGTTTCGGAGCGCTTTTTTTGTGAGATAAAAAGACTCATTTCGTATCATCCGGAAAAATATAAATCAAGTTTATTTAGAAAAGATTAAAATATGTCTAAATATTCACTTTTAAACCAAGATATTAATACTTCTTTTTTTAATATTGAAACAACTTGGACGGGTATGCGCAGTTCTTTGCTGAAGAAGCAAGTGGGCATGAGCGTTCCCGATTCCTTTTGCGAATTAATAAAGGGCGAGACTTTAAATTATTTTCAAAATCAACGCCAAGCGCAGCAATTTTCTAAAACCTGCGCTGAGCACGTAATTCATGATAAAAAGTTACTAGTTAATATTAAAAAGCAGACTGAAAAATTGAGTGCCGGTATTTTTAAGCTAGCTAAGAAATATTACCCCTTGCCAAAACTTTCCGATTCAGAAATAATTTTGTTGCTAAATAATATTCGTAAAATGCAGAAAGATTTAGCCGCTTGGGGCATGGTTATTGCTTTTGCCGATGTTTATGGAGAAATAGCCAATCAAACGACCGGCATATTTGCTAAAAGAAAAAATTTAAAAAAGCCCTTGAATTTTTATTTGGATATTTTAGCCAATCCCGCTAAACCTAGCTTAACTACTGCAGCTTATCAAGATATTTCCACCGTTAAAAATAATCGTTTATTGCTAAATAAATATTTTTGGTTAGAGCAGGGATATATCGGCCGCGGTTTAACTCTGAAACAGCTGCAAGAAATTAAACGTCATCATAAAAATAATTTTTCTCATCATCAGCCAAAAAGAGAAGACCTGTTATCCGAATTAAAATTAAGCGCTTCCGAAGAGAATATTTTAAATTCAGCGGCCGAAATGGTTTATTTAAAATCACTTAGAGCTGACGTTCGCCAAGCGCTTTATGTTGTCGCCAATAATATTATTGATGTTTTAGCCGGACGTTGGCAGCTTTTGCCAAAATATTTAGAAGTTTTGTCCACTCAGGAATTAATTGCCAGCATTAAAAATGTTAAGAGGCTCCCGATTAATTTAGAACAGCGCTGGTTAAGAAGCTTGATTATTCCGATTTCTTTAGATAAATATAAAATTACGGCCGGTAATGAGCAGATTAATAATTTTCTTAATGCTCATTTAGACATTACCATCAAGCAAAAAGAAAATATTCAAGAATTATCTGGGCAGGTAGCGCAACCCGGCAAAGCCCGCGGTACTGTCAAATTAGTTTTTGGTTATCAACATAATTCTAAAGTTAAGAAAGGGGATATTTTGGTTGCCGTCTCAACTAGTCCGCAATTGTTGCCGGCGATGAAATTAGCCGCAGCCTTCGTTACCGATATGGGGGGAATAACTTCCCACGCCGCCATCGTGTCTCGAGAACTAAAAATTCCTTGCGTCGTTGGCACTAAAATTGCTACTAAAGTCCTGCATGACGGTGACTTAGTGGAAGTGGATGCTAATCAAGGAATAGTAAAAATATTAAAATAAATTCATGTTTACTTATCAAGGCGTCAAATTAGTTAAAACCGTTTATCGGCCCTATGTGCCACTAATGTCGTCTTTATTTTTTGTGGGATTTAGCGATGAAAAAAGATGGCAAAAATTTTTGGGTTTCAAGTATAAATTAAAAGACGTTATTGAAATTGCGGGCGTTTATTATTATCCCCAGTATCATTTAGTAGACTTCGCGAAAAAGGCAACCCAATATGTTTTAAAAGATAAAAATAATTTTTTATATTTAAAAAAAGAAACATTGCGGCGCGAGAAGTTGGCTTTAAAAAATATTAATAAAGAAAAAATCGATAATTTTGTTAAATTTTTTGAAAATTATATTGAATATCAGCCGACCCTATCACTGTATCATATTTGCGATGATTTTATTGAGGATGTAGTCAGGAGCGAATTACTTAAGACAACGACGGAAACGGAAACCACTGAGTTAATGTCGCATCTTAATTTGCCCTTAGACCTAAATCTTGATCAGATAGCAAAAAGACATTTATTAAAGACTGGGGACCTTAATTATTTTATTAAAAACCATTCTTGGAATTTCTCTCGTTACGGAAAACACAATTTTTTAACTCGCCAGGAAGCAAAAGAAATTTTGCAATCTTTAAAAAAAGATAAGAATTTTTTGGATGATAGCAGTCGCTTAGAGACAAAACGAGCTATTATTCGAGCTAAAAAATTGTTAAAGGATAAAAGTCATTATGTGGATGTGATGCAGTTTTTTATTTATTATCGTACGCATCGAACAGACAATTTTAATAAAATATTTTTTTCTTGGTATAAAGCTTTGGAAAATTTTGCTAAAAATAAAGGGTTAACTTATGAAAATTTAATCCACTGTTCTTATTCCGAGATTGTTAATAATAAAATACCTAATGTTAAAGTTTTAGAGGAGAGAAAAAAAGATTTTGTTGCCTTGCTTAGCCGCGGGAAAATAGAAATAATTTCTGGAAAAAGAGTAGTGGCCTTCAAGAAATTGTGTCTGGAAAAAAATATTAGTGATATTATTTCCGGTCGTTCCGCTTTTTCGGGAATTGCTACCGGTAAAGTCAGAATCGTTTCTAATAAAAAAGATTTAGATAGTTTTAAAAAAGGCGAGGTTTTAGTCGCCTCCATGACCACCCCGAGCATGGTGATGGCCATGAAAAAAGCGGCCGCTTTTGTGACTGATGAAGGCGGAATAACTTGCCATGCCGCGATACTGGCTAGAGAAATGAAAAAACCTTGTGTCATCGGGACCAAGAATGCTACTAGATTATTAAAAAACGGAGAGTTTGTGGAAGTTGACGCCAATACGGGGGTAGTAAGAATAATTAAAAAATAATATGAACGCGAAAGAAAAGGAAATTTTAAAAAAGGCGCTGAAGCATAAATGGGAACCATGGTTAAAAAGAAATTTTTATGCCTTCATGATGTCGCTTCTTACAGAAACTTGCTCCAAGAAAGCTTTTGTAAAAATCGGTCTTTCTGGTTGGGAACTTAAATCTTTTATTTTTACCGAGGGGCATTGGTATTGGTCGGATGAAATTTTTGATTCCGCTGTCCCCAATCTAAAAAACTGGCTCAAGCATCATCATATTAGTGAAATATCTGACAGCTTGGAAATATTTTATGCTGAAAGTCGCGCTCGTGTTCTATCACTGTGTAGCGACAAAAAAATTCCTTTGGTAAAAAAATTATCAATATTAGAGGATATATTCCATCGCACCGGTTCTTATATTTGGTCCGCTCATATGCTCGAACATGTTATCTGGGGCGAATTGAAAAAGAAAACTCCTAAATATATTAAATTTGATTTAGATAAATATATCGGCGACTCTTCTTATCCGGATAAAAAAAATATGCTGGAGCTGATGGAGGATGAGATGCGCGCCGGAATAGACTTAAAGATAATCAGAAAGAAATATTCTTGGATGCGCGCCCGCGATGGTTTTGCTGCGCCCTATAGCTTGAACGAACTGCGAGAACATAAAGCTAATCTTAAAAAGCATAAAGCCCATGTTTATCCAGAAATACCCAAGCCGCTTGAAAATATATATCAGGAGGCCAGAGAACTAGTCTATTTAAGAACTAGAAGAACTGATGTTTTTTATGAATTGATTTTTTTGTCCCGCCCGATATTGAAGGAGGCGGCTAAAAAATATGGTATTGGTTTTCAAGACTTAAAATATTATCAATTCAAAGATTTAATTTCCGGGAAGTTGAAGAAATATTCTGATCGTATTTCCTGTATTGATTATGAGGGTGGAGTTTGTATGTTGGATGGAGATATTTTTAGCAAAAATAAAAACGAACAGGAGATTTCCGAGATAAAAGGCGCGATTGCCCAGATGGGTTGCGTTAAAGGAATCGCTAAAGTTGTACTTGGAATTAAAGAAGTTTCGAAAGTTAAACCGGGAGACATTTTGGTTACTTATATGACTTCGCCTGATTTTTTAGCCGCCATGAAAAAGGCGGCCGCCTTTGTGACTAATGAGGGTGGGCTGACTTGCCATGCGGCGATTATTGCCAGAGAGTTAAAAAAGCCTTGCGTTATCGGCACTAAAATTGCCACTAAAATTATTAAAGACGGCGACCTGCTTGAAGTCGATGCTAATAAGGGAATCGTGAGAATAATAAAAAGGGCAAAATAAAAACCCCCTTGCGGGGGAATTTATTGTCTCTTCCGAATAGTTTTTATTTGAGCCCAATTTTGACACTTAGTAAAATTATTATAGCAAAATTATTCCTTGTGGTCAATATTAGCTAGCGGCTGTGGACCCGCGGGGAGTTGAACCCCGGAGACTCAAGTGTCAAAATTGAGCTCGCCACCCGGCCGGGCCCACAGCCAAGTTATTATAACAAAATCATTATTAACACAAGATAAAATATAAATTTATGTTTGGACTGCCAAAATTTGGGCCTGATAAAAATCCGGAACAACAAGTGGAAACAGAAAAACCTTTGGAAACTGAAGTTAGTTTGGAAATTTTTCGCCATAGCAAAAAAGAAAATGATCCCAACCGTCCTAATTCAGAATTATTATTAACGCCTGAAGGGAGAGAATTGGCTCACGAGAAAGGCTTAAAAATGAATCCAGATATTAAGGTGGCTGTCGCGGGCGCCAGCCCGATGGATAGAACGGCTGAAACCGCCATGCTTATTATGAGCGCTAATGAAGATAATATTAAAGTTGAAGACAGTTTGGCGGAGATGGACGCTAAAATTGCTGAAGAAATTAAATTTGGAAAAAAAATATATCGCGATGAACGTCTAGCCTTTAATCTCGATGGACCGATTGAGGCGGAGGGTATGGCCGCTTTTAAAGCTGGTCGGTATATGGATTGGCTCGCGAATGAAAGCGATATGTTGGCGATTAAAAAGGGGGATAACATTTCTACTACCTATCTACGCCAAGCAGGGAATATTGCTGAGATTGTTGATAAATATAGTAAGGTCGGAAATAATTTTAATCGCTTGGCTACCAATAAGAAAAAAGATGGCGAGGAATTTCCAAATCATCTGGAAAGATATTTAGCAACTCACCAATCTGTCGCCGAGCCATTTTTAGCGGAAGTTATAAAAGAACAAATGGGAGCACAGGCGCGCGCTGAATTTATTGCCGACTTAAAAAATGGCTGGGCGGAGACGGAAGGCTTGCATATTAAGATTGCAAATAAGGGGACAGAACAAACTATTAAATTATCCTATCAAGATAAGGGCGAGCAAAAAGAAATAGCAGTTAGCAAAGAAGCAATTGCTAAAATTTTAAATAAACGTGCCACCTTTGAAGAGGCAATAAAGAAATCCAAGCATCTCGGTCAGCATTTAGAAGAGAGCGCTAAAATATAACCAATTAATATTTATGCCGTTTATAATTTTAGATTTATTTGGGGTAATCACCATCGGCAGTTATAAAGAAACTTGTCAGTGGATTGCCAAAAAATATCAGCTTGATTATGACGCGGTCTATCAAGTTGTTTATCATAAATATTTTACAGCGGCAACGATGGGCAAAATGACCGAGGCGCAATCCTTTGCTTTGGCGGTTAAAGAATTGAATCTTAACGAGACAGGCGCGGAATTAAGAAAAATCCATATCTCTTTTCAAAAATTGAATAAGCCGATAATTAAATTAGCTCAAGATTGGAAAAACAAAAAAGCGGAAATTGTCGTGTTTTCCAAAAATACGCCGCGCCAATTTAATGAGATTGTTAACCTATACAGATTGAACCGTTATTTCCCGGTGATAATCAATAGTTATAATTTAGGTCTGGAAAAAAAATCCAAAGAGGCGATGGAATATTTATTAAAACGTTTTAGTCATTCTCCGGCGGAAACATTATTAATAGATGATCAAGATTATAATTTTATTAATGCTAAAAAGATTGGCATCGAAACAGTTCTCTATCAAAACCCGGCTCAACTTAAAAGGGAAGTCAGAAATTGGCTAAATAAATTTTAGAATTAATTTTAAAAAGAAAAAAACCGGCACTTTTGATGATGTCGGTTTTTAGTTGCGCGATTCCGTCGGGCAGCGTTTTAAATTTCAGCTTCGATAAAGCCAGTAACAGTGATTTCCCCGAGTTCTTCGGTGAAGATGAAGCCGGTCAATTCGGCCAGTTTAAGATCACGAGAAATATTCTCGTAAGGGTCACAGGCGAAGGCTGACCATTCAATCATTGGTGTGTGACCAACGGAGAGAATTAAGTCGCCATCTTCGGCTTGGGCGAAAATGTCGCGCAGAGCAGCGAGGGCGCCCAATTGGACCCGGGTAATAAACATGGGATTGTAGTCCTCGAAAGCCCGGTACCAATTTCTGGTAGTAGCGTCGGCGGTGACGTCCGGATTGGCCGTCCATTCATCAAAGAGGGCTTTATTGCCCAGGCGTGGGTCAGCAGGGATGTAGCCGACAATTTCACAATCAACCCCATCATTTTCCTGAATGCCTACCAAGAAGACTTCATAAGCCTTAACCGTCTGCCGTGTGCGGTCATACTCTGTACCATCGTGGATACGAATTTTTTGGCCTGTGCAGAGGTCATTTACCATCGGGATACCGCTTTTTGTTATTGCCGCTAAAGCATCTTTGGCGATGTTTTCGCCATCTTTTTTTCCGTGTCGGACATAAATCAGATTTTTACTCATCATTAACAGATTTTGTGGCCTTTTGAGCCTGGTTTATAATATGGAATTTTTAATGTTCAACCCCTATATTATATAACATTATTACTTATTTGTCAATAGCTGATTGTTTTAGACCATGACTATTGACTTTTTTCCGCTTTTGCTATATTATTTGCTTATTAGACTATAAACATTGTTTATTAAACAAAAAATATGAAAAACTTGTTTAAATCACAAACTGCTTACGAAATTCTTGAGCTTTTAAGTAATTCAGAGCAAGGCGGGGAACCTAAATTATATTTAGGAGAAATTGCCACGGCGTTAAACAAAAATAACGCCAATGTTTCACGCGAGTTAGCCGGCTTAATTGAAGAGGGGGTCGTTGTCCAGGAAACAAGGGGCAAGAAGAAATACTATTTTCTTAATCAGAACTATAAAGCAATTACGGAATTAAAATCATTACTCGCTAAAAATAATAATCAGAATTTGGAAAAAATGTTTAAACATGATTGGTTTTTAGCGGAGGAAATAATGAATATCAGTCCTTGGTTTATGGCCATCCCATTCTATTGTTTTACTAATGGTTTTCAAGAACCAGGCGGCCATGCTTATCAGCAGATTGTCGGAGTTTATCAGGGCTACAACCTGTGGTTTTATTTTGATAAACAAGATGCTTACGAAGGCGGCGAGCATTTGGTTAATAAGTTTTTGGGCGACATCGATTTTATGGAAGATGTTAATGCTAAAATTAGATTCTTCGCCGATAAATTAAATGAAGTGGTGGCCAAAATTCCGGAAAGTGGCTTGGAAAAATTAAGCAAAGAAGAACTCTGGCAATATTATCAGGAGCATGAAAATATTCATCTCGATTATTATCGCTATGGCTGGATTCCGGTGGCGGCCGATATGTTCGGCGATAATTTAACCAATCGCGGCAAAAGTATTTTGCAAGATTTTGGTGTTGCTGAAAATCAGATTGAAGAATACATGGCGCTTTTGACTCAGCCGGATAAAGCTTCAATGTTAAAGGAAGAGCAGGACAATTTAATGCAGATTGGAATTATGGTTCAGCAAAACACCAATCAATTAGCCATTTTTAAAGAGTTATTTCGCAAGTTTAAGGAAGAGGACGTGAAGTTTTTTGGTCTTTATACGCACAGCGAAGAATATGAGGCGAAGTTTTCAGAAGTTGTTCGCGGTTTAAAAGCTAAAATTGCCCCGGAAATTATGGAACGCCTAGAAGATCATTATCATCAGTATTTTTATACTAAGTTTATTTACACGGAAGAACAGGGCGTTTATGATTTTGAACATTATTTGAAAGAATTAGTCAGAATGGTTAATGGTGACGCTCATTTGGCGGAAACTTTTGCCGAGCATGAGGAGCATGCTCAGAAAGTTCTTCAAGAAAGAACAGAGTTAATCAAGGAATTAAAATTAAGCAAAGATATTCAGCGCTTTTTCTCGGCTTGGGGTGATTTTATGGTTACAAAAATTTATCGTCGCTATGCTCAGCTGTTTGCGCTTTATAAAACTACTTTTATCTTGGAAGAAATTGCCGAGCGTGTCGGTTTAAAATTAAAAGAATTGCGCTTTATGAAATCTTCAGAAATTAAGGCGGCTCTATTTGATAGTGTGCTTGATAAAGCTGAAGTTAAAAAGCGCGTGGAGTTTTGTGTTTATTATACAGCGAAAGATACGGAATTATTTTTTAGTGGGGAAGAGGCTAAAAATATTGCCAGCAAGTATATTCAAAAACATGAAGATGTTTCAGTTTCCGAACTTAAGGGACAGTGCGGTTGTCGGGGGCAAGCCCGAGGAACGGTGAGAATAGTAAATGTCATCTCTGACATGGCTAAAATGAAGGAGGGGGATATTTTGGTCTCAATTTCTACTCAACCGGATTTGGTGCCAGCTATGAAGAAGGCAGCCGCCTTTGTAACCGATCAGGGTGGAGTAACCAGTCATGCCGCTATCGTGGCCAGGGAAATGCGCAAACCCTGCGTTATTGCTACTAAAATTGCCACTAAAGCCTTAAAAGATGGGGACGTGGTCGAAGTCGATGCTGATAAAGGGTTGGTTAAAGTTATTAGTCGCGCTTAAATTTACCCAAAGATTATATTGTATTTTTTACAATATAGTATTGACAATTAAACAAGATTATTTGTATAATTAAGCCATAATTATACAAAATATATGTTAGAGAAATTAATTAGTTCCCAAGCGCGTTTAGCTATTATGTCCTTATTTTTTAAGAACAAGGATAAAAAATATTACGCCCGCGAGGTAGTTAAAAACTTAAATTTAGACCAAGCCAATGTTCATAAAGAATTGGCTAATTTGCTTAAGGGCGGATTTTTAACAACTGAAACTATTAATGGCAAGAAATATTTTTTTGCCGACCAGCAGGGTAAATTTTTTGCCGAATTGGAATCGATGTTTAAAAAGCATGGCGGCGCCAATGTCGGTGAAGAAATATTTTGTTTGGAAGAAATGCCAAATTATTATCCACTTTTCACTTCTCCTGCTTGGAACGCTAAGATGGCCGCCGAATTTTCTCAGTTGTATGGATTTAAATCTAGCCTTAGGACGCTAGTGACTATTTTCCAAAATAATTTTTGCCAGCTTTTAACATCCAAATCTGATTTTTATGAATTGAGTGCGGAAATTTTTCAGCGCGTTAAAATTGACGCCAAGTGGCGCGAGCAATATATTGGCGACCTGGATTCTCGAGTAGACACTCTTTATCGGGCGGCCGACAAATTAAAAAAAACTAATTTGAAGGCTTGTTCGGATGCCGAACTGGCAGATATTTTTGAAAAGTTTTTTAAAATTTATACTGATTTGCATTTGTTGCATATTCCGCAAACGGTTTTAGATTTTGGCGAAGGTACATTTTCTAAATATTTGATGGGTTATTTAGAACCGAGAGTAAAGACTGCCGGTTTGTCGCTCGGAGATGTTTTTTCCGTTTTAACCACGCCGCTCCAGCCCTCAAAATCAGCTGAAGAATATCGCGCCTTGCTCCTAATTTTGCAGGGTATAATCGCCGATGCAAAACTGAAAAATTATTTTAGTTTTACCGAAACCAGAATCATCGCTGAGGAACTAAATAAAATAAACAAACAGACGGCTCTAGATATAAAAAAACATACTGCCGATTTTGGCTTTTTGGGCTATGGCATGGTTGGCCCGGCCTGGAATCAAGAATATTTTATTGATATTTTAAGCAGCTTAATCAGACAGAAGATAAATCCTGGTCAAGCGCTTCAAGAAAGCGAAGACAATAAATTAAAAACTGAAGCGCGGCAGCAGGAACTGGTTAAAAAGTTAAGCATTGATGATGAACATTTAGGAATTTTAAAATTTGCGCGCGATTTAGTTTTTACTAAAGGGACGCGTAAAGACGCTATTTTTTGCGCGCTTTCCGTTTTAGAAAATTTATATAAGGAGGTTGGGCGTCGTCACTATTTATCATTGCGCCAAGTGCGTTATTTTAATCCGGAAGAATTATCAGCGTTACTTAGGGGAGGGAAGATGTCCGCGGAACTACTTAATGAGCGCTATAATTTTAGTATTTTTTATTCTCGATATCATCCGGCAAGCGAAGTATTTTTGACCGGCGTTAAAGCTAAAGATTTTGTAGCTAAGTTAAATATTATTAAGGAAGAAATTACCGATGTTAAAATTTTAGCCGGTGATTGCGCTTCTCCGGGACGAGCCCGCGGCGAAGCTAAAGTTGTGAATGTAATTGCGGATATGGCCAAAATGAAGCAGGGCGATATTTTGATTTCTATTGCGACAACGCCAGATTTAGTACCGGCGATTAAAAAAGCTTCGGCGATTGTGACTGATGTGGGCGGGATAACTTGCCACGCGGCCATTATTTCCCGTGAGTTAGGCATCCCTTGTGTTGTGGGCACGAAAATTGCTACTAAAATTATTAAAGATGGTATAATTATTGACGTTGACGCGACGCATGGTAAAGTTGATTTAATTGGTAAAAATTAATTATAAATAATATGCTTATCAAGCCATTTTCAAAAATTGGTAAAAAAGACGCGGCCATTGCCGGCGGCAAAGGGGCGTCGCTCGGAGAGATGACTCAGGCCGGACTTAAAGTGCCGCCGGGGTTTGTGATTTTAGCCGAGGCTTTCGACCGATTCTTAGAAGAAACTGATTTAACTCAAGAACTGGAAGCGCAATTAAAAAAGGTTAATTATAAAGATGTAAATTCGGTTGATGGCGCTTCTTCACGAATTAGAGCGCTGATTGCCGGCGCGAAAATGCCGACTGATTTGGCAAAAGATATTAGCTCCGAGTTTAAAAAATTAAAAGCGTCTTTTGTCGCCGTTCGTTCCAGCGCGACCGCTGAAGATTCTTCGGCCGCTTCTTGGGCCGGAGAATTAGAGACCTATTTAAATACCACCGATAAAACTTTATTGGATAATGTTAAAAAATGTTGGTCGTCATTATTTACGCCGCGAGCGATTTTTTATCGTCACGAAAAAAAGATGCTAAAAACTAAAGTGAGCGTGGCGGTGGTCGTGCAAAAAATGGTTGATTCAGAAATTTCCGGAATTGCTTTTACGGTTCATCCAGTGACTCAAGATCGCAATCAAATGATTATTGAGGCCGGCTATGGGCTGGGAGAGGCCATTGTTTCCGGTTCGGTAACCCCGGATTCGTATGTACTAGAAAAAAAAGAGCTCAGTATTATCGATATTAACATCTCGGAGCAAGAACGGCAGATTATTAAAGGCTTAAAAGGTGGTGTTAAGTGGGTGCCGGTTTTAAAGTCGGCGCAAGGCAAACAAAAACTAAGCGGTAAGCAGATAATTGAGCTGGCTAAAATCTGTTTAGCGATTGAAAATCACTATAAATTCCCCTGTGATATTGAATGGGCGCAAGAAAAAGGCAAGTTCTACATTACTCAAAGCCGTCCAATAACCACGCTTTGATTTTGACTTTCCAATTTAACCTAAAATATGTTAAAATGATAAACAGAAGGATAAAACAACTTCTGTTTATTTTTTCGCTTTTTAAGGGCTAATGTTCGACTACTTGCAACAATTTAATAGTCTGCCTAAAGACTTGAAAGACAAGGTTTCTTCTGATAGCGCCATGTCTCTTTTGTCGGAAATTGAAAGCCGTTATCGGGTTGATTTGGCAATGGTGGTTATGAAAGTAATGATTAAAACTTTGACCCTTAAAGAGTTACCGCTTATTTTCGCTAGTGAATTTAGTTTAGCTCCTGAGCAGGCCGATAGCTTGACCGAAGAATTGAAAACTAAAATATTTGCTCCAGTCGCCGATTATGTCGGCATTTCTTCGGAACTGCGAGTTTTGGATTTATACAAAGATATTAATTTACTAATTAAAGAAGCGGGCCTGCTTATTCCTAGCGAATTTTTGGTTGAACGCTTGAAGAAAATATTGGCGACTTATTTGCGCGGTGTTCGCAGTCGCATTGATACCCGTGCTTCTTTAGCTAAGGACATTCCAACCGGCGGCCTAAGTTTAAGCGCCATTGAAGTTGATAGAGTTTTGAAAGTTTGCGATAGCCATAAGTATAAATATAATGGCGAAGTTGAAAGCTCAATTAAGTCTCCGGTTCCCGCTAGCCGTTTAGACAAGATTATTTCCAGCGCCGATAAGGCGGCCGGCAGCGTTTTAGCTCCTAAATTGAGCGGGGAATATGATTTGAAGCGCGCTCTGGCCTCCGGTGAGACCAAGAGTATTGCTGCTCCAGAAATGATGTTGGAGCTTAAAGCCGGATCTAAAAATCAAGCTCCTTCCTTGTTGGAGAAGAAACCTGAAGTTAAGCCTGCCCCTAAGCCAGAAATAAAAACCGAGGCCCCAGTCTTAAAGGTGGCGGCCGTAAACACAAACTCCGCTCCTAAAGTGAGCGCACCCCTAAATGACCAGCCAAAAAATTCCCCAGAAAAATTAATTGTGCAAAAACCAGAGGCGAATAGTTTAATTAAGAAATTATTTGCTGATAAAAGTTTGGCCGCTAAAGGAGCAATTAGAATTGCTAATATTTCTGAAGATGCTCCCGTTGTTTCTAAGCCATTAGTCGCCGCTTCGACTATTCCTGCTACCGGCTCTCCGCTTGCGCCAGGTAAAGCCCGCGGTTCATTTAATACTGCCTCCGCCAGAACAGTGGCGTCCAAAGAAGATAGCGGGCGCAAGCAAATGCATGACGTTAAGCCCATTCCTAAGATTATGGGTCCTTTGGAGGAATTGCAATTTTTGGATTTAATGAACTTCCGTCGCTTGGGCAAAACTCCGGAAGAGATGACGGTTAAAGTTTTTAATAAAATAAAATTATTGGAACATGACGGCTATGAAAAGATGATTATGGGCATCAGCGCTTGGCGCAAGAGTCCAGTTAATCGTTTATATTTAAAAATTGTTTCTGATGCCGTTAGTTCTAATTTGCCGCTTAAGGAGGCGATTACCGCTAGAGAAGGCCGCCATGAAGAAGGTTTAAGTTTGGAAGAAATTGAGGCTATAATGAGCTTAAATAGCAAATTAGTTTTTTAATTTATTATGCAGCAATTTACCGTCCCCCAATTTATTGACGTTGAAAGTAAAATCATCGGGCCGATTACTACTCGCCAATTTGTTATTTTTTTAGTGGCAGCTGTGTTGATTGGCGCTTGTTATCGTTTATTTGATTTTTCTTTGTTCGTAACTATTGCTGTCATAATTTTTATCGTTGCGGCAATGTTCGCTTTCATTAAAGTAAATGGCCGCCCCTTTCATTTGTTTATTTTAAACGCTATCCAGACGATTCGCCGCCCTCGTTTAAGAATTTGGAATAATAGTGCGGTGACGGAAGTTCAAGAGAAGCAAATTGATATTAGTCCGACCGTCGCTAAGCCGGCGCCGAAAGAATATTATAAAAAATCACGTTTAGCGGAAGTCGCCTTGATAGTTGATACCCAGGGACGATATAAAGGCGAACAATAATTTTATGGCCAATCAAATGTCCGGAAGCAAAATTAACGCCTCAACTCAGCAATATTTAGATATTGCCGAAATTAAGGATGATACCGTCGTAATGAAGGATGGTACTTTGCGCGCCGTTTTGTTGGTATCCAGTATTAATTTTGCTTTAAAGAGCGAAGATGAACAAAACGCGGTTATCAGCTCTTATGTTAGATTTTTAAATAATCTCAATTTTTCCATGCAAATTGTTATCCAATCGCGTGAATTGGATATTGATAATTATTTAGAATATTTGAAAGACAAGGAAAAAGAGCAAACCAATAAATTATTAAAATTGCAGACAGCCGACTATATTCAGTATATTAAAGAATTGACTTCCTTGGGACGCATTATGAGTAAACGATTTTTAGTAACCGTTCCTTATGACCCCCTAACCGATAAACGTAAAGGATTTTTCAGTTCACTCAAGGAAGCGCTCCGACCGGCAACTGTCATTAAATTAAAAGGAAAGACTTTTGAGCGCTATCAAGAAATGCTTGATCGCCGTTTGGATAGCGTGGTCGGCGGCTTGGAGTCGATGGGGGTTTCTGTGGCGCGACTTGATACCCAAAGTTTAATTGAGCTTTTTTATAAAACTTATAATCCCGAAACTTCCAAGAATCAGCAGTTAATGGATGTTGATAAATTAAAATTGGGATAATGTTAGTTGTTATATGATAAATTTTAATAAACAAGAAAAAGGCGAGAAAATAACCATGCAGACGCCGATTTCTCTCAGCCAGAAAACGTCGGTACCGGAAATTGAAGCGGACCCAGTTTTGACTAGGGAAGTAATTGAGGAGGAGAAAGCTTTTCGGCGCGGCGTTCTATCTGTTAAAGATATTATTGCGCCGGCCAGTCTTAAGGTTAACCCCAACCACCTTTATCTGGGCGACAAGTTTTTGCGCACCATTTTTGTTATCAGTTACCCGCGCTATATTTCTATCGGCTGGTTTGCGCCGATTATTAACCTTAACCTGACTTTTGATATTTCCATG
Source organism: Patescibacteria group bacterium (assembly GCA_041664445.1). Classification (GTDB taxonomy): domain Bacteria; phylum Patescibacteriota; class Patescibacteriia; order Patescibacteriales; family UBA12465; genus UBA12465. Next base: position 7,423 of record JBAYKT010000001.1, on the reverse strand, counting down.
TTCTTCTATCCGGTTAATAGCGCCATTATTTTAAAACAATTAAAAAATAAAGTCGGTGCTTTGGAGGCGCAGATTATTTCCGATGCCGAAAAAGGCGCTGCCCGCGATCCGCTCCGAGAAACCGCTTTGCGCGACATTGAATATTTGCGCGATGCGCTTACTCAGGGAACGGAGAAGTTTTTTCAATTTGCGCTCTACGTTACAATCTATGCCGATAATCTTGAAGATTTAGATAGGGTCTCTGATCAAGTGGAAGATATTTTTGGTTCGCGCTTAGTTTATTCCCGCCGGGTTTATTATCAAGCTGAACAAGGTTTTAATTCCACCTTACCACTAGGTAATGATGAACTCTATATTGCTTTTAACATGAATTCGTCGCCGATTGCTTCGTCTTTCCCATTTATTTCCAGCGAACTTACCAGCGATCGCGGCATTCTTTATGGTATTAATCGTCATAATAATAGTTTAATTTTATTTGATCGCTTTTCTTTGCAAAATGCCAACTCGGTCGTGTTCGCCACTTCCGGCGCCGGTAAAAGTTATGCTATTAAATTAGAAATTTTACGCTCTTTAATGTTGGGTACGGAAGTGATTGTTATTGATCCTGAATATGAATATAAACATTTAGCTGAAGCGGTTGGCGGCACTTATATCAATATTTCGCTCGCGAGTGAAAACAAAATTAATCCTTTTGATTTACCGCGTTCTATTGGCGGCGAAGCGCGCCCCAAAGATATTATCCGTAGCGCTGTCATTACACTTAAGGGTTTGGTGCGTTTGATGCTAGGTAATTTAAGTTATGATGAGGATTCAATTGTTGACCGGGCCTTATTGGAAACTTATGCCAAGAAGGATATTACGCCTGATTCCGATTTATCAAAAATTGAGCCACCAGTCATGTCTGATTTAGAGCAAGTTCTAGACGGTATGGAGGGCGGCAATGAGTTGGCTCTGCGTTTAAGAAAATATACCCAAGGAACTTTTGCGGGACTATTGAATGCGCCGACTAATGTGGAGATGAATAACCAGCTGGTTTGTTTTTCGGTGCGCGACTTGGAGGATGAATTGCGCCCAATGGCGATTTATACAATTGTTAATTATATTTGGAATGTTGTTCGGAGTGAAATGAAAAAGAGAGTCTTGGTTATTGATGAAGCTTGGTGGATGATGCAACATGAAGACTCGGCTAAATTTATTTTCGCGCTCGTTAAACGTTGCCGTAAATATTATCTCGGTGTCACGACGATTACTCAGGATGTTAATGATTTTTTGACTTCTCCTTACGGGCAAGCGATTGTTAATAATTCTTCTTTACAAATTTTATTGAAGCAATCGCCAGCGGCTATTGATTTGATTCAAAAGACTTTTATTTTGACCGAAGGCGAACGTTACTTATTATTAGAATGCGGAATCGGGGAGGGAATTTTCTTTGCCGGCAACAAACATGTGGCGATGAAAGTCGTAGCTTCTTATACGGAAGATCAATTGATTACTTCTGACCCACGTCAGCTTTTGGAATTGGAAGAGGCTAAAAAAGAATTTGAAGAGAGTCAGCAAGAACAGGAAGGGGTTCAAGTTTAAAATTTTTAAAGAGTTAATGTTTTTTCATCAATAAATTTTAAAAATATGCAAACAAATCGCAAATCTTTAGGAGTATTTATCATTATTTTAGGACTTATTCTCCTGGGTCTGATTATTTATTTCAGTTTTTTCTACGGGACTGAGGAGTCGGTAGTCGCCCCGGTCGATAATGGCGGCACAACCATCATTAATACTTTACCTGGCGGCGATAACACGCCGACGACTACTCCTGGCGATAAACCTCGAAACTATCAACAATATGATTTAAGCCAAGCCGGCGCTTACAAATCAGGGGAAGCTGATTTGGTAAAAACCGCCGAAGCTTTTGCGGAGAGATTTGGTTCTTATTCTAATTATTCTAATTTCAGCAACTTTTCCGATTTACAGATTTTTATGACCAGCAACATGAAAACTTGGGCTGATGAATACGTCACTGGTTTACGAGCAGCAGCTAAAGACGGAGATGCTTATTACGGCATCACTACCACCGCCATTACTGGCAAGGCATCGGCTTATGACGAAAAAGCCGGCACCGCCCAAATTACCATTAGTACCGCCCGCCGCGAAAGCATCGGTGAGGGTTCAGAAAGCAGCGCCTATAATCAAGATATTGCTATTTCTTTGAAGAAAGTTAATGGTGAATGGCTAGTTGATAAAGCTGTTTGGCAGACGAAAAAATAATTTAGCCCCAGTTTAACCAGTATTAGTTATAATAGAATTATGCCCGCTATCAAATCAATCTTTGTTTGTGCTAATTGCGACGCCCAGTTTCCTAAATGGAATGGGCGTTGTTTGGAATGTGGTTCTTGGGGGACACTAAGTGAACAATTAACCGATAGCCACCAAGAAAAAGCGGCTGTTGCTAATAAAGTTGGCGCCGCTAAAGTTTTAGATTTGCGAACGATTAAGGCTGGTTCGCTAAAGCGCCTACCTACCGGCTTAGAAGAAGTTGATAGGGTTTTGGGCGGCGGCTTGGTCCCGGGTTCGCTGGTTCTATTAAGCGGTGAACCGGGAATCGGCAAATCAACTCTAGTGGCTCAGATTGCCGGCGGTCCGACTAGCAAATTGGCAGTTATTTACGCGAGTGGGGAAGAATCAGCTGCTCAGGTAAAAAGTCGTTTGGACAGATTAAACTGTAATTTGGATAATTTAAAATTTATTTCGGAGACAAACGTGGAAAAAATTATCGCGGCCGTTAAAACCGTGAAGCCGGATATTTTAATTGTGGATTCTATTCAGACGGTTTATTCCAGTCAAGTAATTTCTGAGGCCGGTGGCATCAGCCAGATTAGAGCGACAGCCGTTAAGTTTTTGGAACTCGCTAAAGAAAATGATATCGCGGTTTTATTGATTGGCCATATTACTAAAGACGGCCAGATTGCCGGGCCAAAATCCTTGGAGCATATCGTTGACACGGTTTTATCTTTGGAAGCGGAAACGAGTCATAACTATTCTTTATTGCGCTCCACTAAAAACCGTTTTGGTTCGGTCAATGAATTGGGAGTTTTAGAAATGACTGGTTTAGGTTTCAAAGAAGTAAAAAATCCGGGCGCCGTCTTTATCGAAACTGGTAACGGCGACATCCCTGGTTCGGTGCTCGGTTGTGTGATTGAAGGCACGCGACCCTTTATGATTGATTTGCAGGCCTTGGTTTCCAAGACGGCCTTTGGCTATCCGCAGCGCAAGGCGAGCGGTTTTGATTTGAATCGTTTGCAGGTTTTAAGCGCGGTTATTTCTAAGCGGACTAAAATAAATCTGTTGGCGCAAGATATAATTTTAAATGTCGCCGGCGGTTTGCGCATTGCTGATCCGGCTTTAGATTTGGCGGCCGTGGCGGCGATTATGTCGTCTTATTTAAATAAACCTTTTAAGCGCGACACGGTTGTCTTGGGAGAAATTGGCTTGGGTGGGGAAGTGCGTAATATTTTTCGTTTGGAGGAAAGACTAAAAGAAGCGGAGCGCTTAGGTTTTAAAGCGGCCTTGATTCCGAATACAGATATTAAGACGGGGAAATTGAAATTGATAAAAATTAAAAATTTGGATGAATTGGTGGAGTTTATAAAATAGTTTAAAATTGATTTAAAAAAAAGAAAAGCGAATCTTGAGCTGATTCGCTTTTTTGTTTTGTTTTGTTTGTTTTTTGGCCGTTAGTCGGCCGGAACATAGACGGCAATTTCTTCCTGGTTAAACATTTCTTCGGCACTGTTAACGCCGTTTGTTTTTCCCCAGGCAGCCAGAGTGCTTGTTTGTTTTGTTTCGGCGGCAGACCGGGCTTTGTGGTGAGGCCACTGAATTTTGTTGAAAGGCACTTTTTGTGGTGAATCACTTTTATGTTCCGTGAATTCCACAAATACATTTTTGCCATCAGGCGTTTCAAAATCGCCTACTATTCCTTGAACTTTTTTACCATTACCGCCATTGATTGCGGCTACAACTGTTTCTTTACCCATGCTTTGTTTTTTTTGTTGTTAATGAAAGTTTAAAAAGATAAAACCATCATACTACACAAAACACTAATTGTCAAGTATGGCTAGTTTTGGCCATAAAAAGCACCATATTTCTTTAGTATTGACAATAGCTCAAAAGTGTGCTATACTGCTTTCAGTACTTTGAAATTCACCTTAAAATCATATCAAATGAAATCATCAGAATCTCGTATTCCTAAGAAAATGTTGAAGTTAAAAAGAGCCTTTAAAGGCCTCGTAAGAGAAATTCTGGATCATCCAGTAGTGGAAAAAGGTTTCGGCATCGCGCTGTTAATCTATTGGGGAATTGGTTTCCTCGGCCTTGCCTGGATGGTCATTGCTTTTGGCGCCTTTATTATTTCCGGATTTAAATCCGCAGAAGGCAGCATAACTGATTGGCTACGTGATTTTACGGTTGCTTGTCCCGGGCTAGCATTTATATGGTTATTAATAGCCATAACAACATGCTGGATGTTTATTCACGAAGAAAAAAAACAAAACAACCAGGCCAACCAAGACAACCAAACCGAAGCAAAAGCTCAGTAAGGCTAAAAAAGTCTTACCAAAAAAGCATCCCAAAAAGATGCTTTTTTTCTTGTTTAAATTGTATTGAAATTATTCCAAATGTATTTTATTTTCCCATTCGCCCAGTTTCTCGCGCAGGAGTGGATGAGAGCGCAAATCTGAATCTGTTTTAATTATCACTGCCGCTTCTTCAGCAGATTTTTTAATAAGTTCATAATCAAAGAGAGAGGCAATTTGTAGTTCCGGAAAACCGCTTTGCGTGTCGCCGTAAATTTCACCGGCACCGCGCATTTTTAAATCAATTTTGGCGAGCATAAAGCCGTCATTATATTTTTCTAAAGCACCGAGCCTATCCATTGTCTTATCGCTGTTGTTTTCTTCTTTGGAGGGGAAGAGTAGGCAATATGATTGATGTTCACTGCGACCGACACGACCCCTGAATTGATGAAGTTGAGCTAAACCAAAACGTTCGGCGCCCTCAATTAAAATAACGGAGGCGTTAGGGACGTCAATTCCGACTTCAATAACTGAGGTTGAAACCAGAATATCCATTTCTTTATTTGAAAAACTTTTCATCACCGCCTCTTTATCGGCACTTTTCATTTTGCCGTGCAATAAGCCAACTTTAAAGTTCGGGAAAATTTCTTCGGCTAATCTTTTATGCTCGGCTTTAACAGATTTAGTTTCTAAATTATCGGACTCGTCTATTAGCGGGCAAATGACAAAAATTTGCCGGCCGGATTTTATTTGTTCACTGATAAAATTATAAGCTTTTTGGCGTTCAGCTTCTTTTACTAGTTTAGTGATTATCGGTTTGCGATTTTTAGGCAGAGTTTTAATGATTGATAAATCTAAATCACCGTAAATCGCTAAAGCTAGAGAGCGGGGAATTGGGGTGGCAGTTAATGATAAAAAATGTGGCACGGAATCATCTTTTTTATTAAAATCAATAATTTGCTGGCGCTGGTTAACGCCGAAACGATGCTGCTCATCGACAATAGCTAAAGCTAGATTTTCAATATTCACCTTTTTTTGAATAATAGCGTGGGTGCCAACAATAATATCAAATTCGTTCACGTCCTTAACTTTTTTAGTGCCGGTCAAAAGTCCAATTTTAAATTCGGAATTTTTAAACAGATTATTTAAAGAGTTAAAATGCTGTTCGGCTAAGATTTCGGTCGGAGCCATTAAAGCGGAGCGTTTATTATTTTTGGCGACATTGAACATCGCCATCGCCGCGACTACGGTTTTGCCGCTACCGACATCGCCTTCCAACAAACGGCTCATCGGACGGGCTTTGCCTAAATCTTGAATTATTTCCCAAGCGGCTTTTTTCTGGTCATCCGTTAATTGAAAGGGCAGACCACCGACAAAATCCTTGGTGGCCGCTTCTTGGAATTTAATAGAAATCGCTTGGCGTTCGCTGATTTCCTTTTTAATCATTTGTGATTTTAACTGGCGTAAAAATAATTCGGAGAAGGCCAGGCGCCGACGAGCCTCTTCAGCGTCTTCTTTGTTTTTAGGAAAATGAATTTTTTTGAGAGCTGCCGCTAAATCAATCAGCCCAATTTTTTTTATAATATCTCTTGGCAACCACTCCGGCACTTTATCGGCCAGCGTAATAATCTGTTTGATAAAATAGCGCAGTTGCTTTTGCGTTAAGCCTTCAGTTAAATGATAGTTAGGGATTAAGCCTTGAGTATGGACTAAATCAGCCCCATAAACTTTTTCGTATTGCGGCGAAATCATGGTCAGTTGCCCCTGGCTTTCGGACACGCGACCAGCTAAAGAGATAATATCGCCCGGTTTAAGATTCTTGGCTAAGAAGGGCTGATTAAACCAGATGACTTTTAAGGAATCGGTTTCGTCGCTGATTAAAGCTTCGGTAATATTTATTTTTCTTTTAAAGCTGCGCTTGTTTTGAATTAGCTGAATCTCGCCGCGGACATTTGTAGTTTGGCCAACTTGTAAATCGACGATTTTGGAAATTAGACTGAAATCATCATAACGGAAAGGCAAATAAAAAAGCAGGTCTTGGATATTCTCCAGACCGAGCTTTTTAAGAAGTTTGGCTCCGACTTTCCCAACGCGGGATAATTCGGATATTTTTGAGGATAAATTAATCATGACAATTAATCCCTATTGGTGCACCCACCAGGAATCGAACCTGGATCTCAAGCTCCGCAAGCTTACGTCCTATCCGTTGAACGATGAGTGCGTTAAAACTGCTCTTATCTTATTACAATTTTAGCAGTTTAGTCAACTGTTCGGATAGCGGCGGGTCAGTACGTTCTAGGTCTTCGTCTAAATATCTAACTAAATAATTACGAACGGTTAAAGCGTCCATGCGGCGCAGAGGAATAGCCAGTCGCGGACGCATTGAATTTTTAAATTCCAGATACATGCTTTTAACGCTTTGTTTGGGTTTATAGAGAACGGAAAAATTCTTAATTTCGTCGTAGTCAAAAAATTTAGCTCCTATTTTCACTCCCTCTGGACCGATTTCCACATCCACAATTAGCGGCGGGCGACTTTCGTTGATTAGGGTAATGATGGCGGCCATTATCAAAATTAGGGCAAATAAAAAGTTGCCGTTGTAACCGAGAAATTCTAGACGCCAATTAGAGATGCTGAAAAAACAGAAGAATAATGAGATGGCAATGAAGGAAAAAGCGATAATATACCACGATTTGCTTCGTTCCGGAGTATGGTATTCCGGCACTTGCCATTTTAAAGATTTTAAGTTATTTTCGGCCATATTTTTTGTTTGACAAGGGTTTGTATATTTTATATAGTGATTATACCATAGAATTAAAAACAATTGGAGAGGTGGCTGAGCGGTCGAAAGCGGC